>DATAMF010000383.1:0-5521 GCA_036260665.1 Aggregatilineaceae bacterium | reverse complement strand
GCGCCGCAGCGCCGACCTCTACGGGGAAATCTGCGCTGCGAATGCCCTGACATCCGACATCGCGCGCCGCTATATTCCCGATGACTTCGATACACTTTTTCCGGGCCTCGATGTTCAGGCTGAAGTCGCGCTTCCACAGCGGACCTAGCGGCCCGAAAGCATAAAAACGAACAGAATCTAGCTTGGCCGGGATGTTTTTGTATAGTCTCAGCTAACAGACAGATTTCACACAAAAGCGCGAATCGGCAAACTAACCTTTTTCAAACTGGCCCCAGGTTAGGAAATGGTAAAAGTAGGCTACTTATTTAAGCTTAATTGGGATAAAAGTAGCCTTAATTGGGATAAATGTGGGATAGATTTAGCCTAAATGCGCTGAGATTTAAGTTAAATCTGAGGCGATTCAGCTTTAAATTTCCGTCACGAACGCAAACGTCATCGGGCGGCGCTTGGTCTGGTTATAGAACATCTTCGACAGCGCATCCTGCACCGCAACTGTCAGATCACCCTTGGGATGGGACTCAACGACTTCCATGATTTTCAACTGCGCCATTTCGATCAGTTCGGCTGCCTCGCGTAAAAACACGAACCCGCGCGAAATCAATTCTGGCGTCTTCAGCAATAAGCCGGTCTCTTTATCGATCAAGACCTGGGCGATCACAAAACCATCGCTTGCCAGAATTTCCCGATCCCGCATCACAATTGGGCCGACATCACCAACGCCTGCACCATCCACAAACACATACCCGCCCGGTACGCGCCCGCCTACCTGGAGTGAATCGGCAGTGATACAAATCTCCGTGCCATTTTCCACAACGGCAATGTTTTGAGCCGGAATGCCCAATTCCTGGGCCAACATGCTGTGCTGCATCAGGTGCCGCAGTTCACCATGGACGGGAACAAAAAACCTGGGCCGGATCAAGTTAATCAGGAGTTTTAATTCTTCACGGCTGGCATGACCTGAGACGTGTACCGGAGATACGGAATCGTAGATCACATGTGCGCCCCGCTGGATCAGCTTGTTGATCGTGCGGTGGACCAATTCTTCGTTGCCCGGAATGGCGTGAGCCGACATGATCACGGTATCGTCTTCTTCGATCTCCAACTGGCGATGATTACCCCAGGCCAGCTTACCCAGCACGGCTGTCGGTTCGCCCTGCGCGCCGGTTGCCATGATGGCAATCTTATCACGCGGCATCTTGGCCGTTTGCTCGACACTGACCAGCAAATCTTTGGGCAGGTCGATATAACCGAGCTTGGTTGCGACTTTGATGTACTCGGTCATACTATGCCCGGCAATCGCGAGCCGCCGCTCGTATTTCTGCGCAACTGTGGCGACCTGCTGAATGCGTGAGATCAGCGAAGCAAATGTCGCAACAATGATGCGCCCTTTCGCCGCGTGAAATACATCGTCCAGCGCCTGTTCAATCACCGTCTCGGACGGAGTCCACCCTGCTCGATCCGCATTCGTGCTGTCGGATAACAATGCCAAGACACCCCGTTTTGAAAACTCAGCCAGCTTGGCAAAATCGGGCGGCCAGCCATCAACGGGGGTGTGATCAAATTTAAAGTCACCTGAATGCACAATGAGTCCGACAGGGGTGTTAATGCCCAGCCCCACACTATCGGGGATGCTGTGGGTCACATGAAACGTCTCGATACGGAATGGTCCGAGTTCGATGACATCGCCTGCCCGAAAGACATGGAGGGGATGATCCACATGCCCCGCCTCGCGCATTTTGATGTCCAATAACCCGGCTGTCAGCGGTGTGGCGTAGACAGGGGCGGGCAGCGATTTCAGCACATACCCAATGGCTCCGGTATGATCTTCATGCCCATGCGTCACAATAATGCCAAGGATCTGCAATCCCATTTCTTCGACTTCGGTCACGATATAGCGGAAGTCGGGGATAATATAATCGATACCCAGCATATCGTTTTCGGGGAACATGATGCCCACATCCACGATGATGGCTGACCGATCATATTCAATGAGCAGCATGTTTTTACCAACTTCGCCTAAACCACCCAGGGGTATCAGGCGTAATGCGCCTTGCTCCATTGACATAAACTCCTCTAGGGGCGCAGTGTGCCCCGGTGCAACTACATTCAACTTTCAAACGAAGACCAGTCTGGCTTCGCAATTATAGCTTTAGGCCATCCCAGAAAATAATTACCCCATTCATCCGGTTTGACCAGGAAAGGGGGATGGGGTAACGAATCATTTGGCGCAGATTTTAGCGCAGAGTATAAAAAACAGCCCGCAACTATCTACCAACACGCGCGCGGACCTGTAGAAATGAGGAATATAAGGTTGTAGAAGTGGAACGCTATTCGGATTGCACGCAGACTGCGTACAATCCGCGCCGCTTTTCTTCAATCATAAACGACACTGGGGCACCTTCTTTAAGTCGTCGGACCCCTTCGCCTCGAATAGATGAGTAGCGGACATTCACTTCACGGCCATCTGGCAGCATGATCGTCCCCGATCCACCGATGCGATCAAAGGTTTTCACTGTGCCATAGAAACGCTCGTTTGCCATACTATTCCTCTCAAGGATAAGACCGATTGATTGTATGGATAGATAAATAGATGAGTTAATTGGTTGATCCAACAATCTAAGCGAATAATACCCAGAACCAGTTTGGCTTGCAACTAGACTGATCTTTCACCTTCTATTTATTATAACCTTAAGAAAAGCATCGAAACGGGAAATAACAAAGATTTTATGAAATTTCTATAAGTGAAAATTGATGCAATCGTGGCGTGCCCTGAAAATACATCATCAAGTACTGGTTGGCTTAATCGATGAATTCGAGTACAATGAGGCTGCGCGTACTTTTCGTTTATTATTTGGCACGGGGCGACCATACAATGCAACCAATCCCTTCATCACACTTGGCTCCTGATGATTTGTCTGCGGATACGTCTTCAGGCGTTGATATCATTAAAGTATCCGCACGCTCGCGGTCCACGGCGGTGGCAGGTGCAATTGCCGGCGTCGTCCGAGAACATAACCGGGCCGAGGTTCAGGCAATAGGGGCGGGCGCAGTCAATCAGGCCATTAAAGCAGTGGCGATTGCTCGCGGGTATCTGTCCGAAGATCACATTGATGTCATTGTGATTCCCTTCTTCACCGAAGTGTTGATCGAGGACCAGGAACGTACTGCCGTCCGCATGGTTGTCGAGCCGCGTTAAAGAAACAGACTCATTCGGCAGCCGAAAAACTTCTTATTTAGAAAATGCGTGTTTAAACACGACTCCTGATAGCAGGAGTCGCGTGTTTGTGGGGGATATTAACCCTAACCTTCGTGCTGGGTCAGCCGCTTCAAGGCTTCAACATCGTGTAGAATCAGGCGGCGCGGCCCGGTCATGCCGATAATGCCTTCCTGTGACCACTCCGCCAACATCCGTGTCACCCATTCTTCACTCGTACCAATGGTTTCGGCCATCTGCTTTTTGTTCAGCGTCGATGTGACAACGCCCGGTTCGACACTACCATCCCGCTCGGCCAAAAACAGCACAACCTGAGCCAGCTTCGCTACACTGTCACGTGTGTCGAGCGTTTCGTGCATCACTACATGCTGGCGCAGTTGATTACTTAGGTGGGCTAACATGCGAATTGCCATCTCAGGCCGCTGCCACACATAGCCGATAAACGGTGCGCGATCCAGCGCCAGCAGCTCGCAGTCGATGAGCGCCGTGATGGTGGCAACACGGGGCCGACCATCGAGCAGCGACAGTTCGCCAAACCGATCGCCTGGTCCCATAATATTCAATACAATTTCCTGGTTGTCGGCTCCAAAGGTACACACCTTCAACTGCCCCGACTCGATGATATACAAGGCGTCACCGGGATCGCCCTGGTGAAACAGCGTTTCACCTTCTTTGAGCGATACTGCGCGAATGGAACGATCTAGAACCGCCAATTCTTCAGCCGATAACCCAGAAAGCAGCGGCACGGCTGCCAGCCGGGATTGAGTCGCATTAGACATAGCTAACTCCCTAAAACTCCAAGCTTAAACACGAACGCGTTATAATGCGTTCATCTTGATCCTACCATTCATTTTGAAATTGTCATGCCGAAACTCAAACGATCACGCACTCCAAAACAGTCTATTGTCAAAATTAACCTACTGGCACCTCTTCTAATCTCGATGCTGGTTTATGCGACGACCCTACAAACCCACGTGGCGGGCAGTTTTGCTGAAGGGCGTTCTAAAGAACTGCTGCTGAAAAACGAATATATCAAAGATGTGGGCGAGATTCAGGTGGCGCTGAATGTCTGGGGGACCGTGCATCACACGGGGTACCCGCTGTTTGCGATTCTCGGCAACCTGTTTACCGCAGCGCTGCGCCCGTTGCAGGTTGAACCGGCAACCGCTGCTAGTCTGTATGCGATGACCTGGGGCCTCGTCGCGCTGGCGGGCGTGGGGCTGCTGCTGTGGCGTATGACGGGGAAACTGAATGAATCCCTGATGTTTGTTGGGGTGCTGGCGCTGGCACGTTCGATCTGGATTCATAATGTGATCGCTGAAGTTTACAGCATGTCGCTGGCGATCACGGTGCTGATGCTGGTGGTCGCCTTGTGGCCTGATCCGTGGGCAGGCAGATGGAGTACACGGCGGCGAGTGTGGATGCTCGCTTTGCTGGGTGGGATCGGTGTGGCGCATCACCGGGCAATCGTATTTGTCGCGCCCGGCCTCCTTTGGGCGGTGTGGCCGCATGTGTGGGCGGAACGCCGCGATTGGAAACGGATTGTGCTGCCCGCGATGGGGCTGGCGCTGCTCGGTTTTCTACCCTATGTGTACCTGCCGCTGCGGGAATGGCAAGGGGGCGAATGGGTGTATGGGGAGCCAGGCACCTGGCGCGGCTTCTGGACGGAGTTTTCCGGGCGGGAAGCGGATCGACTGGTTACGCTGCCCGCTGATCTCAATGGCTGGCTTGATAATGGGCGTGATGTTGTTGATATTTTGGTCGCTGAAATCTCGCTGCCCGGTCTTATCCTGGGTGTGGCGGCGCTGATTGGGGTGTTGATCTTTTCACCCTACCGCCGCACGGCGCAAGTATTGGTGTTGTGTGCGGTGGGACCAACACTGTTCGCTGTGGCCTACCATACTGCTGTTCTGCCAGAGGCGATTCTCATGCCGACCGTGTTGATCCTGGTTATGGGCGTCGCGCTGGGCGTGAATACGCTCGCCCAAAGCCGCCCTGTCTGGACAGTGCTGGCGCTGATCGGGGCGCTGATCTGGTTTTTGATCCTGTTCTTTTTGAACGGCGATTACATCAGTGAACTGGTGGATGAGCCAACCGGGATCAGGACTATCGAACGATTGGAACAACTGCGGGCCGAACTTCCCGATGATGCTCAGGTGGCGGTGATGTATCCCTGGGGGCCGCGCTATTTTGCTGCATCGTATTCGCGATTGGTGACGGAAGAAAACGCTGATTGGGTGATTGTGGACCACAAGGCTAATTACCGTCAGATTATCGCTGACGGCTATGATTTATATACCGAACGGG
>DATAMF010000373.1:0-13980 GCA_036260665.1 Aggregatilineaceae bacterium | reverse complement strand
GTTGGGGTAGGCTTTTCGCCTGCGCCGATCATCCCTTTTAGCTTATTGACCAAGCCCGGTTGTTCACCCATCTTTTTCCCTTACCGCCGGGTCAGCCCGGCACTCAGGCGCGCCAAATCATTTGTTACCCCTAGAGAAGGGGAGTCAAACCAGATGGAGGACCTTATTCGACAAATTCCGGCGGCAGGGGCAGGAGATCGATGTCAAACTGTGTCGAAGGACTCAGCAGATCGGCACTCAACCAGGCCCGCGTACCGTCCAGTGTTTCGACCAACAGCCATCTGCTGTCGGGATTACGGCCAAAAACAAGCACCTCGGTGTTCACGGGCAAACGGACGACGATTTCGTAGTCCTGGCCCGGACCGCTACGCAGATTGTTCTGTTCAGCGTTCAAATAACCGCGACCCTGAATCGGGCCAAAAGGCCGCGCGGGAAGGGTGGGCGGTTCCGCCAGCACGGGCATGTCACCGTCTGTTTTTAAATCCAGGTAGTTACGAGGTATCCAACCCATGAGGCTATCATAGGTGCGCACATAAACCCACTGGCCTGTGGAGTCCTGGCCGAAGAGGTTTACCGGCAAGCCCGCCTGGGCAGTCGCGCTGGTATACGATTCTTCTGCCGGACGCAGATACAAACTCACATCCTGGAGCACGGTGCCGTTACCGGGCAGGGCGACTAACTCAATGACCGGGAGAATTTCAACCGGGACATTCTTCAGAGCTGAACCATCATAAAAAACGACTTCCGATGCAACATCGCCGGTTACAGTCGATTGGTCCCCGGCGAAAATGACGGTGCCGCTCTGGGATAAAATGGCTTCGCGGCTTAATGAACTGATCGTAACGCCTTGATTTTCTGGGGCGGTGATTATCGCCATGCCATTCACGGCGACATCGACCCCATTCACGCGCAGGAGAGTCAGGCTGTTGGCGGCAGACTGCACCAGCACACCGGGCTGGGGTAGGTCCGCGCAGGGGAGCGGCGACACACCTGTTTTGAGATCAAAGACCATCCCATTCGCATTTTCGGCAAAGGTCAGCGTTGCATTTCCCAGCACCAACAGGGTGGCGTAATTCTGCGAGTTGACGGCATCGGGCAGATGCAGCATCACCAGGGGCCATTCGTCGCCAGCCAGGGCATCGATTTGGCTGACCGAACGAACCTGGACGGCTCCGCCTGCCTGGGCCACCTGCTGCCCGCCGACCGTCTGAATCGTGACCCCATTGGTCCCGGCACAGACGGTGCCATTCTGCATCTCGGTGCATTCCTGCGCCAATGAGGTGACAGCCGCTCAGTCAACGGCCCGACAACTATTCTCGTCGGCTTGCGCGCCCACCGGGGCAGGGGCCGCAGGAAGCAGTGCCAATATAAGTAGGGCGAGACATGGTATGATCGGCGCAGGCGAAAAGCCTACCCCAACCGGCGGGCGGCGCTACGAGCACGTCCACGTGATCATTAACCCCGCTGCCGGAAAAGAGGAACCGATCCTCAATATTCTGAATGATGTCTTCCAGCAGCACCGCGTCGATTGGGATGCCTTTGTCACACATGGGCCGGGTGATGCCCAGCAGCTAACCGAATTAGCCATCCGTGATCGCGTTGATGCGGTGGCCGTGTATGGTGGCGATGGCACCGTGATGGAAGTCGTCGCCGGGCTGGAAGGCCGTGATATTCCGGTTGCGATTCTGCCCGGTGGAAACGCGAATCTGCTCGCCAAAGAGCTGGGTATCCCTCTTAAATTAGCAGACGCGGCGGCCCTCTTAGGCACCGTTCCGACCCTGATCCAGCCCCTGGATATGGGCGTAGTAGGCGGTTATTTATTCTTCCGGCTGGGCATCGGCTTCCAGGCGGATCTGGCGCGCGAGAACTCGTCTCCCGGCATTTTTTCGGCCTTGTTTGCCATGCTGCGCGATCCCGTCCCAGCCACCTATCGCCTGCAACTGGATGGAACCACTGTCGAACACGAGGCCATTGGCTGCCTGGTCACCACCTATGGCAAACTGCCTGTCCCCGGTCTGACTCTGGCTCATGCGATTGATCCCAGCGACGGTCTGCTGGATGTCATTTTGATCCAGGAAGCCAACCTCAAAACGGTGCTCCAGGCGGCAGCCGAGGCGCTCCGCGAGGGCGAAATGGCGGACTCCTTGTTACAGTGGCAGGTCAAAGAAGTAAACATCAGCGTCACGCCGCCCCAGTCCGTGCTGCGTGACGGCGAATTGATCACACCTCAAACCCTGGATGTTCATGTCGTGCCCCAGACTGCACCGATCATCGTCCCCGCTTAGCAAGTTGTGGCTGCCGTCTTCCCCCCTTCCAACCAAGTTGGAGTGGGGGTGAGGTTCAAGCTGCAAGGGGCAGGTTGGCTGGCCTCCCTCTGGCTACCTGATTTTTGATCATGTCCATCTTCATTAAGGCGTTTTAATCCTCTGATGACAAAAGTCACACGATCTCACGCTTTTGTAAACTGTTCCGTGTCCCCCTCTTAGGAGTATTCTTTGATTGTGTGACAGCAGGCTGGTGTGACAATCTCTCAATAGAACATCTATTGAGATGGTGTTTCTCTTCTGCCTCCTTAAATAAACCAAATATTATTTTACAAGAATACCGCATCTGGCTGGGGAGTCTGGATGCGGTATTTCGTTTTCCCTTAAGAATGCTCAAGGTATGACAAAATCCTCTATTCTTTATGCATAGTATCACAAGACAGGCGTCTACTTTTAAGCTATGCTTTAAACATCAACAAGTTAATTTTCTTAAGAGATTTTCCTCCTTATTAATTGCGCAGAGTTGCGCCAAATGTTTTCCTCCTTGTGCATCAGCACCCGGTAGCCCACACCTGCCGGGTGCTGAGCGTTTATAGCCCTGACACCTGTTTCACCGCCCACCGCGCATGCTCCCGCACCATCTCCGACGGATCATCCGCCGCCAGCGCTTGCAGTTGCGGTGCAAACTCCGCCAGACCGCTGTTTCCCGCCGCGACACACGCATTTCGCACCAGCCGGTCCCGCTTGATCCGCGCCAGCGCTGAATCTGCGAATCGTTGAGCAAACCGCGTCTCATCCAGCATCAGCAAATCCGTCAGCAGCGGGGCAGCCCGATCCACCTCCCCCCCGGCCAGAATCCGGCTTCCACGGTTGGCTGCACGAATCGCGTCCACGGACACACCACCTGACAGATGTCACATCCATAGACCCAATTCCCCAGCAGCGGGCGCAGCGCTTCAGGGATATGGCCCTTCAACTCAATCGTGAGATAACTGATACACCGCCGCGCATCCAGCACATACGGGTGAGGAAATGCATTCGTCGGGCAGGCCGTCAGGCAGCGGGTACAAGTCCCACACATGCTTTCACGCTGTGGACTGTCATATTCATCAAAGTGGGTGGTGGTCAGAATCTCGCCCAAAAACATAAATGATCCGCGCCGGGGATGGATCAGCATCGTATTTTTGCCCACGAATCCCAATCCGGCCTGCTGCGCGTGACTCCGCTCCAACACCGCGCCCGTATCGACATACACCCGCGCCGCCGCATCCCCGATCAGCGCCGCCAGTTGTTCCAACCGGGGTGTCATCACGGCATGATAATCCACACCCCACGCATAATTCGAGAGCCGTCCGCGTCGTGGATCCGTCAGAATTTCATCTGGCACGGCAAACGTCCCATAATCCAGCGCCACCACGATGATCGACTGCACCCCCGGCAGGATTACATTCAAATCCTGCCGCCGGACCACCCGATCCGCCCGCGCCAGGTAGTCCATCCCGCCATACATCCCCGCCTCGACCCACCGCAGATAGGCATCCAGGCGCGGCGAGGGCACCGCCGGAATAATCCCGACCTGGCTAAACCCCACCCCTGCCGCCGCCGCCCGTATCTCTGCCGCCTTCACCATAATCGATCTACCTTAACCAGCTTGCCCTGCACGCGGCTAATCATTACCCGCATCTTTCACCGGCTCCCCGTCCTGCCTGCGGGAAGGGGCCGGGTTCGCTTTTCCCCCTCGCCAACTCGGTTGGAGAGGGAGCGGAGGGGGAGGTTCGTAGGGGCAATTCACGAATGGCCCAAGTGATGTCAACTTAAGCACAGCCAAGCCGTTTTTTCCCCTCTCCAAGGATTTTGGAGAGGGGCTAGGGGTGAGGTCCGAGCTTCCCCCCCTTTCCCTGCTTGCGTGGAGAAAGGAGGCCAGGAAAATAGGGGGGATCAGTACATAAACGGCTGAAGCCAGTATGTGCTCCCCTGCCCTTCCGAGGTCCATCCCACCGTTCCCCGGTAATCCACCCGCCACCACGCCATTTGATCCGCGCACACCGGGCCATCCAATACGATAAACGCCTCCCCGCCAGGAATCGATCCCGCCTCGGCGCTGCTCAGCCTTGGCTCCACCCGCAGATTATTCGCCTCACCCGGCGTCACCATCGCCACGCTGTTCAGCACCAGCCGCGACGGCACAAATCCGGGGCACACAACCGGGACAGGCGGCACCGCTTCCGGGTATGATCCGCCCGCGCTCATCCCCAATACAAAATTACTGTTCAGGAACACCGGTTGGCCGAGCGTTCCCAGCGGATTCGAGATCGCATCCAGGCCCACCACATTATTATAAAGCGTCCCGCTGGGGCCATCGAAGGACAGCCACCCATCCGGCGTCCCGGTCAGAAATTCTCCAATCTCCGTCGAAGTCACCGCCACCTGAGTCCCATCGCGGAACAGGAGGTATTTTTCCCCTGGCGTGCTTGCTTCCGCCATATACCCATCCGCCGACATCCGCACCGGACCGCCCTGGCTGATCAGCACTGTCTTACCATCCTGCACCCACCACGCGTCGTAGATGACATGATTCGTGGGGTGATAATAAATCACCCGTCCAACTGTATCGGCGCGTGTGGAGTAATAATGCACGACATTCGCCGTCGCGAACATTCCGCCGATCAATCCACTCACCGGATAAGCTGTATTCTCCATCTCTACCACGACTCCATCCGTCGCCGGCAGCACATCCCAGAAGAAGTTATACGGCTCCGTCGGCGCGCTCACACTGCCATCCACCGGATTCCAGATTTGGAACAGACCATCCAGCGGTGGTTCGCATCCCCAGCAGCTTGACCGCAGTCGAATCCCATCTTGAAACACGCCTTCCTGCCACGCCCCGAACTGGGCCACCATGCCGGGGAACGCTTCCGAGTCCAGACTCGTCAGCGGCAGAGTCGCGGTCACAGCGCTGGTTTCAAGATCAAACGTCGCGATTACGGTATCATTCATCCCACTTTCGGTATACGGCGACGACATCGACACCGCGATCTGTCGGCTGTCCGGGCTGATCGGTCCCGGCAGTATAATTTGCAGAGTGGGATAATTCGGATCGCTCAACTTCTGGCAGCACGCCCCGGTAATCGTATCCGCCACATACACCCCATGCGCCTCCGTTTGGTTCGGCCCGGTTTCATAGGTACTGAACACCAAAAACCGTCCATCCGGCGACAGGGCCAAATCATAGGCGCTGATGTCCGTGTAGGTCGCCATCTGCGGAAATGATACCCCCGCCGTGATACTGTCCGGTGTCACCGTATACAGCGTGAAATTCGACATATCGAACAGCGTGACTTGCCACGTACCCTGGGCTTGCGCTTGCGCCGCACCAGGAAGAACCAATACCATGATGAGCATCCCTAACAGCAGCCGTTTGATCATCTTGTTCTATCCTTTGGGGGAGTATTTAGCACTCTATGAGTTTCGCCGCTTTTGACTCCGAACGGCAACCCGGAAACCTTACCGGGGTGCTTCTCACCGTCTGGATAGGCTTTGTAAAATCAAAACGCGAAAAACGTGCGGGGGGGGATCACGCAGAAGATCAACAATTTGAGAAAACTCGCGCCGCCAGCCGTGGCCTCTACGACGCCACTCCGCGCTTCGGGCGCAGCAGATCCCGCAGCGCCGACACCATCCGCCGCAGCCCGCTGTCCGCAGCATCATCATCCAGGCTCAGCGGTTCCGCTGTCGTTGTCGCCGGACCCTTTTCGTCCCGGTAATCCTGCACATCCGTCTGCATCGTCCAAATCACGGGATCAACCCGCTGTGTGCGCATGCCATATTCGATCAAGCGCGGCGTCAGTTCATGAAACGCCCGCGAATAATCGCGCGTAAAATCCACCGGACGTCGGGTGCGCAGTGGTCCCGGTGGCGAACACGGCTGCGCCAAGACGGGTATCACCGGGCGATTCGCTTCCAGATACGCTTGCCACTCCACCGCCACATGGGCCGAGTCCAGCGCGTGGGGCGACAGCACCACCAGCATCATATGCGACTCGCTCAGGGCGCGCTCCACGCTCCGGCTCCAATTCCGTCCCGGTTCGGCATGTTTCACATCCAACCAGACATTTGCGCCGCTGTTCCCCAAATCCTCAGCCAGCCGCAAAGCAAAGGGTTGATCAGCATAGTCATAACTGATAAAAATTTGTCGCAATTTGCTTCACCCATCTCATGTGCCATTGACATCCATTGTACCACGACGCGCCCAACCAAAAAGCGTTGAAGATTTCCCCCAACGCTCTTTTATCCTGCTCTGATCCGTTACCCCTAGGGTCCGGTAGTCGGCTCTGGCGTGACAACCACCTCGTCGATCACCGGCGGCTCAGTTGGCTCTGGTATAACGTCTGGTTCCTCAATCACAGGCGGCTCATCATCCCCCGCCTCGTCCCGCGTATCGTCCGGCTCATCCACCATCGGCGGTTCGGTCACGGCGGGCGGAATGGTCGGTTCCACTGTCGGTTCGACGGTCGGTTCTGGTGTCGCTGGCACATCCGTCGGCACATCTGTCGGCACATCTGTCGGCACAGTCGTCGGTTCGACTGTCGGTTCCGGCGTCACAGGCACATCCGTCGGTACAGTTGTCGGTTCTACCGTTGGTTCCGGCGTCACAGGCACATCCGTCGGCTCTGGCGGCTCCACCACGGGCGGATCATCATCCCCCGCCTGATCACGTGTTTCATCCTCATCTGTCGGTGTCGGCGGATTGACCACGACCACCGGGTTATCAACGGGTTTCCGTGTCGGAACGAATACCGGAGCCGCACTCGTAGCGGACATCATAGCCGGAGTGTCATCGAACACCGCCACCGTATCCGGTCTGCTAGGCGTCGCCACCCCCGTCAAAATATGCCGAATATACATGCCGTCGGGAAGCGCCCGCATGGGTCTGGATGATCGGCTCAGGCTGCGAACTTTCTCCTTCAGGCTGTCCGCTTCGGCCACCACTTGCTGCAATTCCTCGGCTTCATCCGGATCAGCCGTTTCCAATGCGCCCTGGGCCAACTCTGCTTGCCGTTCGCTGAGCGCAACCAGCTTATCCTGATACTCGCGCGCTAATCCCACGCCTTTTTCCATCAAACCAAAGGCCGTGTTCATTTCATCGGATGCATCATCCAGCACATCGGCGTTGATCTCGCCCCGATCGGTTTCCAGTTCCGCGAACTCATCCAGCCGCCGCTCCGCGTATTCCAGCCGCAGTTCGACTTCGCTTTCCTCCCCAGCCAGCGCCAGCCGCCCTCGTTCTACCAGCCGTTTAACCGGATACAGCGTATCACCGGGCAAACTCTGCGCCGACACCGTTGCTGTTCCCGATACCAGGATCACCATGATCAAGCATGCCGCAACAGCCCACCGCAGCACAGGTTGCCGCCGGAAGGATAACCGCTGGCGTGGCACCTGCGCTAACACCCGCGCTTGAATCTGGGCTACCGCGCCCGCGTTTAAGACCGGGTGCGGCTCACGCGCCAACCGTACCGCCGCGTCAATCAGCGCATCCGCGCGCTCTTGTTTGTTTATGTCTGAACGATGAGGTGGGAGAACCTCGTCCAGTCGGTTAGCTAGTTCATCCGGCGCGCTATTCATCGCGTCCTCGCAAATAGTGTCTGATCTTCCCGTTCGACCCCATCAATTCCGCTAAATGGGCCAAGGCGCGATGCTGTGCGCTTTTGACCGCTGTCACGGATTTTCCCAACATACTCGCCACTTCACTGTGACTTTTACGCTCCACAAACCGGAGCACCAAAATATCCTGATGTTCTTCGCTCAACTGGTACAGTGCCGCCCGAATCTCGGCTGCCTCTTCATTCACTTGCAGCGTGCCTTCGGGGGATAATTCGCGATCCGGTTCGCTTTCCGACAGCGCTTCTTGGGGTCGGCGGGTGCGTTCCCGGTAATAATCCGCCACTCGCGCCATCGCGATCCGGTACAGCCACGCTTCAAACGGTGCGCCGTTCTGTTCATACCGGGGCAGGCTTTCCACCATGCGTAAAAAGACTTCCGCCGTCAGGTCTTCTGCTACGGCGGAATCGGGTACCCGGTAACTGATATAGCGATAGATCAATTGCACATGCTGCTGGTAGAGTGCAGCTATCGCGTCCCGGTCGCCTCGGCACGCACGATTGATCAGGCGTGTTTCTTCTTTGTTGAGCATATCTTTATTATGCCACACTCCACCACGCGAAAACAATCGTCGCACCGTACTATATACAGTTTTTAACAACTCTTCACACACTATACCGTGTGCCGCCGCTTAATGTCGCATCACAGCGCCTCTGCCAACGCCAGCAGCTTGGTCATCGTATTGGTGTTCCGCGTCGTCGCCACCACCCCCAGCTTCTTCTCCAGGAAATTATTGTTCAGCTTGCTCTGCCCATAGCCATTCGGACAATACACATATATACCGCCTGATCCGTAACTGTGAAGTGATCCGGCGTAAAATCCAGTTGCCGCAGCGCCGCTACCTTGTCCGCATCCGGCTTACTTCCCAGCACTGTGAAGTAAACCTTGCTCGTATCCGCCTCCTGATAGGGGCGGTTTTCGAATATCTGCCGCATCTGTCCCGGAGTCCGCGCCACGACGGCAATATCGCCGCCGAACTGCTTTTCGATCTCATCATGCACCAGCTTTTCCACATCCGCCGCCGTGCGATCAGACCGCGCGATCACATTTCCACTCTGAATATACGTTCGCACATCGACTAATCCCGCCGCCGTAAGCGCGTCCCGCAGCGGTGCCATCGGTACTTTATTTTTCCCGGTGGGCATCACTCCGCGCAGTAAAATGATATACGTCTGCATGTCTGCCTGTCTGCCTGTGTCCCTCACTGTTAACGAAATGTTCTCCAGATTTTGGCTTGCCCCGCGAGTAGCTAATTTTGGAGGCACAGATCAACATCTCCTCGTAGGGGCGTCGGCTTGCCGCGCCCTATTTTCCCCCTAAGTAATGATTAGCCGTGCGCGGACCAAACAAAAACACCGGGTTTCCCCGGCGTGGTTGGTCGTGCTGGTTCCAAAATGTACGCTTATTTCGGCTTCACCGTGTCACATTTTGGACTTCCCGTGATCCCGGTTTTCAGCGTTACCGCCATTCCGACCTTGAACTTATCCCACTCGGCCTGTTTTTCATACTCGCACTTTTTATCCTCGCCATCTGCCCGAATGACGAGTGTATACTTTTCTGACTTGGAACTGCGCTCATCCGAAGCCAGCGAATAGTTCAGGCCCTCCGCCGACCATGCCGGAGGCATGTCCGCCGCACCCGATGCTTTATACTCGTGGATTTTGCTCCACCGGTCCACCGTATAATCACACTTCCGCGCGTCCACCATCACATTTTCATACACCGGTTTATCGTCGCACACGCGCTTCATACTGCCGTCGCCCTGATCCACATCCCGGCATTGTTTTTCGGTTCCCACCTGTTTGCGTTCCTGCCGTTTTTCATTCCGGCAGTTGCGCTCGTTATATCCCCCGGCGGGCTTTTGATCTCTAAACGCGCTTACCGTTTGCGGGTTATTCTCCTCGATCTGGATCACCCGCTCCCACGCCATCGCCTTGACTTCCCCGCTGACACTCTTGCTGTACGTTAGCGCGAAAATAATCCCGACGATGAGCGCCGCCACCAACAGCACGACCCCCACCACAATCAACTCAGTCCGCTTTAGGCCCAGAAAAACAGGTTTTGCCCGTTCCTCGTCCTTAACGCGTTTCATTTCTTTCTGGAACTGCTCTTTGACCACATCCTGCTTCAGTTCGGTTGCGCCTGCCGTGCCCAGCGCCCGCGCCCCCCCCGTGCCTGGACTATTTGCCCTGTCGCCAGATCCGCCCCGCAGGACGTGCAGTACTCGCTCGCCGCGCTGTTCGGTTGACTGCATGCCGGGCACGTTTTATCCGCCCCCACATACTTGTGATCTTCCAGCGCGATCATATCTTCCTCAGCCGGAAAATACCGCCATGCCGGGTCTTGTGCCGCGCCGCAATTCGGGCAGTGCCGGTGATTCACGCCAAGCAGTTTCGTCGTTCCACAAAACTTACAATCCCACAACATCTGGTAAGTGCCTTCATCATGCACCCGCCCTGGTCTATCAGTCATCGAATAGCCCCTCTACACGTCTCAACACTTTATAAATGCAAGCTTACAATATGCGCCATACTCTTGCAACAGAAAGTTTAGACTCCCATGCACCGCCGCACATACCGCCGCAGCGAATACCGATCCATCCCCAGCACCGCCAGCATCGCCAGCAGAAACGGCGCAGTTAAGATCAGCACCATCAACAACATCACGTTGCCCGTCACCACAGCCAGCACAAGAGGAATAATCGAGAGGGCCAGCGCCACCCAAACCCACATCAACGCCCGGTTTGTAAAAAACAGCTTGGCAGCCAGATGGGTTTGTCCCGTTTCGGTATACAAAACACCTTGCAGCCGCTGCGCGACATACGTCGGGCGTCCTGACTTTTGATGCCGGTGATAATACTCAATCTCAAAATGGAGCGGCTGGTTTGGGGGCAGCACAACCCGGATAATTCCGCCAAACATCCCCGGACGCCCCTGGTTTTCGCGCAGGGCCAGCAAACATTCCTCAGGGGATCGGCTTGTTTGGAGCTTGAGATAGCCGGTGAATAGCGGAGTTTTCTTCGACTTCGTTGATGCTGCCATGCCTGAACTCTCCTATATTAAATTAGTCGCAAGTATTATCAGTTAACTCCGGCCTTTACGCAATCCGGGCGGCCATTGCATACAATGCCGCTTCCGTCTATGATCATGTCTTAGGCCATCCCAAGAAAATAATTATCCTGTCCCTCCGGTTTGACTCCCCTTCCCTGAGGGAAGGGGCAAGGGGGGATGGGGTAAAGAAAATATGGGCGCAGCCTTAATCCCCTTTTGATTCAAAACAGGAGCACGGTTACGGATGTCAAAAAAAACGAGCACTTCCGACGTTGATCATCCCCCTGTGATGACGCTCGGTATTGATTTGGGCGGCACCAAAATTTTAGCAGGCGTGGTTGATCAAAACGGACACATTCTAGGCAGCGCCAAGCGCAAAACCCGCGCCGAACGTGGCGTAGACGATGTGATCACCCGCATCATCAAAACCGCGCTCGATGCCGTTGCCGATGCCAACCTCGAAATGTCGATGATCCAGGCCATCGGCATTGGCGCGCCCGGCGTAGCCGACTACAACGCGGGTGTGGTCGAGTTTGCCCCCAATCTGCCCAACTGGACCAATATCGCGCTGGGTCCGCGTCTTCAGCATGAGCTTCACGTCCCGGTGTTTGTCGAAAATGATGTCAACGCGGGAACCTTTGGCGAGGCCAGCGTCGGCGCGGCCAAAACCCATGCATCCATCGTCGGCATTTTCCCCGGCACCGGCATCGGCGGCGGCATCATTCTCAATCGCCGCTTGTGGCGCGGCGCGCGCAATGCGGCGGGCGAAATCGGTCACATGGTTGTGCTCATCGACGGACCGCGCTGTGGTTGTGGGCGGCGGGGCTGCATCGAAGCCCTCGCCAGCCGCACCGCAATTGAGCGGGACATCCTGGGTGAACTGCGTGGCGGGCGCAAGAGTATGATCGTCAATTTGATGGACCCCGACGACGAATCGATCACCAGCGGCACGCTTGCCACCGCCCTCGAAGCGCATGATGAACTCGTGGTCGATGTGATTGAGCGGGCTTCGTATCATTTGGGAGTCTTCACAGCGGCCATTGTGAATGCCCTCGATCCCGAATGTATCGTCTATGGGGGCGGCCTCATTGAAGCTTGTGGCGCGGCCATGCTCCCCGTCATCCGCGAAACAACCTACCGCTACCTGCTCCGCCCCGTCGATCCGGACCGCCTCCCCATCCTCGAAGCCGCACTTGGTGATCATGCGGTGCTGCTCGGCGCGGCCATGCTCGCCAATCGCAGCCTGACCGATCCCAATCTGGTCTGACAATAAAAAACCCCTTGGTCTTCAAGGGGTTAGCCGCTTTTACTGGGTACCCAATCGTTTGCCGACTTGTTCGGCCAGATCATAGCGCTTGAGCTGCCCCTCCCCGGTCTGCGAAGGTCGCGCGGACTCCACCGGCAGATACAGCGAGAACGTGCTGCCCACATCCACCTGGCTTTCTACGCTCACCCGCCCGCCGTGCGCTTCCGCGATAGCCCGCACCAGGCTGAGTCCCAGCCCGGTCCCCTGGATATGCCGCGTCCGTTTATCATTCACGCGGTAGAACTGCCGGAACAGGTGCGGCAGATGCTCCGCTGGAATCCCGTAGCCCGTATCCACGACCCGGATCACCGCGTATTCGTCTTCAACATCCAACGTCACCTGGACATGTCCACCCGCTGGCGTATATTTGATCGCGTTGTTGACAAGGTTATCAATCGCTTGGCTGATCAGCAGGATATGCCCCTTTAACTTGTCCGGCGGCACGTTGTATTCCTGGTAAACCAGTTCCACGTTCTGCTGGTTCGCCTTCAGTTCGTTGCGTTTGATCACCTTCTGCACCGTCGTCGGCAGCAGATACGGCAGCGCCGTCTCCTCGCCCAGCGATTGCGCCATTTCCAGGTCTACCACATCCCGGATCAGTTGGTCCATCCGTTCCAGGCTCGACACGATCATCTCTTTGAGTTGGCCCCGCTGATCTTGGGGCAGATCCGGTTCATCCAACAGATCAATCGACCCGCGTGCCAGTCCCAAAGGATTGCGCAGATCATGCGACAGAATGTGGATCAGGTCCGACTTCATGCGATCCAGCCGCCGCAGTTCCGACACATCCTGCCCCACCGCCACATAACGATACACGGTGCCGCCGGTCAGCACGATGGGCGCAATATGCACCAGATATTCCCCAATCTCGCCCAGGTTGATCTCAACCACCGAGCCAATATCCGCCAGATCAAACGCCTCGCCCGGCAGAATTTCGGCCAACAAATCCACCAGCCGTCGGCCTTCGATACCCGCCGCAGGAATGTTCAGCCGCTCCAATACCCGGCACGCTTCGGGATTCAACAACAGAATGCTGCCATCTGGCCCAAATACCGCCACCGCCGCCGAGGTGTAATCCAGTATCGCCTGTAATTGCTGCTGATCCTGTTTCAGAATTTCATGCAGTTCGGCGTTGACAATCGCAATCGAAGCCGGTAACGCCACCGCCATCAGCATCTCTTCAATCTCATCGATGTTGGTTGTCGGCTGTTGAATTCCCACCACCTGCAATACACCAACCACCCGCCCCCGATAGCTCAACGGGACGCCATATAGAATCGACCCCGCGGGCAGTGCATTCTGCATAGCAGGATTGCTCAGTTCCCAATGGTCGTAATCGGTCACCACGCTGAATTCGCCCGTATCGGCCACATAGCCCGCCTGCCCAACGTCCCGCCGGACATGAAACCCAACCGGCGGGCTGGAATGCCCATATAGCGCGCGGATCACCAATTCCTGATCCGAGTCCAGCAGCAGCACGGTGCCAAATCTGGCATCCACCAGTTTGACCGCTTCTTCGACCACGCAGGTGAGCACCGTATCCAGCGCGGCTTCTTCGGCCATCAGGCGTGAAATCCGGTTGACTGTTTTTTGTTGGCGCTCCGCCTGGTTAAGCCGCATATAAAGCTGCATATTCCGTACCGCAGTCGCGACCTGGGCCACAAACAGCCGCGCCAATTGCAGATGCGCCCCATTAAAT
>DATAMF010000368.1:0-7447 GCA_036260665.1 Aggregatilineaceae bacterium | reverse complement strand
ACTGATTTCGTCCAACTTTGCCCGTTCCACCAGGACTGGTGGCGCAGCCAGATCAGCCAGATCGTAGAGCCGCAGCGCCGAGACATCACTCGTTTTTTCGATCAGCGCTTTCCCATCTTCCCCGTCGCCAAAATAAAACTTGAACGATTTCTGCTGTGTTTCTAGGTCTTTTTTACTGTCGATCTCAAGCAGGACGATTCCATCCGCGGCTAAATTTTGAGGGTCCAGCACCTTCAGATAACGGCGGCTATCCTGTTCTTCTACTTGCAGTGCGCCATCCGCATTCACCAACACCGCGATCCGAAGCTGTGTATCTTTAATTCGTTGAACATTCAAAGTTTGTGAATCATAGCCCAGGTCTATCGTGTTTTTTGTGTCTCGCGCTTCCAGATCATCCGGCTTAAGCACTTCCACCGGATCGGATACTACATTATCTGGATCAACCATCCGCAGATAGATGTAACCGAACTTCTCAACCTCTTGCAATGTCCCATCCGGATCGAGCAGCGCGGCCATTGGAGTCGATGTGCTATCTTCTAAATCAATGGTATAGATGGGCAGCGCCCGGTTTTGATAAGTAACAGTAGCTCTCACCATCTCCATGCCGCCCAGACTCTCTATCAATTCGCCCCAAATTTCGGTGGGCTTTGCATCAAGTTGGGCCGCATTCAGCGTCCGGTAAAATGCGTCTTCGTGATTACCCTGGTGCAGATACAGTTCCTGTTTACCTGTATCGTCCGTATACAGATAGTATGCCGACGCCTGCTGCTCTAATATTTCAACAGGTTCCCTTCCTGGCTGTTCCAGGTCAATCAAATACAAATAATTTTCGGTGAACCGCCAATCTTTGCCGTTTTGCAGCAGCGCCGCCGTTCGTTTGGTAGACCCATCCGGCAGTTTCAGATCATATAATCGCAGCGGCACATCATAGCCTTGAATCCGGATCGTTTGCTGTTGGTAGGGCAGAAACGTGATCGGGCGTTTCGTGAGCAGCGAAGCAGGCTTAAATGAGGACATTACCAGCCACACAACCGGCCCAAACATAATCACTATGCCTACCAAGAGGTAGATGTAGCTCAACATATCGGTGATGTCGAAGCGGTTATGTCCATGCCGTCGCGCCAAAAATCGGAGGATGCCGCGCACCATGTTGAAACCTCCTTACACGTTCTCACCACGACGGGCGAACGCTAACTGGGCAACCGTCAGCACGAGCAGTACCGACGCCAGCACCAATGATGCAGCAGCCGCCAGCCCAAAATTCGGCGGGTTGTTGACAAACGCGGTGCTGTAGATGTACTGCACAATGTACCGCGTCGCCGTGCCAGGACCGCCACCTGTCAACACAAAAACCTGATCAAAGGCTTGCACGGCGCGAATGAGCGATAGCACCAGCACCACCGTCATGGTCGGCATCAGCAACGGCATCGTGATCCGGCGAAAACGGCTCCATGCATTCGCGCCGTCAATTTCGCCTGCCTCATATAACTCTCGCGGGATTGATTGCAATCCAGCCAACAGAATCAGCGTATAGAAACCCATCTGCGACCAGTCCATCACGGCAATCGCCCAAAAACGCGGCCATGTACGGTTCAGTTCCAGAAAGTGGGTTCGAGCGAACCCCATCGATACGAGCGCCTCATTCAGCAGCCCGGACTCGTACCGTAAAATCCATTTCCAGATCAGCGCCACGACGACAGGCGAAAGCAGTACGGGGAAAAAATACATACTGCGGAAGAATCCGCGCCCCATGATAGGCCGGTTCAATACCAGCGCTGTGACCAGCGCCAGCACAACCATCGAAGAAACCTGGAAACATACAAAAACGAGCGTATTGGACACACCTGCCCAAAAATACTCAGTGTCAGCATGGCAGGTCCGCGACTCTAAATAATTATCACAGTCAAACAAAAGCGCTAAGTTATCATCACCGACCCATCGTCGTTCTTCCAATCGGATCGCGTCGCGCATCGTCCCGGCCTGCCGCCCGTCGCTGAAACCGTAATAAAAATTCAGGATCATGGGAAGCAGAATAAAAATCCCGAAAATCAACAGGTTAGGCAGCACAAAAAAATAAGCCATGCGCCGGATACCGATTACATCCTGCAAACGGTGCAGAAAAATATCCAATGCGTTAAAGAATAACTTGATGGGTACAAGCAAAGTACGGATCAGAACTTCTCTCATTCGGCGGTAAACCAGTTTTGCCTTTCGCACGGGTTATACCTTTCCCCGAAAAAAGGCTGCCAGCGACGTGATTATTGCTGACAGCCTGGGCAGGTTTACAGCTATTCCGCCATCGCGGCGTCTACGTCTTCCTGAATCTTTAGGATCGCTTCATCCAGCGTCAGTTCGCCCACAATGGCCTGTGTCAGGCGGTCACGGATCGAGGTGTTCAAAACGAAAGTATAAGGATGGTATTGCAGCGCGTAGGCTTCGGGCATCAGTTTCGGAATTTCAGCCAGGAAGACATCAAGAGCTTCCTTGTTCTGCTCATACGCGACACCGTCCGCCGCCAATCCGGTATGTCCGGGGATGAACAGCGTCCGCGCGGAGAACTCGCCCAAAACATCATAGCTCGCCAGATAATCCATCACCATAGCCACTTCTGCCGGATGTTGCGTGGTATTTAACGCCACCATCACCGCGCCGCCAGGAATGCCGGTTGACCCACACGGCCCGCTTGGATTTGGCACCGCTTCCCACTTAAAGCTGTCGCCGATTTTTTCGGCAAAGCCGCCGATCTGCCAGCTACCGGACATGTAAAACACCAACTCGCCATTGATAAAGTACTCGTTCGCCGCCGCATAGGTATCACCGCTGCCCGCCCAAACCGCGACAGGAGTAATCTCGCGGGTATGCCAATCCAGGATCATATTGGCGGTATCACGGAAACCCTGTGAGTCGACGGTGAAGGTGCCATCTTCATTCACATAGGTTGCGCACATCGACAGTGATGGTCCCCAAAAACGATGCCCGGATCTGTCAATGGCGACTGCATAGGGAGTCCCCGTCTTTTGGGCGACTTCTTCCGCCGCAGCCAGCCATTCTTCCCAACTTACATCTTCTTTTTCATCAATCGGGACAGCAACGCCAGCCTCTTCAAACAGGCTGCGATTGATAAACGGACCGGTAATTGTGAATTGGGTTGGATAACCATAAATACCTGTATCATCGGCATCTTTGCGCAGGGAGTTCAATACAGGTTCAGGGAAGTTTTCTAACCAGTAGTCAACGTCGGGGAGATTAGGAGTCATATCCAAATAGTAATCTTTAAAACGACCCACATTGGTCAGACGTACCATATCGGGTGGTGTGCCGCCTTCAAGTTGAGCCTGAAGCACCGTATCAAGGTCTTTGTAAGCAACCACATCGATCACGGTCTTAATGTTAGGGTTTTCAGCCTCAAAGCGGTCTAACAGATCCCGCAGAACATCACCTTCAGTCCCGTCGTTGTACCACATAATATGAAGCTCAACCGCCTCATCTTGGGCTTTTACGTGCAAGGTACCGAAGGCAGAGATGACCAGCGCCAGGACGACGACCAGTGCGAACAAACGATGCTTTTGCATAGTTGTGTTTCCTCCCTAAACAAAAGAAAACGATGTAATTGTTAACTTGCAGCCGCAGTTTCTGAGAAGAGCTTCTCCTTTCTTGCTTTTATAAACGCAGCACAGGAAGATGCAGCATCTTCGCCAAAGCAAGCAGCGCCGGAACATAGTCTCCATAGGTAAGCGCCATATGGTGTTCCAGCCCTTCAGACAACAACGTATCGAGCACCTCATTGGCAGGGCGATCAAACCGCAGCAACCCTGATGTTCCCGTAAAACTCATTGGCGCACGGATCATCTCGGCGGTGCCCACAACCAGACGATACGATCCGGTTGCCTCACTGAGGCGCGCCACCGTCACGCGTCCCGGCTTGAGCGGAAATTCCATCAGCAGCGGAAGTTGGCGGTTGGAATGGACGGTGGCTTTCGGAGCAACCGTATTGTCTGCCATATCTAACGGCGCTTTCCCACAGTGCCAGAAGGTGACAGCATTGTCTTCAGGATCGAACACCACCAGATCGCTGTCAAACGCAGGCTGTCCGCTCAACCACTGTAAGATAAGCTGCGTGATACTTCCATTGACATCGGCCTCGCAGCTACAGGGCTTGAATTCGTTATTCATCAGGGATAATGCGCCACATGCCGCACAGCCGAGATCGGTGAAAAATTCGGGCCAGCAGCGCACCGCAAAAGCAAAAATACGCTCCCGCTCGGCTATATCCCGCAGAGCGATATAGGTGCTTAATGTGCCATTGAGCGCCGTTTGATCAACCTCTTCCAGTCCAGTCATTTTACTTCCCAAACGGTGCCGCACACTTTCGATCACCCGCGTGTCTGCCGCGCGTACTTTTTCAAAGAAAGTTTGCAGATCGAACTGGATAATGTTGATGCCAAAGGTTGCTTGTAATGCCTTCTGATCGACGCGACAGGTATCAAATCCCGCTGGATGTTCTCCAACTCGTCCAATGCGCGTGCCGCGCAGCAGCCGCCGCACACGTCCCGCTTGCGCCACTGCCCGCACCTTTTCGATGGCTTGTTCTGCATTGGGTTGAGCATAAACATACTCATAGTCCAGTTCCGCCCGTTTCAAACCGTGTGCGCCCAGGTTAATTCCGCACAACGAGTTCAGGCGAAGACGTTCGCCTGTCCGCTCTTCAGGTATGGCCCACAGCAGCAGCGGCGCATCCACCGATTGGGCGAGATGCAGCATCATCGTGCTATCAGCAAATGTGGCTTGAAATACCAGCAGTAAATCGGGTGGGTTATCCGCATACAAACGAGCAGCAAATTGGGCTTGTTCCAGTGTACTGACAAGGTTTTCCGGCGCAATAACTTTGAAACCCGCGTTTTCAAGTGCGGTACGCGCTTCTCGGGTGACTTGAGCAGCGAGTTCGACATCAAACGTCGGTCGCGCAATTGGCACAAAACCCAGCGATAACGGTGAAGACGTTTGCATCAAAGCGTAACCTCAGACTGTCCGAAAAAGAACGTATCCATGGCAAGAGCGGCTGCGCCTACAACCCCTGCTGATTGTCCAAAGGTGGGAGTGAGCACTTGAACGTGTTCGCCTAATCCGGCAAAGGCTCGCTGCTGTAAAGTCTCTTTGATGACTGGAAATAGAATATCCTCACCCTGCGCCAGTATCCCACCCAAAATGATCAACTCTGGACTAAGCGTGTTAACCAGATTAGCTAACGCAATCCCCATATACCGGGCACGCTCTTCTAACATGACACGTGTTCGGTGGTCGCCTGCTCGCGCCGCATCAAATATTCGCTCGATTAAGGGCGTATCCGATTGGCGTAAGTATTCAGCCAAAAGCCCATCACGTTCTTGTTCGGCTATGTTCTGTGCCAAACCAACGATCACAGGTTCGGATACCAGGGTTTCCAGGCAACCTCGATTTCCACATCGGCACGCATCACCATTATCAGGGATAATCGTTTCGTGACCGATTTCTCCGGCTCCTGCACCGCCTCGATAGAGCTGACCGCCCAACACAAATCCAGCGCCTACACCTATCCGGGCATAAACAAATGCCAACACATGCACATCTTTGCCCGCGCCAAACAGCGCCTCAGCCATAGCCATAGCGCGCACATTATTATCGACAAAAACAGGGAGTTGAAGTTGGATATGCAGCCAATCTCGAATGGCGATGTTCCGCCACCCTAAATTAGGTGCAAGAATATTGATTCCGTTAAAGGGATCGACTAATCCCGACGCACCAATGCCCACGCCAACGATTTGTCGCGCGTTGACCCGGCTTTCAACAATAAGCTGTTGCACCAAGTTACTGATCTGAAGCAATACTTGCTCGGCAGGTTGGTCAAGCGGGTGTTCGAAAGATATCTCACGCAGCGGTTGGGCAAACAGGTTGGTGATGGCGATTCGTACACTCCCAACACCAATATGCACTCCGATTGCATAACGCGACTCAGGGATAAACCGCAGCGCTGTTCGGGGGCGTCCTACGCCGCGCTGATGGATGATAGGTTCGCTGCCCTCTTCCTCCACAATTTCCTGTTCAAGTAGTTCTGTGATGAGATTAGTAACGGTGGTCGTGGAAAGACCCGTGAGTTCGGCTATTCGTACTCGAGACACATGCTCGTGGCGGAGTAGTGTGAGTAACACCGCTCGCAGATTATGGGATTTGATTGCACTTGAACTGCTGCCTATGAGAGATCGCTGTATTATCATGAGATTAAAATTATTTAAACAACGTGAAAAATTAAATGCGATTAATCTACTATATGGTGAATTTTGTGCGTTTGTCAAGCGAATTGAAGCAGGAAAATAGCGCGACCTTGTTTGTCCATGGTCCTCACTCCACCTTGAACAGATCGGTGTTCATCCGGCGGCAGAACAAAAGCAAGTTTGCAATAGGCTCCTGTATAACCTCGATATAAGTATTGGGCGTCAAGCTTGATTTGCTCCGGCTCTGACTCTATGAGCAGTTGAATGGTATTGTATTCTCCGCGTTGATAGCCGAGACTGATTCCGTCATCTTCCATCAGAGTAAACTCTCTGCGCCCGGTTCCCGGATGTGGATACACGTATACCTCTGCGGTCCCCATCGGAATAATGCCGCCATCAGGAACAAACAACGGGATTCGCTCTAGCGGAGTGTCTACCACAATGGTTTGTCTTCCCTCATAATGCTGTCCACTGTAGAAATCATACCATCCGGTGTCGGCTGGCAAGTATACAGACCGAGTGCGCATCCCTGCTTCAAGTACAGACGCCACAAGCAAATTGGGGCCGAGCATAAAATCAAACGACTCGGTATGGCAGCAGGCATCACGGGGAAATTCATAGACCATCGGGCGGATGATCGGATGACCGGTGCGCGCGGCTTCCACAAAAAGCGAGTAGAGGTAAGGGATCAGACGGTAGCGAAACTGGATCGCTTCACGCACCAGGGGCAGCATGTCAGGATACATCCAGGGTTCGTTCGCGGTTCCTTCGGTATTCCACGAATGAATGCAAAAACGCGGTTGGAAGATCATATTCTGCACCCAGCGCACTAATAGTTCCGGGTCGGGACGTGGACCAGCAAAACCGCCGACATCGTGGCCGGTATTGGGCGCGCCAGATAAGCTGAGACCAAGACCCATTGGGATGTTATAACGTAAGGTATTCCACGACGTGAAGTTGTCGCCGGACCACGTTTGCGCATAACGCTGGATGCCCGGACAACCCGAACGCGATAGTAAGTATGGGCGCTCGTCTGGACGCGATTCGCGCTGGGCTTCATACGAGGCGCGATTCATCAGCAGCGTTTGAATGGGGCGAAGCAAACTGATTGGAAGGGGATCGCCAAAGCCGTTGCAGCGCGCTGCATCATCCCATATTTCGAATTCGTTATTGTCGTTCCACGTCGCGTCAATGCCATA
>DATAMF010000022.1:0-3953 GCA_036260665.1 Aggregatilineaceae bacterium | reverse complement strand
TCAGCGTTGGAATCCGGGCGGCGGTAGTAGTACAGCATCACGTTATGTCCCCGGATGCAGATCTCGCCGCGCTGCCCCGATCCCAGTGGGTTGCCCTCTGCGTCAAAAACGCCCATCTCATTGCTCATAATCGGGCAGCCGATGCTGGGATATCCATACTCCTCGATCCAGCGGCGGTGAGCCTGTGCATCCAGTTCTACGGGCAAAAAACAGCTTTAGCAGGTCGTCTCGCTCAACCCATACCCGTGCAGAATCGGAATCCCGAACGTGTCCTCAAACGTTTTAGCCAGGGCAACGGGCAGCGTTCCCGCTCCGCAGATAAAATGCCGGAAGTGTCTTAAGTGGTCGCTCTCGATCCCACTGCCGAAGATGGTATTCCCTTCGCGGCGCTGTTTCTCTGCATACTCGTTCAGGAATTGCAGCAGAGTCGGCACTACGCTGACGATGTTGACGCCTTCGTCCACTACCCGCTGCCAGAAATGGCTGACCGAAAATCCTCGTTCCAGCACCACCGACGCACCGACATAAAGCGGCGTGACCAGCGTCACCACGATTCCGTTCACGTGATGGATCGGCAGCACGCACATCATGCGCTGATTGCCCGTGATCGCCTGCCACTGGCTGATAGCGAAGGCATCGACCAGCAGATTGTACTGGGACAGCACAACCCCTTTTGGCGCACCCGTCGTACCGCTCGTATAAACCAGCAGCGCTTCATCTTCCAGCGTGGGCGGATCGGCAGGGATGAACTCGGTAGGATATTGAGTTATTTCGGTGTGGAAGTTGAGATATCCTGCCGCTTCTCCTAAGACAACGATATGTTCAATGTTCGGTACACCCAGTTCAGGGCTGTGGATGATCGTTTCGGCCCGTTGCAGATATTCAGGAAACACAAAACAGACTTTGGCTTCGCTGTTGCGCAGGGTGAACGTGATCCGGCGATCATCTTCCGTTACATTCTGCGGTGCAACCGCCGCCCCGATCAGCCAGCACGCGACGTAAATCAACACTGTGTCGTGATGATTGTGTGCAATCGTCGCCACACGATCCCCACGCCGGACGCCCAGTTCGCCGCTCATAAACGCAGCGACCTGCCGCACCCGCCGGTAAAACACGCTGTATGAAAATTCCTCGCGCTGGTTCTCAACATGAATTAGAAACGGTTTCGCTGGGCTGCATTGCGCATGCAGCGCCAGCACGGCCTCGATATTTTTGAATGGGACAAGCCGTTGATCAGGTACTATCCCGTTGACGACGTGCGCGTCCCACAGCTTTTGCCGGGTATCTTCATCGAAGTTGACCCTATCAACGGTCATAGTCCGTCACCCTCTAACCACGATGCCTGGTACTCCGGCTTTTCAAATTCCAGCGCATCAACTGTCAGACTGAGTGGGTTGGAGGTGTCCACCATCACCGCCAGTTCGTCCGTTTTTTCCTTGCCAATCGATGCTTCGGTTGCCCCCGGCTGTGGTCCATGTGGCAGACCGTAGGGGTGCAGCGAGATGTCGTAGCGGTCTATCCCCTTGCGCGACATAAAGTTACCGTCGCAGTAGTAGATCACCTCGTCGGAATTGACGTTTGAGTGATTATAGGGGGCCGGGATGCCTTCCGGGTGATAGTCGAACAGGCGCGACACAAACGAGCACACCACAAAGTTCCGCGCCTCAAACGTCTGGTGGACGGGCGGCGGCTGGTGAATCCGCCCCGTGATCGGCTCGAAATCTCGCACATTAAAAATCCAGGGGTACAGGTAGCCATCCCAGCCCACCACATCAAACGGATGGTGATCCAGGATATGGCGGTGCAGCGCATCCCGCACCTTGATGCGGACCTCGAACTCGCCCTGTTCTGTGTGTGGTTCCAGGTCTTCGGGGACGCGAAAATCTCGTTCGCAGTA
The DNA here is from genome assembly GCA_036260665.1 of Aggregatilineaceae bacterium. Classification (GTDB taxonomy): domain Bacteria; phylum Chloroflexota; class Anaerolineae; order Aggregatilineales; family Aggregatilineaceae; genus DATAMF01. The sequence goes on along the minus strand of DATAMF010000022.1, from coordinate 2,056 downwards.
GGGCGCGTGCTCCAAAAGCTGCCCGAACTGGTTCCGGTAGCGCTTGGGTGGGACAATCTGCGACGGAGCCTCGATCACAAAGAACCGCCCCTCCGGGGTGTACAGTTCCATGTTCCACGTCGTGCCAAACGGGATGATAATATAGTCGCCCGGCTCAAAAGGCAGCCGCCCAAATTGCGAATGCAGGACGCCTTGCCCTTCGTGGACAAACCATGTCTCATAGGCTTGTGCGTTCCGGTAGAAATAATCCATGCTCTGCGTCGGGCGGCTGATTCCCAGCGTCACGTCATTGTTCCCCAACAGAACCCGCCGCGCCGAAACCGCATCGCCGCCTGCCGGTATGGTTTTGGTTTGAAACGCCCGGTGGCGGATCGCGCCAAAATCGACATATTCCGCTTTTGCTGGACCGAGCAGATCAGCCCGGACGACGCGTGGTGGCAGAAAGGTGTGGTAGAGAATGGACTGGATGCCCGAAAAGCCCTCCAGTCCCATCACCTCTTCGCGGTACAGACTGCCGTCCGGCTTTCGAAACTGCGTGTGCCGTTTATGGGGAATTTGCCCCAACCTGTGATAATAAGCCATCGTTACAGATTCCCGCGCCGTTCCTGTTCCAGTTCAATCGCTTCGAACAACGCCTTAAAGTTGCCCGCCCCAAATCCCTGGCTGCCGTGCCGCTGAATGACCTCCATAAAGGCTGTTGGGCGATCTTGCAGCGGTCTGCTGAACACTTGCAGCAGGTATCCTTCATCATCCCGGTCCACCAGGATGCCCAGCTCGCGTATTTTGTCTAAATCTTCTTTGATCGGGCCGATTCGTTCCGGCAGCACGTCATAATAAGCATCGGGCACACGCAAAAATTCAATGCCCCGCGCCCTTAACTCGCCAACCGTCGCGATGATATCCTTGCAGGCCATCGCGATATGCTGCACACCAGGAGTCAAATAATAGTCCAAATATTCTTCAATCTGGCTCTTGCGCTTGCCTTCAGCGGGTTCATTGATCGGCAGTTTGATCCGCCCATTGCCGTTTTGCATCACCTTGGACATCAGCGCGGAATATTCCGTGCTGATCTGCTGATCGCTGAAATGAATCAACTGCCGGAAGCCCATCACACGGTGATAAAAATCTACCCAGGCGTTCATCTTGCCAAGCTGGACATTACCTACGACATGATCGATTGCGGCCAGCCCTGCGGGTTCGTGAGGCAAATTGAGCGGCACATAACCCGGCGCAAATGGGCCCTGGTAATCGCTGCGATCCACAAAAATATGGATCACCTCGCCGTAGGTGTGGATAGCCGCCGTCCGAAAAATGCCGCTGCTGTCCTGTTCCTCGCGTAGGGCCCAGGCACTCTTTGCGCCTCGTGAGGTCGTCTCTCGATACGCCTGCTCCACATCATCGACCTCGAAGGCGACATATTTAACACCGTCACCATGTAACATCTGGTGTGCCGCCATTTCGTGGCTGGGGCGGTAGGGAGCCGACACCACAAAACGAATGGTCCCCGATTCCAGCACATAGGAGGCAAATTCGCGGTTGCCGGTTTCCAGCCCAGAATAGGCCACAGGCTTAAACCCGAACGCTTTCCACCAGTAATACATGCTGTGTTTGGCGTTGCCAACCCACCAGTGAAGGTGATCCACCCGGTTCAGTTTCGTAAAAAACGGCGGTTGAGCGAGGGTGCTGCGTACAGATTTTTCCCCTACCCCTCGCCTTTAACCCTTAAGCAGGGGATGTTTGGCAAAAGCGCGATGTTTAACTTAAAACGTATGATAAATATTGGGTGCAAGGGAATGGATGGCATGCAAGCGCGACAGCGAGCGCAAAGGATACAAGCGCATATGGGCAGTTGTTTTCCCATGCGCCTGTGCGCTAGCCAATGTGAACCTGCTGGGCAGTTATAGGCCACCAGCAGGTTTTGTTTTCTGGGTAATGGATGAGAAGAGGTACTGCTGATGGTAGAGAATGTGCGGGAAACCAGACCAAGAGACGAAGAAGCCGATTTTTTGAAACTGAACCGGGTGGATCACCTTCACTGGTGGGTTGGCAACGCCAA
>DATAMF010000350.1:0-16283 GCA_036260665.1 Aggregatilineaceae bacterium | reverse complement strand
TTATTCCTGTCCCGGCACGTCGAATGTGAACGTCCAGGGGCCTTCAAATTTCGACGTGAACTGCTCCATGACTTCCTCCGTGATCAAACCCGGATCCAGGCCATCGGGCACTTTCACCATCTCCCAGTTATACTCATCGCGGAACTCGACCACAATAGCATACTCAGCAAACGCGTCGATCAATTCCTCCTGCGTATACTCCGGGAACCCGGCGAATTGGTCGATGGTCAATGTCCATGTACCCGGCTGGTCATCATACGGTACCAGGAAACCGAGTTCGTAGCAGTGGTCATCCTCGGCCACATCGGTAGTCCCGCCGCTCTGCTGATTCAGCTCTGTTGAGCCGACATTCAGCCCGCCATAGGGCAGCCACAGATCGCGGAACCACTCGGCGTCGGGATCATCCGGCACAACACAGATATTTATGCGGGTCAGCGACGGGGTGATGGCTACCGACTCAAGCGTCACCGATGCGCCATTCGCTTCTACCGTCTGGCCGGGTTCGACTTTCACCGCCGAAATGAACGGCACAGTGAATTCGAAAACAAACGGTCCAATTGGTTCAGACAGAGCGGCGGGTGTTGCAGGCATAGCAGTCGGGTTTGCCACCCCCCCACCGCCACCGCCGCCGCCACCACCGCCGCCCCCACTACCGGATAGCCCGTCGGTGGGCGGCACATCGCTCACCAGCATGATTTCCAGCCGCAGCGCCACGTTGCCGGGATCGCCCTGAATGGCCTGCCCGTCGAAATTATTATTTCCTTCAATCTCAAGCATACCATCCTGACCACCGCCGCCGCCGCCGCCAAACATCGGCGGAATCTGGTTCCCCTCGGCATCATACAACACCACATCGGGCCGGAACTGTACATTTCCAAACTGCCCCACAATCGAATAAGCCACCGAAATCCGGTGTGCATCCGCATAGGCCCAATCCAGTGTCACTTCCACACCATTGATTGTCAGCGTCTCCCCGATCTCCGTGATCAGGTTATCCTCCTGAACATGCTCCAACCCCGGATCGCCACCCTGACGCTTGCCGCCCTGGTAAAAAGCATAGGTTGCGGCGCTAATCATGAGCGACAGCACCAGCAGCGCTGTCACCCAACTCAGCTGCCGGATCGGTGGCCCGTGACGGGAAACCTTGCGCCGTGTTTCCAGGCGCTGTTCAATGCGCGACCACAATTTGCGCTCTTCAGGAATGTCATGTTCTGCCATGTCTCGTATCACCTGTTTGAGTGTTTTATCGTCCATATTCGCCCCCACGCTGGTGCGCTGTATCTTCTGTCGATGAACGCAGCAGCCCGCGCAGCCGTTTCCGCGCCGTATGAAGCCGCCAGCGGACCGTCCCCGGCGCGATGTCCAACTCATCTGACATTTCATCATCGCTCAGTTCCAGGTAGTACCGCAGCACAACCGCCGCGCGCTGTTCAGGCGAAAGCTGATCCAGCGCCGCCCATACGATCTGCCGCAGTTCGGCCCGTTCCGCTTCATCATCCGGCCCCGGTTGGGGGTCGGGAAGCATCTCCGCGAAGGTCGATGCGTTGGTGGGTGTGGGGCCATCCAGTGACAGACTGCGTTGTTGTTGGCGTGCGGCACGCAGGGCGGCATTCACCACGCTGCGCATGAACCAGGGCGCAAAGGCCCGTTGTTCATCGAACTAATCAAAACGCTGGTAAATTTGTAGAAACGTATTCTGAACGACATCTTCGGCCAGCGCGCGGTCATGGGTGATGAGATAGGCTGTGCGAACCGCCCGAACCTCATACTGTTCGACCAACGTGGCTAACCCGCTGATGTCGCCCCGTTTTAGGCGGCGAATCGCCGTTTTTTCATCCAATCCGTTCCTCCGATAATGAGCGCTCACACTGTATATATTGCGGTTGCCCATAAAGTGTTTGATATTCCCTCATGTCTCCCTGAAAACCCTCTTGACATCTGCGCAAATCTCACCTACGATTAGGAACGTAGTGGAGTAGGCTGTTCGGCGAACATGAACCAACGGTGCAGCAGTTGTTTTGCCAGTACTAGCTCCTATCCCCACAACAACAGCCGATTTTCTTTTAACCGGGAAGGAGTTCCCCCCCCCAATGTCAACAAATCGTGTGCAAGGTACCGTCAAGTGGTTCAACGCTCAGAAGGGCTTCGGCTTCATTCAGCGCGAGAACGGCCCCGATGTCTTCGTTCACCATAGCGCCATCCAGAGCACTGGCTACCGCGAATTGGTTGAAGGCGAGCGCGTCGAATTCACCATCACTACTGGGCCGAAGGGTCCGCAGGCCAGCGAAGTCGTTCGCCTCGGTCGCTAATCCCAACTAAATTGTAGCCCTCAACACTCAAGAAAGGAGGCGTGCGAATAATGGAACAGGTCGTTTTTTGTACCCGGCGTTTTTTCGCGCGCGAGTGTCTCCTTTCATGCATCCGCAGGTAATCCCTCGCTGATGATGGCGGTCACTCCGGTGACCGCTTTTTGATCCTATTGATCCTGGCGCTCGCGCGAATCATCGTTCCATCGCTCGTCCATTGATTCGTAACGCTTAACCAGGAGCCAGTATGTTTTCTTCTCAACCAACCGATTCCGTCCGCGAAGGCATTGTCTACCGCAAATCGCAGGGCGTTTATACGGTACAGCATCAGGGCCAGATCGTGCAGTGCGCCATTTCCAGCAAGCTGCGCAAACATTTAATCCAGTGGGGTGGCATCTCCCAATCGACCAACATCCGCCGCGAGATCAAAGAAGTGCGCGAAATCGATCAGGTCGATCCGGTCGCCATTGGTGACCGCGTGTATTTTATCGAGGCACCCGGCAGCAGCGGCCTGATCGTGGAAGTCGCTGAGCGGCGGAATAAACTCTCCCGTCTCTCGTCCGGCCCACGTCCCATCGAACAGGTGATCGTTGCCAACGTCGATCAGATCATTCCGGTGTTCGCGGCGCGCAATCCTGCTCCCAAATGGGCGCTGCTGGATCGTTATCTTGCGGCGGCTGAATCGGCGGGCATTCCGTCCGTGATCGTCATCACCAAGAGCGATCAACTGCGCCCCCAGGATCATAGCCTTATCGACGTGATCGAACTCTACCGCCGCATCGGGTATCGCGTGCTGCTCACCAGCACCGTGACCGGGGAAGGGCTGGATGAGTTCGCCTATGTGATCGAGTCCAGCGCTTCCGTGATGATCGGCAAATCGGGCGTAGGCAAAAGCAGTCTGCTGAATGCCGTCCAGCCCGGACTCGGCCTCCGCGTAAACGCAGTCAGCGAGGCGACGGGCAAAGGCAAGCATACCACCACGCACCTCGAAATGTTCCCGCTCGACTCCGGCGGCAGTATCGTCGATACGCCCGGTATGCGGGAATTTGGCTTGTGGGCCGATCCCGATGCGGGCGGGCTGGCGCATCTGTTCGTAGAGATGCGCCCCTCTATCGGCGCATGCCGCTTTGGGCTGGACTGTACCCATGATCATGAACCCGGCTGTGCCATCAAGCAGGCCGTGGAGCAGGGCGATATAGCCGAAATGCGCTACCACAGCTATCTGCGCCTGCTGGCCGACGACACCGCCGAATAAGCTTGCACCTGCCATACCAACTTCCCCCTCTTCCAACTCGGTTGGAGAGGGGGACCGAGGGGGTGAGGTTTTTCATCCCCGCCCCGAATATGTCATAATCAGTGTGGACCTATTTGGGACGGTAAGTAGTATGAGTGAGACTGAACTGCACGATCCACAACAACAGGCTATTCTGCGCACGTTCCGCGATGCCGGACTGCGCATCACCACCCAGCGGCTGGCGATCCTTGAAGTGCTGCGCACGGCTGATGGATTTATTGACGCCGAAACCCTCTACGACCTGGCGAATCAAAAAGACTCGTCGCTGAGTCTGGCGACGGTCTACCGGACACTGGCGCTGTTCAAAGAAATGCGGCTGGTCGAGGGACGTATCGTGGGGGATGAGCAAATCCGCGAAGAATACCGCTTTCGCTCCCTGCACGAAACCTATACGATGGTCTGCAAAAACTGCGGCAAAATCGTGCCTGTCGAATCCGACATTATCGACGCCTTCCGCCGGGATTTAGCTCTCACCCAGCGGCTCACCGTGCTGTCAGCCAATTCGTGTTTTATCGGCTACTGCGCGGATTGTATGGCAGACATGACGGCTGAAGACGAAACCGCGACCCCATCGCGCGCAACATAAATCTCTGGTTGACGTATACTTTCTTGGTAGGACACATCTCTGCCAGAAAGGACGCACAGCCATGCCAGACGAAGAATTCGAGCATATTCCCGAAATTGACGGGGTGCCCGATCTTGAAAAACCCAAACGCGGGCTTCCTATTGCCCCCGAATACCAGTTTGAGGAAGAAAAGCCGCGCCGCCGCCGTGGACCGCTGTTCATCGTCATCGGCTGCTTGTTAGCCTGTTGTCTGTGCTGCGTCCTGCCGATCTGTCTGTGTGGGGGAGCCATCGGGGTTGCAGCGGGAATCATCATGGAGAATCAGGCGACCCGCAGCGGTGTGGAACGGGTCGCGCTTGACCGTCTCGACACCCCCATTACCCTGGACATCGATAACCGTGCCGGTGATATTCACATCACAGGCGACAAAAACGCAACCGAAGTCGCGGTCGAATACACGATTCATGCTTTCGGATGGAGCAATTCCGAAGCACAGCAGAATCTGAGAGACATAGCGGTTGATGTTCAGTCCGAAGCGGACACCGTAACGGTCAAGATCACCCAGCGCGACGATGGCGGCAACTTTGTTTCGAATCTTGACGAGATGTTCAGCCACGTCAACCTGAAGATCACGGTTCCCTATGACCTCTACTTGAAAATCCAGAACTCCGGTGAGATCAGCGGCATCGACTTTGGCATTGGTACGATTGACATCGAGAATGTGAATGCGATGGGGTTGGACATCAACAGCACCTTCGCTGAAGTGCGCTTTGATGGCGCGCTTGATCCGTCCGGTACCTTCGACGTCGAGAGCAACAGTTATATCGAATTCACTTTGCCCCCCAAGACCTATGTGTATGTCGATGCCGAAACCGACACCGGATCGGTGACGGTCAATAATTTCGTCGTGGATGGTGGTTCGAGCAGCGGTGACAACTCCACGACACACTGGACCGGCACCCTCGGTACGGGGACCGAAGACCCGCCCACTCTCCGTATCCGCAGTAACATGGGTCGCATCAAGATCATGTCGAATTAGCTTGGGGCAGGCCGGTCTGCCCTCGCACATAAAGAGGAAAATACGAATGTCTCGTCCTAAAATGCTCGTTGTGAGTCTACTCATCAGCACGATTGTTTTGGCTGCCTGCAACCATTTTGGCAGTAGCGGCGAAAACAAACAGGCCAGTGAAAGCGGCACCGAAACCATCACGCTGACCAGTGACACCGTGACTACGCTGGATGTCCGGGGCGAAGTCGGCACCATCACGATCCGCGCGGGTGCCAGCGGTCAGGTACAGGTTGATTACACCAAGACCGCCTATGCCAAAACGGAAGACGACGCGCGCGAAGAAGCCAAAAACATGACAGTCAAGGTCGAGCAGCAGGACGCGTCTGTGTGGGTGGATGCGATTCAGACCCAATACCGCGATCATACCAACACTAACAGCGTCGATCTGACGATCTCCGTGCCCGCATCCACCAATCTCACCGTGCAGACTGAGGTGGGTGACGTGAATATTTCCGGCATCACATCCCCCGACAAGCTGATCGTCACGGGAGACGTGGGTGATTTGACCCTGACCGATGTCGTCGCGCCCGCCGGAATGTCACTGAAAAATGATGTGGGCGATGTCTCTTTTGCGGGCACCATCACGGGCACTGGAAGCTGCGCGATCACGACCAGCACGGGGGATATTGATGTGAAATTTCCCGCCGACATCGCCATCCAGCTTGATGCTGCTGCCGATGTGGGTAATATCGACGTGAACGATGTTTCTGCACCTTCCGATTCTGATCCCGGTGCAGTTTGGACCAGTATGCTGGGGACGGGCGACGATCTGCCCACGCTCACCCTGCGCACCGATGTCGGCAGCATCACCGTCGCTGCCCAGTAACACGCCGTATGCCCCGCTTTTCTCCCCTTCCTGCTTGCGGAAAGGGGGCGGGGGTAGGGTTGAACACCCTATAAATTGACGCATATTCTATCGGTGCGCCGGTGCTCTCCGATTTAACCTGAATCCCCCACCATTTAGCTTAAATCTCCCCCCATTTAGCCTGAATTATCCCGCATTTTATCCCAAATTAGGCTACTTTTATCCCAAAGTAAGTTAAAAAAGTAACATGCTTTCACCATTTTCTAACCTGCGGCCCGTTAGAAAATGGTTGTTTCTCCGATTCGCCCCTTTTGTTCCAAACAGGTCTATGAGCTTCGCGCTTACTGAATGAGCCGGAACAGCAGCGCTTTGAACTGCTGCGCATCGACCTTCTGGCAGATCGTCGCGTTGGCGGGGCGGTTGAGCAGATGCTGCGCGTCGATGATCAGTTGCCCGTAAGCCGCCTCGCTCCGGTATTCCACATAGCAGTAAGCGTCCGTCTGCTGCGTGATGATCTCCGGGTGGATCGCCGCCGCCATCGTCACCGGGTCCGGCAGATCAATGCCGATCTTCCCCCAGGCGTCCGCATTGTACTGCTTCAGGGCGTCATTGCACCGCACGCAGAACTGCGCGATCTCCGATCCGCCGCTCAACAGCCAGTCGATGTCCGCCTGCGTGATGAAAGTGTCGTCCGTGCTGACATCCCAGCCCACGAAGGTCAGCGGCAGCCCGCTGTTGAGCACGATCTGCGCGGCTTCCGCGTCCACGTAGAGATTGAATTCAGCCACCGGGGTGATGTTGCCCGGCCCGAAGCCCGTCCCCCCCATGATGAAGACGTGCTTCACCTGCCGCGCGATCTCCGGCGCTTTCAGGCAGGCCAGCGCCAGATTGGTCAGCGGCCCCAGCGTGACGATCTCGATCTCGCCGGGGTAGCGCTGCGCCAGTTCAATGATTTGGTCGCTGGCATGGCCTGTCGTGCAGGTGAGGTGCGGCTCTGGCAGGCCCATATTCCCCATGCCGTCATCGCCATGCACGAATTCCGCCGAGTACAGATCGCGCAGCAGCGGTTTGGCGGCTCCCTTATAGACGGGTGGGGTATAGGTGCGGGCCGTTTCGACGCAGATCAGCGCATTTTTCACCGCGCGATCCAGCGGCAGATTGCCCGCCACCACCGTGATCGCCTCAATATGGACGCTCTCATCGCGCAGCGCCATGATCAGCGCCACCGCATCATCCGACGCCGTATCGGTATCAATTAGAATCTTTCGTGTCATCGGTTTATCTCCTTCGCTCACCACGACTCTAAAGGCGAACGCGGCGATCCGAAAGGACAAATGTCCCGCTTGCTACGATTCCGTGCGGCGTTTCAGGCTGTCCCGCTTCAGAATACGGATCGTGTGCGGACTCGGCTGGATGCTGCCCTCATCGGCCAGCGTGTTGAGCACGCGGTTTAAATGGCGCGGGGTGGTGCCCAACAGCCCCGCCAGATGCGACTTGGACGACAGCGCGATCACATCCTCGTCCTGTTCCAGCAGATACGCCGCCAGCCGTTTGATCAGCGGCAGCACATTCCCCGTGTGAATCCGGCTGGTCTGGTATAGTTTTGCTGTCAGATGCTGGATGATAAAGCGCAGAAAACGCGGATCATCCGCGCCGTATTTGAGCGCGAATCCCTTTTCGATCCCCAGCAGTACCGATTCTTCGAGGGTGATGACATTGGTTTTGATGGCTTCGTAGCTGAACAGTTCCAGATCACCGATCACCGCCAGCGGCGTCATCATCGCCAGCACCGACAGTTTCCCGTTGGCGTGGTAGTGGTTGATCTGGACTTTGCCCGCCACCAGCAGATAGATGATCGTCTGCTCATCCGTCTGCACGTAAAATTCGACTTGCGGCGCGTACTGGTAGACCTTCAGGCAGCGCAGCAAGTCTTGATTGAGGTGTTGATCCAGCGCAAAGGCCCGGATATAACGCGCCGGGAGATCGGTTTTCATCAGCCTTTCAGCTTGTTGCCCGTCAGATCGTTATACAGCTTGAGGAAATAATCGCCCCCTTTGGTCACGGAATCGCGCAGGCCCTTGTTGCCATGTTCGGCGGCAATCGTGCGCGCCATCATATAGCCCACCACATCCAGACTCAATTCACCTGTGAGGCCGTCTGCGTCGGGGCGTGCCAGCCACTCGTCCAGAATATCTTCGCCTTGCCCCTTTTTGTGCGATGACTCGATCAGCTTGTTCCAATGCGCGATATGTTCGCCGATCATCGTCTCGTTCAGCCGCAGCGTTTCATCATAAAAAGACATGTCGTGGTGATAGCTGAGATACCATGCGATCCCGCGCGCCATCAGCTTATCTTTCAGCCGATCATAGAGCTTTTCCGGCTTGCGCCCAATCGATTCGCAGTACTCCCCATAGGCGAGTAAAAAGCCCTGGTGATTAAAGAACCCGTGCCGGATCATGTTGACCAGCAGGTCGATGGAGTAGGTGCCCAGGCTGGCTTCCAGGTGCGGCTGGGCCTGTGCCAGATTCACGACCAGCCCATAATATTCTTCGCCCTCCGAATCCTTGAAGGCGCGCACATAACCAAACGCCGGGAACCCCACGCTGGTCAGCGCCATGGTGAATTGCAATTCACGCATAAAGGTGACTGGGAACAGCGCCTCGACTTCAGCAAAGGCTACCAGCCCGGCAGGGAGGTCGCGCAGGTCGCGCAGCAGGTCGGTTAACGCTTCCCGGTTGGCATAACACAGCGCCAACCCATACGGATCGGCCTCACTGGGACCGCCGTTATCGAAATAGTCCGTGAGTTCATCCACCAGAGTCGTCCCGGTGTTCAGCATGTGTTGGGTTGTCAGTTCAACCAGTTGGACGCCGGGTGCATTGCGCAGGTCGGCGGCACGATCCATTGCCCCTTCGCTGCTGCGAATTGCCAATGGCAGCCGCGCCGGGCTGTCGTCGAGCGTGTAATGTATTCTCATACTTATCCTTAACGATTTAAGTCCAGTCGTGTCGTGAGCCTAGATTTTATAAATATAGGGTATACTTTGCTAGCTCCATTTTGAGAAATTTTGAACCAATTGAGGATTTCATGCCAGCCGAAGGAATAAACCCACCGAATCAACCCGATTATTCGCGCAAATGGTGGGTGATGTTAAGTGTGGCGATGGGCACTTTTTTGGGCACCATCGACGGTAGCATTATGAATGTGGCTTTGCCCACGCTTAAAAAAGCACTGGATACCGATCTGGCAATGGTGCAGTGGGCGATCATCAGTTACACCCTGATCGTGACCTCCTTGATCCTGGGTGTGGGCCGTTTAGCCGATATGATCGGCAAAAAACGCATCTACCTGACCGGCATGGCCGTGTTTGTTTGTGGCTCCATCCTGTGCGGCCTCGCGCCCAACATCAGCTTTTTGATCGGTTTCCGCGTGCTGCAAGGCATCGGCGCGGTGATGATCCAGGCGTTGGGTATGGCAATTGTCACCGAAGCCTTCCCGCGCTCCGAACGCGGGCGGGCGCTGGGATTGATGGGAACGGTGGTTTCGTTGGGCATCAGCCTCGGCCCGACCGCAGGCGGTGTTTTGATCGGCACAGTCGGCTGGCGCGCGATCTTTCTGGTAAATATACCGGTTGGCGCGGCGGGACTGCTGCTGGGACGGCGTTTCATTCCCGATTGGCGTCCGCCCGGCGGCCAGCGTTTTGATGCGGTTGGGGCGGTGATCATGCTGTTGTCGCTGGTCGCGTTGGCGCTTGGCCTCACATTTGGCCCCGAAAATAACTGGAACAGCCTGTCAATTGCCCTGTTGATCGGAGCGGGGATCGGCCTGCTCATTTTTGCGCTGGTCGAAAAACGTTTGCCGCATCCGATGATCGACCTCAATATGTTCCGCGATCCGCTCTTCAGCATCAGCCTGCTTGCTGCCCTATTGGTTTTTGTAGTCAATGCGGGGATGCTGCTGCTGCCGTTTTATCTGGAAACGGTGCGCGGGCTGAGCACCGAACTGACCGGTTTGGCGCTGACCGTTGTCCCGGCGGCGCTTGGTTTGATGGCCCCTATCGCCGGGGTGCTGTCGGATCGTTACGGCTCACGCGGCATTTCGCTGGCCGGGTTGGTGGTGGTGATCGGCGGCTGCCTCTCCATTTCGACCCTGCAAGCGAATACCTCGACTCTCGGTTACATCATCCGTCTGCTGCCATTCGGTTTGGGGATCGGCCTGTTCCAGTCGCCCAACAACAGCGCTATCATGGGCACCGCGTCCCGCGAACGGTTGGGGGTGGTATCTGGCTTGCTTGCCTTGTCGCGGAATATGGGCAATGTGGTCGGGGTACCTCTGATGACCGCTATTTTCTCCAGCCGCGTTTTTGCCGTCGCCAACCTGTCGCGCAGCGCGGATGTGACCAAGGCTCCGCACGCGGCCCTGGTGGATGGACTGCAAACGTCGTTTCACATCGCGGCGGGGGTGATCGCCCTGGGGACTGTGTTCGCGTTGGTCGCCTTTACGCTGGAACGGCGGCGCATCCGGCATCCGGAAGCGGTTGAAAACAAAGCCCCAGCTTAAAACTGGGGCCTTTTGTGGCGGAGACTATTTTGCGTGCGAATTGGCGGTTCCCACGCTGACCATCCGCAGCAGCGCGTCAATGCTCCGCGCATCCGGCAGCGATGGGATCGCACCGTACCCAGTGGTGGTCAGCGCCCCTGCTGCCGACGCCCGCTGCATCAGGGACTGCAAGGTTTCGGGGCTTAGATTTTCAATTTCAAGATGATGCGAAATGAGCGAGTCCAACAGCGTCGCAATAAACGAATCGCCCGCGCCTGTCGTTTCCACCACCTGAACCCAGGGTGACGGCACCCGCCCGGTAATTTTGCCAGCCTGATACCAGACGCCGTCCCGCCCCAAGGTCACCGCGACCAGCCGGCCCCGGTAGCCGATTTCATTCAGCGCTTCCGCATAATCCGTACTGTCATGATCGGGAGCCAGGAAGATCAAATCGGTGTTGCTGATCTTCAGAATATCGGCGTGCGCAATCGCTTCGAGCATGGCGGCGCGCCCGGCGTTTTTGTCCGGCCACAAATCGGGCCGCCAGTTGGGATCACACGAGCAAATCACCCCGGCTTCTTTTGCCAGATGAATCGCCTTGAGCGTCGCCTCGCGTGACTGTGGAGACCGCAAACTGATCGAGCCATAATGCAGCACCAGCGCTTGCCGCACGTCGTCGGCACTGACTTGTTCGGGCAGCAGATAGTCATGTGCGCCGGAGAAAAATTCAAAGTCCCGATCACCCTTGGTCCCCTGTTTGACAAAGGCCAGGGTGGTGAAATGTTCGTTGTCCACCCGCAGCGCGCAATCGACGCCGACTTCGCCCAGGTCATGTTGAATTTTGCGCCCAAACGCGTCATCCCCGACGGTTGAAATCAAACGGGCATGGCGGCCCAATTTGCTCAATCCTGCCGCCACATTCGTGGGAGCGCCCCCGGTTGCAGCGGTGTACTGGCTGGCAGTGACCAGCGTCTGCCCGCGTTCGCGTGACACAAAGTCGATCAGGGCTTCACCGATACATAAAACGTCCATAACGAGTTCGCTCCTTGGTGCGGGTGTTTCTATTAAGTATAGCGCTGTAACACCGATTTTCCGAAACCTTTTGGAAAAAAGTTATCGGGTTGGAGGGCTAATATCGGTGCGGTAATGTTTTCCCTCGAAATGAACCCGGCTCACACCTTCGTAAGCATGCTGCGCGGCGAGTGGCAGCGTTGGCGCAACGCCGGTGACATTCATGACGCGCCCACTCGTGGTGATCAGGGTGCCGTCATCCCCGGTACGCGTCCCGCCATGAAATAATAATACACCCGGCGGCACCTCCGGTTCCAGATGGACCGGAATTCCCACATCATCACGTTCGGGGTAGCTGTTGGTCGTTAAGGTCAGCGTCACCGCTGCATGATCCGACCAGCGCAGATCGATCTGATCCAGGTTTCCATCCACACACGCTTCGACCACATCCAGTAAATCGGTTTGCAGCAGTGGCAGCACCACCTGGGCCGCCGGATCACCCATGCGCGAATTGATCTCCAGCGCAATCGGTCCAAGAGCTGTCCACGTCACGCTGATATAGAGCACGCCTTTAAAGCAGCAGTGTTCCGCTTGCAGCCCCGCCAGAACGGGTTTGAAAATCTCGTTTTCCAATCGGGCGATCATGTCGGGATCCAGCATGTGAACCGGCGCATACGCGCCCATTCCGATGGTGCTGGGGCCTTTTTCATAGTTGTGCAGGCGGCGGTATTCCCGTACTGGCGGCATCATGGCCAGTACATTACCGTCTGTAAACGCTGTGGCTGAGAGTTCCTCACCCGTCAAGCGCTGTTCGATCACCACACGCCGCCCCGCGCCATCCAGCGCATCGCGTTCGATCAAGGCCCGCAGAATCCCTTCCGCATCCGACGAACCGCGCGGGGCAAAAATGCCTTTGCCCCGTGTCAGCCCATCGGCTTTGATGATCATGTCTTCAATATCCTGCCCCGATAAAAAATCAAGGGCCTCATCCACGTCGGCAAACACTTCATACGGCGCGGTAGGCACATGATTCTGGACCATCAGATATTTGGCATAACTTTTGGATGCTTCGATCATGGCGGCGCGGCGGTGTGGCCCGAACACGCGCAGCCCTACCGCCTCAAATTGATCCACCAAACCATTGACCAGAGATTCTTCCGGCCCGACAATGATCAGATCCATGTGCTCCTGCATGGCATAATCCAGCAGGCTGACAGTATCGGTGGCGTCGATGTCAACATTCTGAACATGAGGTGCCAGCACAGCAGTGCCGCCGTTGCCCGGCGCGACACTAATCTGATCGATGCGGGGTGATTGGGTGAGCTTCCAGGCGATTGCGTGCGCGCGCGCCCCTCCACCGATAACCAAAACATGCATACCGAGTCATCCTAACCAATGATGTGCGCATAGTGCAGCGCCACCATAAGTCGTTTTTGGGCAGGATAGCTGGCCGGTTGGAAAGGTTGCCCGGTGAGCATCTCATAAACTCGCTGGTAGCGCTGACTGATGCTGACGATCATATCATCACCCAGCGTTGGCAGCTTATGATTTTCACCGTATCCTTGCGCCTGATACCACAACCGGACAAATTCGCGGTCAAAACTATCGGGTTCTTCGCCCTCTTCAAACAGTTCATCATAGGTATCGGCGCGCCAGAACCGGCTGCTGTCCGGCGTGTGCAGTTCATCGATTAAGACCAGATCGCCATTTAAATCCAAACCAAACTCGTACTTACTATCAACCAAAATCAAATCCGCCAGAATGCTTAACTGCCGCCCGCGCAAAAACAGCAGTAGCGCCGCTTCTTGAATCCGTTCCCACAAGGCCGGGTGAATCCCCGATTCGATGACTTCTTCATGGGTCATCGGTGTTTCATGGGCCTTGCCGAATTCCTTCAGCGAAGCCGTGATGATAGGATTCGGCAGTTCCTGATTCTTCTGGAGGCCGTCAGGAAATTGAATACCATAAATCGTACGCGCGCCTTCTTCATACTGTTTCCACAGGCTGGTCGGGGTAATTCCGCTGAAGAATCCGCGCACCACCACGGCAATGGGCAGTGGATTGGCCGTGAGTGCAATCGTCAAATTCGGATCGGGCACGTCGATTACATGGTTGGGCAAAATATCCGCCGTCTGCTCAAACCACCAGTTGGTCAATTGGTTGACCACCTGCCCTTTGTACGGCACTAATCCCACTTTGTGATTGAACACATTGAAGCGATCTGTGACAATCACGATGCGCCGCCCATCAGACAGCGAAAAGTTATCCGACACTTGGCCGTGCTCAGGTGTCAGGCTGGGGAGTTCCAGGCTATCCAGCGCTGCTGGGATCACAGATCGGATTTGTCCAGGCGTTAACATCTGATTCCTCTCATTTGCTTAGGCCATCCCAAGAAAATTATTATCCCATTCATCCGGTTTGACTCCCCTTCCCTCAGGGAAGGGGTAAGGGGTAAAAATCTTGGCGTAGCCTTACTTAATTTCTCCGCCAGGATGTTGGACGGTGTGCTTGTAATCATAATGCCGAACGGGTCAGGAGGGAAATCGTAGATGGGGCGTAGATCGAACATCTGGCATGGCGCGCACCTTTTTGCCCCATTTTGAGTACTAATATAATGTACGCATTGAATGCACAAGGAGCATCACATGAGCGCGCTATCTCGAAATGTCAACTTCGATGTTGTTCTCAAAAATCGCCAACAGTCAAAAATCGAGTTCTGGCGCAACAATGGCGACGGCACTTGCACCCGCCTCTCCGATGAACTGACGGTAACCCTGGCTGAGTACAACACGCTGCCTGGCAACAATGCCCACGTGCCCTGGCGCGATAACAACTAACCGTGACTGAAGGGGGCAGCCTTGCCCCCACTTTTTCTACCGCGCTCTACCGCGCGACGTATCCCCCGTCTACCAAAATCGAATTCCCGGTCATAAACGAGGCTCCATCCGAACACAGCCACACCACCAGTTCCGCGACTTCTTCCGGCTGGCCTAACCGTCCAATCGGATGCGCTGCGATCAGTTGTGCTTGTGCTTCCGGCGTGAGGGCCGTGTCAATCATGGGCGTATGGATAAAGGCCGGGCATACCGCTGTGATCCGGATATTCTGGCTGCTGTATTCCAGCGCGGCAGTTTTGGTTAGCCCCAGGATGGCATGTTTGGATGCGACATAGGCGGGCGCGCCCGCAAATCCTACCTGGCCTAAAATCGACGCCATATTCACAATCGCGCCGCCGCCCTGGCGCAGCATGGCCGGAATTTGGTATTTCATACACAGAAATACCCCCGTCAGATTAATCCCGATTACCCGGTTCCATGCCTCGACGCTGTAATCGGCGGTTGGAGCCGACTCGCCGCCGATCCCGGCATTATTACATGCAAAATCCAGCCGCCCATAGGTTTCCACCGTTTGCCGTACCAGGGCCTGGACATCGGTATCCTGCGCTACATCACATTTCACAAAGATGGCATCCCCGCCGTTATCACGGATCAAGCGTACGGTTTCTTCGCCACCTTCGACCGAAACATCGCTTACAACCACCTTCGATCCTTCGCGCGCGTAGGCCAGCGCGGTAGATCGCCCGATGCCGGAACTCGCCCCGGTGACAATTGCGACTTTGTTCTTTAGCCCTTCCATATTCCTCGACCTCATCTTTCCCCAAACAAAAACGCATCCTAGATAGACTCTAAGGATGCGTTTTCTGAAAAGGTAGTGGGATGACGTTAGAACTTATACTCCCCCGTACTGAACACATGCACATACGGCGGCACCTCCGGTTCCAGATGAACCGGAATTCCCACATCATCACGTTCGGGGTAGCTGTTGGTCGTTAGGGTCAGCGTCACCGCTGCATGATCCGACCATTAAGGTAAGCCCCTTTTCCAGCTTCGGCATAATATTCCTCGCACAGTGCAAGGTTACTCACATACCCAAACCTCAGATCTGAAAGGTCAAAGGAGGTCACAGCCAGTGAAACGCTGTAGAACGGGATCCCGACAGAGGAATTATAGGTTCCGTCAAGGGGATCAAGAACAATAGAAAATTCAGGGGAGTCTCCTAAAATAAGCTCTCCCTTTTCCTCGCTTATAATCCTCATTGACCTGCCATCGGCTTTAAGGACTTCAAAGATAGCGTCCTCTGCTGCAAGGTCTATTCTGGTAGTCGGGGTCCCGTCAGCTCCCATACAAACAAAGCTATATGCTGCATCGGTACCTGCAAGATCACAGATAGAATCTGAGGCAGCTTTGAAAGCCTTACGAGATAATTTCAAAAAGCCTGGATCTGTTGGATTCATATTTGGGTCAGTTTGTCTAGATTAAACCAGATTCTGTTATCCAGATATGAATTATCAGGATTTGCACTTTCTGGTTCTTTATGTTTCAGAGTTTCCATGTTTAAGAATTCCCGGGCTCTGGTATTACTGAATAGATCTGGATTCAGAATATTGAATTTTCACATAAGCATTCAGAAATTTTCTGATATAAAGTATCCAGACTTCAAAAGCCGGACTCCGGATATTAAAATTAAACACCGGAGCCCTGAAGGCTTGAGTCTCCTGTAGAGCCTTACAGCCCTATGGCTTTATTTGTCTTTTCAATTGACTTTGCACCGTCGCTTTCCAGTTCCATCATGGCCCTTATAGCGTCCACGTTTTCCGGAACTACAATCGATTCCTGATGGACAGCCTGGAAGAA
>DATAMF010000205.1:0-2610 GCA_036260665.1 Aggregatilineaceae bacterium | reverse complement strand
CACGGCTCACTCCTCAGAAAAATAGCTGAAATCTATGCTTAGGACGTATGCTAACGTCGAACAGTTCCCATTACGCGGGATACACCGACATTCGACGTAAAATCGGCCCCGCCGATCAGGGCCGCCCGCGCGCCCGCATTGGCTCCGGTGCCCTGGCCGCGACGCATGCCGAATTCCATCAGCAGCCGCCCGCGCCCGCTGTAGTGCATCCGGCAGGCTTTAGTGGCGATCAGCGTTTGATAGTTCAACTGGTTGAGAAGAGCGGTTTCGAGAATCTGGGCCATGATAACCGGCCCCTGGACGACAGTCAGAGGGACGTTAGGGTGAACTACCCGGCCTTCGGGAATGGCGTGGATGGTCAGACAATCGAAAGAGCCGTTGGTGCGCAACCAACGCAGAAAGTCATCATCAAAAATACGATCTCCGTTGCGGTTGCGCATGGCGCGGAGATATTCAATATCACTGTCCTCGAAACGGGCCTTGTTCATCCAGTTGAGCAACCATTCCAGCCCGGCGGTGATGCAGTAACCCGCTTTGTGCGCGCCGTAGTCGGGATAGCTGCGGAAAAAGTGATCGAACTGGACTTCCTTCTCGTGTAGTCCTGCCCGAAAATAGAGCTGGGCCATCGATAACTGGTAAAAGTCAGTGAATAAAATGCCTTCTGCGATCTGTTGTTCCGATGGGTTCACCCGGTGATTCTCCTTGTGTTGATAGGGCGGATTTCTTCAACGCAGCAATCCCGCCGGGGCAATTCGTGAACTGCTCCTACAAACCTCGCCCCCTTTTATTCCACTCGCCAACCAAGTTGGCTAGCAGGGGATGAGGGAAAAAACGGGCGCGGCAAGCCGACGCCCGTCAAGCTAGACGGGAAGGTACTGCGGCCCCAATGCATTCCGGTTCAGTGGAAATTATGGCGAGTTTGCGGGCGATTGTCGAAATATGTCTATTTCCCGCATAATGGGAACTGTTCGACGTTAGCATACGTCCTAAGCATAGATTTCAGCTATTTTTCTGAGGAGTGAGCCGTGAAACGCATCACCTTAAGAATATGTTTACTGGGTGTGGTAGCGGCGGTACTGGTCCTGGCAAATGGTACGTTTGCCCAAGAGAGTGAAGACCAATACCCGCCGCATGTGATCGATGTGTGGCCGTATCCGGGAGAAGAAGTCCCAGCGGATCAGGCTATCACCCTTACATTTGATGAAGCGATGGATGCCGCGAGTGTCGAGGCGGCATGGCAGATGGAGCCTGCTGCATCCGGCCAGTTTACATGGACCGATGATCGGACGCTCAACTACATTCCCGACGGGGGATGGCAACGGGCGACCCGGTATGAAATTAGTATCGGCGTCGATGCCAAAGCCGCGAACGGCCAAACACTGGAAGAAACTTACCAATTTTTCGTACAGACCATTGGATACTTAAACGTGGCGGCGGTGGTGCCTGCGCCGGATGCGGTGGGAGTAGCGGCGAACGCGACGATCACGGTGTCGTTCAACCGCCCGGTGGTCCCACTGGTATCGACGGAACAGCAGGCTGATCTGCCCCGTCCGCTGACGATTTCACCGGAAGTCGAAGGCACGGGGGAATGGCTGAACACATCGATCTATGTGTTCACACCACGTAACCCGCTGGCGGGTGGACAAACATATACAGTCAGCATTCCGGCGGGGTTGACGGATGTCACGGGGTCCACACTGGATGAAACGTACTCGTGGCAGTTCAAAACGCTGCCGCCGGAAATTCTGAACGTGTCGCCCTATGACAGCCAGTCGAATGTGCTGCTGGATGCGATGATGTCCGTCCAATTCAGCCAGCCGATGGATACGGCCAGCACGGAAGGCGCTTTCAGCCTGATCTATAACGGTGAACCTGTCGCGGGCAAGTTTGAATGGCAGAATAACGGCCAAACACTGACCTTCAAGCCGGACGAATACCTGCATATTGACGCGACTTATACGCTCATTGTGGCTCCAGGCGCGAAAAGCGCCACCGGCGAAGCCAGCCTGGAACAAGGCATTAATTATGCGTTTTACACGGTGCCGTATCCGGGCATTTCGGACACTTATCCGCGCAACAATGAAACTAATGTATCGCCGGGCAGTGGGGTGACGATCTACTTTAAGTCACCCATGAACACCGAAACCTTCGAGGGTAAAGCCGAGATTGTAGAACCAACGGGAATCGAGTGGGAACCGGTTGTTTACGGCACCGACTCGTTCTATATGAATTTCGCCACCCAGCCCGATACCACCTACACGATTACATTCCACAAGGGCGCAGCGGATATTTACGGTAATCTGATTGAGACGGATTATACGTTCACGTTTCGCACTGGGGTGATTGAACCGTGGGCGTCAATGCCGACCAGCGGGCAATTCATGATCACCAATGCGTATCGAGAAAATACACGCATGGCGATGAGCGTGACCGCAAAACCCAGTGTGAGCTTCAAACTGTACCAGATTCCAGCCGAGTCGGTTGGGCAAACGATGCAGGGCTACTACTACGATGATAGCAGCGGGTACTTGCAATCGGCGGTGCTGGTGCGGGATTGGACGGAAGAACTGGATGGCGGCCCGACCCAAGATGGGATCGATGTCGTGCTGC
>DATAMF010000341.1:0-3304 GCA_036260665.1 Aggregatilineaceae bacterium | reverse complement strand
GTTGGTCATGATGTACTTTATGCATCTGCGTTACGAAAATCGCTGGTACTCCGCCATGTTCGCCTTGTCACTGCCCTTCGTCGCCCTTATTCTGATTGTGTTGGCGGCGGCTGCACCGTAATTCCACAAGTGGTGTAAACTCATCAACGTCCCTCTGTGTTAGGGACGTTTTTATTAGATGGACTGGACGATCATGCACGGAACCTATTGGCTTCGCCCCAACCAACTGCTGGCCGGACCCTATCCCCACGAGGTAGAAACTATCTTAGGGTTGGGTGTCACCTTTTTTGTGGACCTGACCGAGGCAGGGGAGTTAGACCCCTATCCACTACCGGATTATATCCAGCATCACCGCTTATCGATTCCCGACTACACCACGCCTTCTGCTGACCACGTTCGCCTTATTCTCGACACCATTGATTCGGCGTTAGCGGACGGGCAGGTGGTTTATGTGCATTGTTGGGGTGGCACCGGGCGCACCGGGACGATCATGGGTTGTTACCTCGTCCGGCATGGGATGTCGGGGGAGGCAGCCCTGGAAACTATTTCCCGGCTGCGCGGACGACGTTCCCCCGAAACCGAGGAGCAGTTCAATTTGGTGCGGAACTGGAGCGGCTGATATTTGGAACCCACAAACACCCTGCGTCGTCATAACGGTATTGAATGGGCGACGCGAAATAAGGTGACGGCATGTTTAGGCTAATCGTTTTGGTCGTAGGTCTGCTGCTGCTGGCGGGTTGCAGCGTGTTGGAGGATGTGTTTGAACAGGACCGCGCATCGGATAATCCGCCCGCGACGGTTGAACCAGAGTCTTATAAGGCATGTGGCTGTGGCTGCTGTTTGGGCATCGAGCCGCTTGAGGTGTGCCTGTACCATGCCCAGGGCAACAGCCTGTCAGCGGTGATCGCGGAAGATCAGAGCATGGCACAAAGTCCTGATTGCGCGTTCGTAGGGTGTGCACCCGGGGTACTATATCGCTACTGCGACTGACGGATTGGGGGAGCCTGCTCACTCCCACCCTAATTTCCAAAGACCAGCGCCAGCCCCTCATTGACCTGATTGACTACATGATCGGCCACCTCGCGCAGCGCGGCCTGTTTTTCAGGGTGGGTTGACACACCGACAGCCTCAAAGTGAATCTTCAGCCCGGCATGCCGCAGTCGTTCGACGGCTGCCCGCGCGGCCCGGACGCCCGTTGTCGCGTCTTCCAAGACGAACACGCGCAGTTCATCCCCCTTAAGCGCCGCCAATGGCCCGCTGAGTGTCCCTTCTTCATACAATACTGCTGCCGCCTCAAGGGCGTCTTTTTCTGTATGTGAAGCCGCCGCGCCAATTGCCGCCAGCGCTTGCACGGGCGCAGGCTTCAGATAGTCGGTGGATGTTCGCCCGTGCTGGGCCGCCAACCAGACGATCCGTCCCTGTCCAATTAAGGGGATTTTTCCCTCAATTTCCAGCAGTTCGGCGGCTAGTTCCGCTTCCGGTGCGTGTCCCTGGATGTTTCGCTCCGGCAAATCAACGGGGGGCAAACTGGGCCGAGCAGTAAACACCGCCGCGCCGTTCCCATTTGCGCCGTGCCATTCCAGCAGGCGTTCGCGGTTGGTCTTGCTCAGCAGCGGCATGTCATACTGCTTGAGATAGCTGTCCAGTTGCAGTGGCGGCGTCTCGCCATACGTTTCCGCATAATAGACACTGCCCAGCGTGTGATTCTGGAAAATCTGCGTGGTTGGTGTGCGGATCGTATACACATCATCCAGCAGCGCCGCCAGCAGCGGCAGGTTTTCCGCATCGGTATATTGGGCCAACTGGGCCAGATGCAGCGCTGCCGGGACGCCCTGTCCGCGCTGGATCATGGGCAAAATTGTGCGGGCCAAAATCCGGTAATCGGGCCGGGAGATAGGCGCGCCCTCATCATTGATGGCTTCCAGCGTTCCACCGAGCGTATCCCGCCGCAGATCGGGGCGTTCTTCCAGGGCGGCCAGCACAATCGCGCTGACACACATCGCCCCGGAATCCCATTCGTTGGTGATGCCGCACGCCTCGAAAATGGCGATCTCTTCGTCGTCCGGCCCCATCGCCGGTTGGCCCATCTGCGCGGCGAAGTGATTCACCGTGGCTCGCAGTGCCATTTTATAGCCGACCGGGTGGACCAGTACGCCATCCACGTCGAGCAGCAGCAGTGTCCGCTCGCTCACCGAGTACCCTTCTCTTCAAGATAGGTCTCGTAGGCGTCCCGATCAACCATCTCACCGCCGGTAATGTCGGCATTGGTCAGCTTATAGTTTTTATCAAAGGATAGTTCGGCTTCGATCCGGTCAAACGATTTTTCGCCGACCAGCACCTTATGCACGAAAAAACCATCATAATTGTCGTTGGGCGAGAGATCATTACCCCGGTGCAGCCGCAGCCGCAGCACTTCGCCTGTCTGCCTGGACCGGATGTAAAAATACAGCCCATACGCATCGCCCGCTTCACCGCGTGCGCCGCCGCCAAATAGTTTCTTTAGAAAGCCCACTGTAAGCCCTCCACTGCTTGAAATTTGCGCTAGGATACCACAGTTCAAACTAAGTTTCATCTTCGCGCATTTCCAAGTATAATTGAGAGAATAGCGGGTCTTGCCAGGCTATATGAAGAATGCTATAATGCTCGCATTGTTTGGGTGACTAGCTCAGCTGGTTAGAGCGCACGGTTCACATCCGTGAGGTCAGGGGTTCAAGTCCCTTGTCACCCACCTGGAAGATGCCGCAGGCTGCATGATGCACCCATTGCGGCATTTTAGTTTGCCTGAAACGGACACTTTTTTTGAACGGTCAGAGCGCTTCCTTAAGCCCGTCGCGGCGATTAGATCGAGCCTGGTTCTGGCTGCGCTGGTTGTGGCTGGCGAGCGCGCTGCTCATTGTGCTTATTGCTGGGGAAGAAGTCTTTGGGACATCCTCCGCCAGCACCGACCGTTTGCCCTTCGTTTTAGCGGTTGCCATTATCGGCAATTTGTTGTTCGGGTTGCTCGCTCTGTTGGCGATTTTCCCCGACCGCTGGACCGCTATCGCCGGAATTCTTCTTGATACAGTGTTGGCACTGCTGTTTTTCTGGGCCTCGGATGCCTCCTTATCGCTGGTGGTTCTGTTGGGTGCCCTTGCTATTTCGGGGGCCGGTTTCCGGCTGAACTGGCAGGGCGTTCTGTTGGCGTGGCCCCTGCTGGCTCTCGGCACGCTGGTGATCGCCCAGAACGAGAAATATGATCTGGTGGATACCGGCTTGATCCTCGTGGCGCTGCTGGCGTTTGGCACCGTTGGAGTCGCTTTGCGCT
>DATAMF010000336.1:0-8413 GCA_036260665.1 Aggregatilineaceae bacterium | reverse complement strand
CCAAACTTGTCAGGCGTTTGAACAGCGTGCTATCATACCCTAGAATTCTATTCGTGCGAATTTGATGTCATTAGTCTAGCACAATTTTTAGTATATTGATATAAGCCTGTAGGAAAGTATTAGCAACAATCGTATATTTATGCATAGGAAAAAAGTCTGCTTGAATAGCAGAAAATCATATGACAAGTATGCATGTAGCCCATGTCGCCCGCCAACGCCGCCGCCGCCGCCAACACCAGGGATTACGCGCTCCTCAAGTGATCAAATGGATATTGGCTGTCCTGGCAGCCTTGTTAGGGCTGCTGCTGGTTTTGGCCGTGGTGTTGGCGGGTGTATTCCTGATCGTTTACCGCTATTATGCCAGCCAACTTCCCTCCCCGGACGAAATTGTGAAAGCGCGAGACGATGCAGCGTTGACCAGCGAACTGTATGATCGTACAGGGCAGACGGTGATCTACGAGGTGATCGATCCGAGTGGAGACCGGCGCTGGGTGGACCTGGATACCGTTCCTCAATATTTTGTGGATGCGACGGTTGCCATCGAAGACGTCAGTTTTTATGATAATCCCGGTTTTGACCTGCAAGGCATGGGGCGTGCGTTGTGGACCAACCTGACTTCTGATCGGATTGAAGGTGGGAGCACCATTACACAGCAGCTCGTCAAAAATGTGCTGCTGGATCCCGAAGAACGCGCTGAGATCAGTGTGGATCGCAAAATCAAAGAAGTGATTCTCGCCGCCGAAATCTCGCGTCTGTACAGCAAAAATCAAATCATGGAGTGGTACGTCAACACCATTTCGTATGGCGGGTGGGCCGTCGGGATCGAAGCCGCCGCCCAGCAGTATTTTGGTAAAGCTGCGCACGATCTGACGCTGGCCGAGGCGACCATGCTCGCCGCGATTCCGCAGTTTCCATTGCAAAATCCGGTTGATAATCCCGATGCGGCGAAATTTCGCCAGGGGTTAGTTTTAGGCGAAATGGTCGAGCAGGGCTATATCACACAGGTTCAAGCCGATGCTGCCTATGCTGAACAACTCGCCGTCCGCCCCCCCGTGGAGCGGTACTACATTCTGGCCCCGCATTTTGCACTGTATGCACGGGCCGAAGCCGAAGCGATTCTCAACGATCTGGGATTGGATGGAGGCTCATTGGTGGGACGCGGCGGCGTGCGCATCTATACCACACTTGACCTCGATTTGCAGCTTCAAGCCGAATGTACAGCGGCAACCTATGTCACACGCCTGGATGGAGCCGACGCGACCTATACGCGTAATACCAGCCTGGGGACAGCATGCGATGCAGCGGGTTATCTGCCGCCTTATTCACAGGAACTGGTCGGCGTGGATCGAGAAGTGACGAACGCCAGCGCGGTGGTGCTACGCGCTCAGACGGGCGAGATTTTGGCGATGGTGGGCAGTGTCGATTACTGGAACGAGGGCATTGATGGCAGCTTTAATGTGGCGGTTGCCCCGCGCCAGTCGGCTTCTGCCTTTAAGCCGATTGTGTATACGGCTGCCTTTTTGCAGGGGGCGCTGCCCGGTTATCCGAATGGAATCACAGCGGCGACGATGCTGTACGATGTGCCGATTGAATTTGATAACGGCGGCGAACCCTATACGCCGGTCAATATTGACCGCCAATATCACGGCCCGGTCAGCGTGCGCGATGCACTGGCGAATTCCTACAATGTGCCGCCGGTCCAACTGGCGAATCTGATTGGTCTGGGACCGATTCTGCGCACGGCACACCGCCTGGGGATCAATACGCTGACCCAGGGCAGCACCTACGGGTTGGCGTTGGCGCTCGGCAGCGGTGAAGTCTCACTGCTGGATCTCACCTATTCTTACAATGTATTCAACACGAATGGCTACTTGATCGGCATGCCCGTACATGAGGAGCAGGTGACTCCCGGATTCCGCTCGTTAAATCCGGTGGCAGTTCTGCGGATCGAAGATAACAACGGCAAAGTGCTGTGGGAATATGGACAGGATACCAACACCTTTCAGCAGCGGCTGATCCTTGAACCTGCGCTGGCGTATATCATGACAGATATGCTGGCCGATAATGAAGCGCGCGAACCCGCCTTCGGATATGACAACCCGATGCGGCTGTCGCGTCCCGCCGCCGTCAAAACCGGGACCAGCAACGATAACAAAGATAGCTGGACGGTGGGCTATACCCCGCAGATTGTGACGGGTGTGTGGGTCGGGAATAACAATAACCACTCGATGAATGATATTACCGGGCAGAGCGGTGCGGCTCCGATCTGGCATGCCATTATGGAATATATCCATGCCCGCGATAACCTACCCGCCGAAGAGTGGGTACGTCCGGCGACGGTTATGGAGCGCATGGTATGCCAGATTTCCGGCTTGCTGCCTACCCGTGAGTGTCCTCCCGTGCGCGAACTGTTCTATGTCGATCCCTCGGTGCCGATTGATACGCAGCCGGTCCAGCCCGATACCTACTGGAATACCTATTCGATCAATGTGTGTACTGGACGCCTGGCGACAGCGTCTTCGCCAGCGGAATGTGTTGAAGATGAACTGTACTTCGATTATCCGCAGGAAACACGCGCCTGGGCACGCGACACGGGGCAGCGTTTTCCACCAGACGCGTACGATGTTGTGGAAGATAATTCGCCCTTCAGCGAGGTGACGATTATCTCACCGTCCTACCTGGCACGTATCCGGGGGGTGGTAGAAATTCGAGGCAATGCGGACGACGAGAATTTTGCTTATTACCGTTTGGACTATGGGGCAGGGCAGCAGCCCGATGTCTGGTTCCAAATTGGGGAAACGCAGGTGGAACCAGGGCGGGCGATTGTATTGGGAACATGGGATACGACCACACTGAGTGATGGTATGGTTTATACGCTGCGGCTGCAAATGGTTCGCGCCGACAACAGTGTGGAAAGCGACTATAACTTAGTGACGGTGGATAACGCGCCCCCAACCGTGATGCTCACTGCACCCATGCCGGACAGCACCTACCAGATAGGGCGCGATGTCTACATCGAAATTCAGGCGGAACCTGAAGATAATGTTCAGGTGGGGTATGTGGAGTTCTACCGAAACGATGAACTGATCGCCACCAGTGAAGCGTGGCCCTATACCGTACGCTGGGACATCAGCGAGAGCGGAGAGCAGACCTTTTGGGCCGTGGTGTACGATGCCGCCGGGAACAGCACCGAATCGGAACGTGTGACGGTAACAGCCCAACCCTAGTGCATTTTCGCTAAGTGCGTCGCGTTGACAGCAATATCAAACCGTGCCATGCTAATTAGAATCGTAAGGGGTAGGAGTTTGGTGCATGAGTGGCGACATTCTCAGCAAGAGTGCGCGCAGTCCCAGGAATAAACTGCGTGCGCGCTGTCCGTCGTGCAACGGATGGGTTAACCTCCGCGACAAATGTGAAGTCTGGGATTTAGTCGAGTGTTCTGAATGTAACACCTTACTTGAGGTGGTGGAGTTAAGGCCACCGACGCTGGGTCTGGCTAATAATGACGAGGAATGGGACGAGGAAGACGAGGACTGACTCGTTTGCTCCCGCCAAGTCTATATAATGCGTAAGGGCGAGTTTGCGCTCGCCCCTACTTCCCCCTGTATGGCATTCCCAGATGGGCCTCAATCTGGGTTGCCATCCAGTCCCCCTCCCGGCCCTGGATGGCGAGAGAAACGGGGTTTGTGACCCCGGATTAGTTTGAATTCTTAAACCTAAAGAACAGTATAACATTACTTTTGAAGAAAAAACGTGCTGCATCTAAATTTTTCGTGAATTCCGCTGGGTGGGAAATGGCGGGCTGCCATGCTAAAATTCGGCTTAGTTGATCCCTCTATAGGATAAAAATCATGCATATCCTCGTATCGAACGATGATGGAGTGCGCGCGCCGGGCATTGCTGCTTTAGCCGAAGCAATGCTGCCCTTTGGGAGAGTTACCGTGGTCGCGCCTGCCGAAAATCGGAGTGCCATCGGGCACCGGAAGACCATGCACAAGCCGCTGCGGATTGACCGGGTACCTTTTCCGGTGCAAGGGATTGAGGCTTATGCCACCTCGGATTCGCCTTCGGATTCTGTAGCCGTCGCGCTGCTGGGATTTGTACCGGAGCCGATTGATCTGGTGGTGTCGGGCATTAATCGCGGCGGGAATATGGGGCAGGACCTCACCTACAGCGGGACAGTTTCGGCCACCTTCGAGGCTGTGATCTGGCACAAACCTGCACTTGCTTTCTCGCTGATCGATTATTCTGAAAACGCCGATTACCGCGCAGCGGCGGCTGTCGCCCGGCAGTTGGTGGGAATGGGCGTCTATCGCCAACTTCCCCCGCTGACTCTGCTGAATGTGAATGTTCCGCCACTGCCATTAGAGCAGATCAAAGGCTTCAAGATCACGCGGCAGGGCCTGCGACAGTACAATGATGAACTGATCACACGGGTTGATCCCTATGGCCGCCCGTACTATTGGATCGGCGGGGCTGCGCCTTCGGGCGACTTCACGGAAGAAGGAACCGATCTGTGGGCAACGGCTAACGGTTATGTCTCGCTGACACCCATTCATATGGATATGACGAATCACGGGATGCTGAGCCAAATGAACGAATGGGGAATGGAAACGGTCAAGCCGGGGGCTGCATCAGAAACGGTTCAAGGCAGCGCGGACTGAATTTGATGAAACGAGAGGTCTTTTTCCTGCTCATACTGCTGCTGACCGGGCTGGCCTGCACCGCTCAACAGCAGGAGGCGGCAAAAACGCTAGTCGCGGAGCAAGTCGCGCCTGCGCCGGATAATCCGGCGGCAGTGGGTACAATGCCCTCTCCTGAATTCAGCGTGGTCACATTACCTACCGCTCCTCCCACGATGACGGGGCCGATGGGGACGCTCACCGCCATTGCGCCGATGATGGAGCGCCCAACGCTCGATCCCCGACCTTATGTGATTGAAAACCGGGGCAAGCCTCATTTTGTTGAATTTTTCGCGTTTTGGTGCGGTCCGTGCAGCGAGATGCGTCCATCGGTGCGGCGGATCGAAGAAGCGTATGGGGATGTGATCGACTTTCATTTTTTGAACATTGACCTGCCTTCGACACGCGATTTGGCAATGCAGTTTCATGTCCGAGGCGTGCCCACGATTGTGCTGCTCGATGCAGAAGGGAGATTAATGGGGCAGTTCATTGGCTTCCAATCCGATGACCAGTTGCAGGTCGCTGTCGATCTGCTGCTGGTGGACGGCACGCAGTAGCCGCTACCGGATCACCCTGATTTTGGGTAAGCTTGTGGGGCGAGTTTGGAACTCGCCCTGTTTTATGGCACGATAGGAACGGCACGTGAATATTTTATTCGTTGCATCACTGCACCATCCCCAGGTGCTGGAAGAAGCCAGACGGTTATCGACGGAAGACCCCCTGTTCCCCCCTTCGCAGGCGCATTATTTTTGGGTCAAAGCGCTGCGTAAACTGGGGCATCAGTGCGCGGTCTTCTGGCGATCCGAAAGCGCGTGGCCCTGGGCGAAATCGCGCCAGCTTCGGATGACGCAGCGCCTCACATTGGGGCGGGCGGTGAATGCAGCGGCGGCGCGTGTGCCCGCGCTCAACCCCGATTTTCGGCTGCGTAACCACCACCTGCTCACCTATGCCGCCGAGGTGCAGCCGGATGTGATTGTGCTCACCGGGGATAACAATGTCATTCTTCCCGATACGCTGGCCGCGCTGAAAGCCAAATATCACGCGACCCTGGTCTATGCCTGCGGCACATCGCCGATTGTGTTTTCGCGCCCGGTGGAACGGGCCGCCGCCCCGCTTTATGATCTGGTGGTGGCGAATGATCTCTACCATGCGATGCAGTGGCGCGAACTCGGCGCGAAACGGGTGGACGTGCTGCCGCTGTGCGCCATCGATCCGAGTTTTCACCATCCCTACGATCTGACCGAGGACGAACGCCCAAAATATGCCTGCGAAGTGGGCTTTATTGGTACGCTGGTTCCCCCGAACCTGTACGGTGAACGGATTGCCGCCCTGGAAGCGCTCCGTGACTTTGATCTGGGCATCTGGAGCGTGCATGAGGTCCCGCCCACCCTGCGCCGTTATAATCGTGGGGGACTGCTGGGCGAACAGATGCTGCGCGCGACGTGCGCGGCTAAAATCGCTTTGAATCCACATGGCGACTTTATGCGCTACGGCGGGAATATGCGCCTGTTCGAGGCGTGCGGCGTAGGGGCGTTCCAGATCGCGGATGATCGCCCCGGCATCAAAGAATGGTTCAGCATTGGCGAACATCTGGTGACATACCACGATCTGGATCACTTACGCGAACTGGTGCGACATTATCTGGATCATGACGATGAACGGCAGCAAATCGCGGCGGCGGGACAGGCACATGTCCACCAGAAGCACACCTATGATCACCGGATGGCGCAGGTAGTCGCCTTAGTCGAGGACATTCACGGTGCGTAAATTTGCCTTGGGAGTTTACCGTGTGAGCTGGCGCACCTTCACGGTGACGCTGCTGGTCTGGCGGGTCCGGCTGGTGCGCATGATCTGGGGGGATAATGACGCCGCCCAATTTGTGACGCGCGCCCGCAAACATGCGGTTATTCCGCTGCTGCGCGCGCTTGGCGCAGCCGTCGATCCGAGCGCCGATGTCGAAACGGGCTTGATCCTGCACAATGCGCACGGCGGGTTGCACCATTTGACGATTGGCCCGCGCTGCCATGTCGGCAAGGACTGTTTGATTGATCTCGCCGCCCCGGTTACGCTCGAACCGCGCTGCACCCTCTCGATGCGAGTCACGTTGATTACCCATATTGATGTCGGCCAAACCCCGCTCCGTGACGAGTTTTATCCTGTCGAGCGCGCCCCCATTGTGATTTGTGAAGGTGCCTATCTGGGGGCGAATGTGACTGTGCTGCATGGGGTGGAAATTGGGCGCTGCGCGATGGTGGCCGCGGGCGCGGTGGTACGCCAACCGGTGGCTGAAAAGACTATTGTGGGCGGTGTGCCGGCCCAGGTTATCCGAAAATTGGAGACAAGATGAACCCAAATCTCTATAACAAAACGCGCCAATCGTGGGAAGAAATCTGGTCGGATGCCAGCGTGGAAATTGAACTGCAAGCCCTCGACGAAAAGCGGGTAAGTGAGCAGTTAGGGGTTTATCCGGCCTATTTAAGCAAGGAAGGGTATATCCTGGAAGCGGGCTGCGGGTTGGGCGCGGTGCTGATCAAACTGCGCCAGCAGGGATTTAAAGTGTTGGGAATGGATTATGCTGAAAACGCGCTGCATACGCTCTACCGTTACGATCCC
Organism: Aggregatilineaceae bacterium; assembly: GCA_036260665.1. Taxonomy (GTDB): domain Bacteria; phylum Chloroflexota; class Anaerolineae; order Aggregatilineales; family Aggregatilineaceae; genus DATAMF01. The sequence goes on along the minus strand of DATAMF010000336.1, from coordinate 1,118 downwards.
ACATTCAATCTGCAAACCGGGGATGTTCACGCGCTGCCCTACCGCGATGGGTCGCTGCACGGGTATCTGTCGTTTGGTGTGCTGGAACACTTTGAACACGGCATGGGTCCCGCGCTGCGCGAGGCCAACCGGGTGCTGGTCGAGGGCGGCGTGATTGTGCTGACGATCCCCTATCCCAACATTGTCCACAAACTGGTGCATCTCCGGCGGCGGGTAACGGGGCGCGGCGCGCTGACGGATGAGGATTTTTATGAGAGTGCCTATACCCAGTATGATCTGGCGCGCGAACTGCGCAGCGCGGGGTTTGATATTCTGCTGGTTCGCCCCACCAGCCACAGTTTTACCCTGTGGGGGCTGGGCTGGCCGTTCCGGGGCAAGGGGTACTATCAAACGACATGGCTGGCCGAAAAAACAGCAGCCGTCGTGCGGCGCGTGGCCCCCTGGACCTTTAACTTCACCACGATGATCATTGGGCGCAAGGTGCGCGATGTAAAATAAGACGGCTAGCGATTATAGACGTCCCACAGGGCATCTTTATTGGCTTCCTGGCCCGCTTCGGTGACGGGTTGAAAGGCCCAATCATCACCGCGTTCAAGCATCGCGCCGATCACAATATCTTCGACATTCATACCCTGCACACAGGCCCAGGCGCAAACGCGATCCGGCGGGCATTGTGTGCAGCGGCTGGCGGTGGCACGGGTGAGCAAACGCTGAGTTGGTTGGTGCGCCATAATCCAGGTTCCTCATATCACAATTCATATTTTAGATTATGGCGGACGCCTCTGATTTGGTGACAGTGCCAATCATCACCTGTTTTTTTCCCGCACGCCATCGGTTATAATTCGCCGCACTATTCCAACTCAACCGGAGTTTTGAACCGTGAAAATTGATCGTAAGACGGTAGAACATATCGCGGAACTGGCAAAACTTCAGCTTACGGACGATGAAATTGAGCTGTACGCGGGGCAGCTATCCGCCATTTTAGACTATGCCGAGATGCTGCAAAAAGTCGATACGGATGCCATCCCGCCGACGGCCTCCGTGCTGCCGCTGCGTAATGTGCTGCGTCCCGATGAAGCGCAGGCATCATTACCCCGTGATGCAGCCCTGGCGAATAC
>DATAMF010000204.1:0-2200 GCA_036260665.1 Aggregatilineaceae bacterium | reverse complement strand
ATGTACTGTGGAGGGGCTATTCTGCTTCTCGCAGTAGTCAGTTCTTGTTTGATCGTGTTATCTCTAACCGATTTGGGCGATGCTTTAGGAAACCCAGCCGAGAATTTTCTGGATGTGTTTGGGTTGGATGGTGATGCTGAGGAAGTCGATACCCAGATTGTGGTCCAGGGGATTCAAGAAATGTCGGTGCTGCAAACGGCCACTGGCACAGTCACCATTATCAAACGGGTGCAGGATGATCGTGGTCTGCTGCCCGATTTGGAAATGCGCATTACCTATACAGGGACGGTGGATGCTGGGATTGACCTATCGCAGATCACTGCTGACGATGTGGTGATCAATCCCGATAACAGCGTGGTAGTTACGCTGCCCCCAATCCAGATTAACCGCTGTTCACTCTATCCCCTTAGCTCCGAGAGCGAGGCATGTGTTGGGTGGGATTGTAATGATGTCCGGCACGATCTGGAACAGCTTGCGTTTGCTCGTGCAATGGAAGATTTGCGCAATACAGCCCTCAGCGGCGAGATGACGACTCAACAAGGCGAACCGATATTCGATGTCACCCGGCGAAGCACCGAAGACGCTATTGCTCACTTCCTGGCCTCATTTAACATTGACCGAATCGAATTCCGCCAAAATGACGAGGTATTAGAGCCTCCCCAAAGCTGCTACACTCCCTAAAAACGAGCATTCCAATCTTCAGTGGCATACTGCTGCGCGCGCAGGTCAATGGCGCGCATTTTTTCTTCCTCTGTCAAATCGGTTTCTTGGATGAGAGTGAGCCGAAATGTTTCCTGAAAGCTCTGTGCCATAACATCTGCCGCCTGCTGCCAGCTTACGATCCTGTTGATTCCATCTTGCAGAGTAGCGGCGCGCTGGCGTACCCGTTCACGGACCGACTCTCGTTCGGTTTCATCCGGGAAAACTAAGGCGTCACAAATGCGAGCGATATCCCCAGTAAGGGGTAGTGAACCGTGCTGTAAGACGGCTCCGAATTTGCGCACCTGGGCGCTACCGATCAATTTTTTGCCGCCAATAGTGACCTCGTAGTGGCTGGGCACTTCAAAACAGACTGGCCCTTTGCTCTGGCTGTGTCCATCAGCTTGTTTGTCGGCCTCGGCAGAGGCTCCAAACTGGTCCAATCCATTCAACAGGGCGGTGCTCAGGCGGCGGTAACTTTCCACGATACTACCGACGACCATGGGATCAGTAGCCGGTAATGCTACACTATAGGTGAGTTCATCGATGTGCAGGATGGCACGGCCTCCAGTCAACCGCCGGACAAGCTGCCAGCCGCACGCGGCGAGTCGTTCACGATCCACATCCGTGATCGGTTGGGTATATCCTAGAGACAGGCAGGCAGGCATCCAATCATAAAAACGCAGAGTCGGGGGAACATTTCCCACTGCTACCGCTTCCATAATGGCCTGATCCATCGCCATATTCATGGCTCCATCCGATGCCCCAGTTAACAATAAACGCCATGTAATCAAACGATAATCCTCCTGTAGAGTAGGGAAAGCGGTGGGATTTTAACACATTGAGGCTTTAGGGGTTTAACGATAGAATACTGTCCGATCTAGCGACAGGTTAGGATTGTATGGCAGATAATACCGTTCCAACAGCGCCGCAGCAGGACCCGGCGAAGGATAACCAAAATTATACCCAGCCAGCAGCGGGAAATAATGGACACTGGTACAGCTTTCCAGGGCAGCAGAATTATCAAGCGCCACCGCCCCCCCCCCGCTCCCGACCTACGCCGCCACGGCGCGCGGGATCGTGTTCGCCGTCGTAAAGTTCGGCGTGAATTAGGTGCGCCCGATGATTGGGCTCTGGTTATTATTGCTGCTGCCTTGTTGGGTGTCACGGTAGCGATGAGTATTCTGGTCTTTGTTTGGATTCGCGCCACCCAAAGCCCATCCGGCACACAGAAGACGAGTGTCCCCCCATCTGAACCTACCTCCGTGATTTATGGCCCTGGCGGCATCCTCGAAGGAACAGGGGAAGTCTCGTCTGGGGGCATGTTGGGTAATGGGCAGAGTATGGTGATCCACCCCTGGGATGGGGAAGAACGGTTTACGGTGCTCCTGATGGGTATGGACCGCCGCCCTGATGAAATGGGCACAGCCGCGCTAACCGACACAATGATTCTGGTCAGTCTCGATCCATCGACCAATCATATTGGTATTTTGAGCATACC
>DATAMF010000333.1:0-5050 GCA_036260665.1 Aggregatilineaceae bacterium | reverse complement strand
TTCCAGCGTCGCGTCAATGGGCGGCTCCGGGAGCCGGTGAAGCTGCGGCTCGGATTAGCACAAGCGCTGCTGCCGCAGCCGTCGGTGCTGCTGCTGGATGAACCTGTTTCGGCACTGGACCCGGCGGGACGCAAAGAAGTGCTGGATATTTTGCAGGGGTTACGCGGGCAACTGACCGTGTTTTTCTCGACGCATATTCTCAGCGATGCGGAGCGGGTGTGCGACATGGTTGGGATTCTGATTCAACTCGGACTGATGGCGTTCGCGCTGTATGACCTGTACAAACGGGGGAGCGCACGGCCACCACTGCCGACCTGGGCATGGGTGCTGATCATTGTCTTCGGCGAAATGCTGGGGCCGGTGCTGTATTTTGTGTTGGGACGCAAAGAAGACTGAATTGAGTATGAACGCTATCGAGATTCAGCATCTCGTCAAACGGTTCGGAACATTCACCGCGCTGGAAGGATTCGATCTGACCGTGCCGCGCGGGTCGATCTTTGGATTCCTGGGGCCAAATGGCGCGGGAAAAACCACAACGCTACGCATTATGACCGGGCTGGCACGGGCGACTGAAGGCCGGGTGACGATTGAAGGGGTGGAAGTCGGAAGCGGACCCCGCCCCCCGATTGGGTATCTGCCGGATACGCCCGCGTTTTATGGGTGGATGACGGCGCGCGAATTTCTGCGGTATATCGCGCAGCTTCACAGGCTCCAGGAGCCGCCGATTGACGCGACGCTGGAACGGGTCGGATTGGCGGATGTGGGGAAAAAACGGATCGGCGGGTTCTCACGGGGGATGAAGCAGCGGCTTGGGTTGGCACAGGCGCTGCTGCCGCAGCCATCGGTGCTGCTGCTGGATGAACCCGTTTCGGCACTTGATCCGGCGGGGCGCAAAGAGGTGCTGGATATTTTGCAGGGATTACGCGGGCAACTGACCGTGTTTTTCTCGACGCATATTCTCAGCGATGCCGAGCGGGTGTGCGACATGGTTGGGATTCTGGATCACGGGAAGCTGATCAAACAGGCGGCGCTGAACGATCTGCTGGCGCGGTATGCACGCCCGGTTTTCGAGATCGATGTGGCGGCAGAGGACAGTGGGGCGTTGGCAACCCTGGCGGAGCGGCTGGCGGGTATGGCGTGGATCGAACGGGTGAGACTGGACGGGGCACGGCTGCGGCTGAGCGTGCATGACGTGGCAGTGGCGCGGCGCGATCTGATGCCGATGCTGGCCGGGATGGCGGTGATCCGGTTCGAGATGTTGGGGGCGACGCTGGAAGATATTTTCCTGCGGCTGACGAATGGGCAGGCGATACAAGCATGATGCACACCTTCGGCGTACAACTGCGCAAAGAACTGTTGGAATTGTGGCGGACGAAAAAAGTGATCGTCGTGCTGGCGGTGCTGGTGGGGTTCGGGTTTGCGTCACCCATTCTCGCCAAGCTGCTGCCGGATATGCTCGAAGCGATGGGGGAAGATCAAATGGGCGGGGTCCAGATTGTGATTCCCGAACCGAGCACGAAGGATGCCATCGATCAATTCGAGAAAAACATGGTGCAGTTTGGGCTGCTGCTGGCCGTGCTGATGAGTTTCAACGCGATTGTCAGCGAACGGGAACATGGGCAAGCCGCGCTGATGTTCCCGCACCCGCTGCCGCGCGAGTTATTCGTGGTGGCGAAGTTCGCGGCACTGGCGCTGCTGTTCGGGGTCGGGTTGATCCTGGGAGCGGCGGCGGCGTATGGGTATACAGTGCTGCTGTTTGATGCGCCGGATGCCGGGGGATTCCTGGCGCTGGTGGGGCTGATCTACCTGTGGATCCTCAGCCTGATCGCGGTGTCGCTGCTGGCAAGCGCGCTGGGGCGAACTGTCGCCAGCGCGGGGGGCATTGCCTTCGTTTTTCTGATCGTGTTTCTGCTGGCGGGGAGTTTCACCAACCTGGCACCGGATAAGATTACGGCCTGGGGGCACGCCTTAGCGATCAACGCGGACAGCCCGGCCCGCTGGGGGGCGCTGGCGGTCACGCTGGTGATTACGGCGGCGGCAGTCGGGGGGAGCGCTATGGTGCTGCGGCGGCAGGAGATTGGGTGATGGCACCCAAGTAGATGTAATTCGATACCTGCTTTAGATCGCCAGTTGACAGCGCCAATTTGTAGGTGCCGGTTGAGGCGGTGAGCAGCAGCGCTTCATCGTTATCGATGAAGGCTATGGGCTGGTAACGCAGATTGCCGGGGGGCAAAGCCACGATCTGCTGCCCGGCGACAACATCGGCCAGCACGAGCGCGTATTGTTCGGCGGTGGTGTTGCTGCCCACGCCTTCGGACAGGCTGTAAGCGGCGAGGGTGCCGTTGTTATTCAGAATCAAATCACCACCCGTCTGAAAGGAAAAGTTGGGCGGGGGAATGGTGATGTCGGCCCCGGTGGGTAAATCCCAGACATGCAGGATAAACGGCCCCTGACCCAGCGAGGCTTCCAGGCGGCCCAAAATGCGCCCACCGGGAGCCAGGGCGGCGCTACAGGGGCAGGTCGGCTCCTGGGGGATGTCCACAAACGTCTCGTCCACAAGGCTGTACTCGCGGACGTGTTCGAAGATGGCATAGGGGGCGCTGGGATTGGGCGTGTGGGCGCTGTCATAGAAAAAGTGCGACATGCTATTGGAGAGGGCCAGCGGATAGAGTTGAAGCGGCGGCTGGGGCGACTCGATGGGAAGCTGGCGCAGGTCGTGACCATCGGCCCAGGCGGCATAGGCGGTTGAGCTTCCATCGGCAGCGACGACGGTCCAGGCGATGGTCTGATGATCGGGCGAGACGGTCCAGTAAAGCGCCTGGACGCCCACGGAACGGTGGATGAAGGGGTGCGGCTCTAACAAACCATTCAGGGTGGCGCGCATGATCACGCCGTTTTCCGGTTTTTCATAGAGCACGTAATCACCCACCAGCGTAAAATTACGCCCCTGGTCCACGCTGGCAAGAGTGCTGAGGCCGGTGAGGGCGTCCACGAAATAAATGCGCGCACCGCCGGTGGTGGGATCGAGTTCGAGAAACACATCCACGCGGATGGTATTTTCCTGCGCATGGGCGGGACGCAGGCACAGGGACAGCATCACGAGGAGGATGAGCCACCTACGCATCGGACATGCCTGCTTTCATGGCGGCGACGACGAGCGGCAGAATCTCGCCGGATGGCCCCTGGAGATGCCAGCGGGCAATGGCGGTAATGGTGGTGATATCGGGGTTAACCTCGATCACAGTGCCGCCGTGATGATGGACGACAAAGGGCAGAGTCGCGGCTGGCTGGACGATGCCGGAGGTGCCGACGACGAGCGCCACATCTGCCTGTTCGCAGAGCGTATAGGCGCGATCCAGGGCGGCAGCGGGCAAGACTTCCTCGAACCACACGACATCGGGACGGACCCATGCGCCACAGTGGGGGCACTTGGGCGGCCCTGCGGTGCGATCCCAGTCTAATTCATCCACATTGATATAGGTCGGATCGCCCTGGCAGTTGGCAAAACACTTGTTGTCTTTGATATTGCCGTGCAGCGTGATCACATCGGTACTGCCGGCGGCCTGGTGCAGACCGTCGATGTTCTGGGTGATGACCACGACTTCGGGCAGCAGATGTTCCAGTTGCGCGATGGCCGCATGACCGGGATTCGGTTTGGTCTGGGCGATCAGGCCGCGCCGGTAGTCGTACCATTCCCAGACTAGTTTGGGATTGCGGCGAAATCCATTGGGTGTCGCCAGGAGTTGGGGATCGTAGTTGGCCCACAGACCTTCGAGGGCATCACGGAAGGTGGGAATGCCGCTCTCTTTGGAGATGCCCGCGCCGGTCAATACCACCAGATGCTGACTGCGCTGAATGGCTCGCGCTACCAGGGGAACCGCTGATTCGTTACTCAAACGAAAATTTCCTTAAAAATTTGGCAAACGATGCTCTCATTATGCCTCAAAACGCTATCGTGAGATAATTAACGATTGGTCTACGCCCGATGTCGTGTTAAACTACAGACAATGAATCTGAGCGCAAACCGCGCCGATACTGTCTGCTCGTGGAAGTAGCGATTATGCCGATTTCAAATCCCCATACGGACCGAGAAGTACTCACCAAGTACGCTTATGCAACTGATGAACATTATTCGATTCGGTACCGGACTCACGAGTTGTACAGCCTGCCCCGGATCGACTTTCCGAGGTGGGTGGTGGAAACGTTGAACTGGCGGGGAGATGAGTGGGTGCTGGATGTGGGATCGGGGCCGGGCACATACTTTGAATGGGTGCGGCAGAATATCCCCACTGGGCGGCATTATGCGGGCGATTTGTCGTGGGGAATGTCATCCACGGCACGGGAGCAGGCTGGAACAGAAGCTACCCATATCTTAAATCTGGATGTGCAGCATCTTCCATTCCCGGATCATACGTTTGACGTGGTGATGGCGAATCATATGCTGCACCATGTCCCGGATTTGGATCAGGCCTTTAACGAAATCCGGCGGGTGCTGCGACCCAGAGGGATTCTGCTGGCGGCGACGAACAGCGTGCATACAATGCCCGAATTTGAGACGCTGGTCCGGCGGGCGTATACGCTGCTGGGGTATCCGAAGCAGGATATTCCGCTGGTGCATCACACATTTACGCTGGAAAACGGCATTATGCGGCTGGCGCAATATTTCCGCGCGATTGCCCGGTATGATTTGCCCAGCGCGTTTCATTTCCCCGAAGTGGAGCCGGTCCTCAATTATCTGAACAGCGGACGCCCGCTGCGCGAACCACATCTTCCCATGGATGTATCCTGGGATGAGTTTATGGGGGTGATGGAAAAACAAATTGCCCGCCTCATTAATCATTTTGGCGAGCTTCAGGTCCATAAACTAACCGGGGTGATGGTGGCGACGAACGGCGGCGGCTTCGCGGAAGATTACCTGGAGAAACTCGGCAGCTAAGGCTGTATGCGGTTCACCCCTGGCCCCTTTCCGCAAGCAGGAAGGGGAGCGACGCGGGCGGGGCAAGCCCACGCCCCTACGACGAGCCGTTGATCTGCGCCTCAAAAGATATGT
>DATAMF010000325.1:0-3970 GCA_036260665.1 Aggregatilineaceae bacterium | reverse complement strand
CGTGCTGCGCGACGTGGAAGGGGTCAGCCCAGTGCATACGGCGGATGTGCTGAAGTCGTTGGGCCAGACGCACGAGGCACAGGGCCAGCTTAACGAGGCGGCACGGGCCTATCGACGGGCGCTGAATGTGCTCGAAAAAGCGGACTCCCCACGCCAATACCGGGATATTCTGTACCTGCTGGCGCGGGTCACGGCGGCGGTAGGCGATCAAAGCGCGGTGCAGTTGTACGAACAGACACGCGATCTCACACGGGAATGGGGCGACGCGCGCGAACTGGGCGAAGTGCTGGGCGAATTAGCCGATGTCCACCGGGACGCCGGACGTCTGCCGTTTGCGATTCAGAATTACCAACTGGCGCTGGACTGCTTAACCGTATCGTTGTTTGCACGGGATCGTGCTCAAATTCTGCGGAGTCTGGGGCGGGCGTATGCGCAAATGGAACGCTATGATGAAGCGCGCGACGCCTGGACGGAAGCGCTGGAAATCTCCGCCGAACTGCCAGATGAAACCCCGCTGGAAGTGGCGCTGACTCATCAGGCGATTGGCGAGGCGCACCGGCATCAAAAACACTATGAAGATGCGGAACGATCTTACCGGGAAGCGCTGCACTACCATACGCCGGGCACCACCGCCGCCGCGAACACGTGGCGGGCGCTGGGGCAGGCGCTGTATGCCGCTGAACAGTATGGTAACGCCATCGACGCACTGCAAAAAGCGCTCGAAGCGGAAAAGGCACAACCCCAGCAGGCCAATGCCCGATTGGTGCAAACACTGCAACTGATGGCAGCGGCGCAAGAAGCACGTGGGGATCTGACGGCGGCGATTGCGCGGCACCATGAAGCGCTGGTGTATATGGACCGGCGGCTGCAACCCGTCGCTTATGCCGACACGCTGCGGACGTTGGGGGTGTTGTACGGGCGCACCCACCACTATGAGGAAGCGCACAAAGCTTATCAGGATGCGTTGGAAATCGAAGGGGATCATGTGCCGCGCAGCGATGAGCGGATCAGCGCGACGCTGCAAGCGATGGCCGATCTGTACCGGATTCAGGGCGATTTGGAGAAAGCTGCCGAATACTACCAGAAAGTTACGGTGTACAATAATCTGACGCGGCGCGCATCCGACGATCTGAAAGAGACGCTGGACGAACTCGAACGGCGGCGGGCCACCCTGCAAGCGGCGCTGCAATCGTTGGCGCTGTTGGATCGCAGCGACGATGCCAGCCTGAAAGATCTGGCCTTTATCTACGCGCTGATCGCCAAAGCCTATGCGTCACTGAACCAGCCGCAGGAAAGCGCGGATACGATCAATACGCTGCTGGATACGCTGGTGGATCATCAGGATGAACTGCGGCTGGAGGATAAACAGCCGGATATGCGCGCGATGGCATGGTTGGCCGAAGTGCGCAAGGCCCAGGATGCCGAGGATATGGCGGCAGCGCAGGACGCCTGCCGCGCGGCACAGGACGCCGTGCGCAACGTGAATTTACGGTGGGTAATCGAACAAATGACGCGAGCACTAGCGTAGGCTGTTTTACCCCGTAACGAACGAATTATGGTTAAATAGTCATATACACATTGATGCTTTCAGGGGAAACGGCCAAGATGCTTCAAGAAACAATGGTGGAAATTTTCAAGGCGCTGTCTGATCCGAACCGGCTGCACCTGATGGAACTGCTGATGGACGGTGATCGGACCAATTCGGAATTGATGAGCGAAGTTGGCCTGAGTCAAAATTTGCTCTCCCACCACCTCAATGTCCTGACTGAGGCAGGGCTGGTTACTGTTCAGCAGAGTATTGGAGACGCGCGCCGGCGGTATTATTCTCCCAGCCTGGCGATGTTAGGAGCGTGCTGCCTGTGGTGGAAACAGCGCAGTCCCTGTGCTCAAACCCTGCCCACCTTGCGCAATCCCCAGCGCGTGTTGTTTCTGTGTGCCAAAAACGGCGCACGCTCGCTCATTGCCGAAGCATTAGCGCATCACATGGCCCCCGGATCGCTGGTGGCGTCCAGTGCCGGACTCGCGCCGTCGGATGGCATCTCGCCGCTGGTGCTGCAAGTGTTGGGGGAACATCTGGTCCCGGCGCATATGCTGCGCATTCACACCTACCAAACCCTGCTGAACCAGCCGTTCGATTATGTCGTGACGGTGTGTGATAAAGTGCATGAGCACCTGACACCTGAACTGTTTAACCAGTCGCGTATCATCCACTGGTCGCTGCATGATGAGTCGGAAGAGGGCAGAGCGGAAAGTGAGCAGCTCGAAATTATTCACGAGCTGTACCACGATATTGAGCAGCGGCTGCTGGTGTTTGTGCAGCGATTGGCACAAGCGGAGCAAGCGTAGGGTGAGCGTGCTGGCAGCCCGGTATACTCGTTTGGTACAATTGATGCTCATAAGGTTTTTAATGTAGGAGGTCCGTTCGTGCGCCGTCGCAGTCTGATATTTACATGGTTGCTGGTACTCAGTTTGACCCCATTTTTCTCCGTTTCGACCGTGCGTGCCGCTGACCGGGAAGCGTGTCTGAAAGAACCCAACGGGCCAGGCTGCACAGCCGGTCTGCCTACCGTCGAGTATCAAATGCTGCTCGATGAGATGCTGCTGCATCCCCACCCCGATGTGCGTCCGCTGGCGGTTGATATGGATGAGATCGCACGCTTTGCCTTCCGCAAAATTATCGGCGGGGCGGCTACGTTGTACGATGCGCCGGGTGGCAATCCGGTGGGCGAAATTCCACAGGGTTTTACCTATGTCACGGTGTCCGGTGCGCAAGGCGATTGGCTCCAGGTGAATGATGGTCAATGGATGCCTGCCAGCCAACTCGCCGTCGTCCGGCCCAGCGAATTTGCCGGGGTATATCTGGATGGGCCGCTGGCCTATCCGATGGCGTGGATTCTGGTGCCCGTGTATCCCAGCCCCGCGCCGGGACTGGACGGCGATGAAAGCAAGCCGCTGCTGGCCCGGTATACCCGCGTGAACATCTTCGCAACCGTGGAGATCGACGGGTGGGAGTGGTATCTGGTGGGGCCGGAACAATGGGTCAAGCAGGTCAATATGGCGCGGGTACTGCTGGTTGATCGCCCGCCGCAAGTGAAAGGTCGCTGGTTTGCCATCGATCTCTTCGAGCAGGTATTGGTGGCTTACGAAGAAGATATGCCTGTCTTCACGACGCTGATTTCGTCGGGGCTGGCCGATTGGGACACCAACGAAGGCACCTTCATGGTGGGGACGCGCCAGCGAAGCGGCAATATGAGCGGCGCAGAAGGCCAGACTGACTTCTATTCCCTGGAAAATGTGCCCTGGGTGATGTACTTCGATCAAGCGATTTCGCTGCACGGCACCTATTGGCATGATGGCTTCGGCTACCGCCACAGTCACGGCTGTGTCAATATGACCATCACAGACGCTCACTGGGCCTTCCAGTGGAGTATGGATGGCGGGTACGAAACGCCGTATGTGCATGTGTTCAGTACGGGGGAGTATAAGTTCTAACGTCATTCCACTACCTTTTCAGAAAACGCATCCTTAGAGTCTATCTAGGATGCGTTTTTATTTGGGGAAAGGTGAGGTCGAGGAATATGGAAGGACTAAAGAACAAAGTCGCTATTGTCACTGGGGCGAGTTCCGGCATCGGGCGATCTACCGCGCTGGCCTACGCGCGCGAAGGATCGAAGGTGGTCGTAAGCGATGTATCGGTCGAAGGTGGCGAAGAAACCGTCCGCTTGATCCGTGATAATGGCGGGGATGCCATCTTTGTGAAATGTGATGTAGCGCAGGATGCCGATGTCCAGGCCCTGGTACGGCAGACGGTGGAAACCTATGGACGGCTGGATTTTGCATGTAATAACGCCGGGATCGGCGGCGAGTCGGCTCCAACCGCCGATTACAGCGTTGAGGCATGGAACCGGGTAATCGGGATTAATCTGACGGGGGTATTTCTGTGTATGAAATACCAAATTCCGGCCATGCT
>DATAMF010000307.1:0-7757 GCA_036260665.1 Aggregatilineaceae bacterium | reverse complement strand
CTGATCGTGGGTTCAGGTGTATCGGCGCAAAGCAGTGATGTTACGATCACGACACCGCTGGCTGTATCCGAACTGAGTGGGCAGACACAGGTCATCGGAACGGTGAATGTCAGTGGTCTGATAAACTACTTTCTGGAATACCGTCCACTGCCTGCCGATGCCACTACCGATGCCAATGTCGGTTGGGTTCCGATCACACTGCCCGCAACTACCGCTGTTGTCGATGGCGTATTGGGCGTGTGGGATACCACCGCTATCCCGGATGGCCTTTATGAGCTTCGGCTGACGGTGACTGCAGCGGACCTGTCTCCCATTTATTTTGTGGTCAGTCCACTGCGAGTTTTGAATGGTGGAACCGGGGCACCTACGGCTGGCGGACCAGGACTTATCGCTTTTGAGTCGGATCGGGATGGTGACCAGGAAATCTTTGTCATGAATGCGGATGGGAGCAATCAGCGCAATTTGACTCAGAGCGCAGAGAGTGATTTCTATCCAGTGTGGTCGCCCGATGGCTCTCAGATCGCGTTTATCTCGGCTCGTGACGGCAACTACGAAGTTTACGTCATGAATGCGGATGGCAGTAACCCCCTCAACCTGTCTCAAAATGCAACACAGGACGGTGAACCAATGGCTGATACAAACCCGTCCTGGTCACCGGATGGAAAACGGATTGTGTATCTCGCTCAACATGGTGGACTTAATGACATCTGTGTGGTAGACGCCGACGGAAATAATCAACGTTGCCTGACGGAAGACCTTAGACAAAACTTCGAGCCAAGTTGGTCACCCGACGGCAGCCAGATCGCCTTTATAGCCTTTCATGACGACAAGTTAGATATCTATATGATGAACCCGGATGGCAGTAATCAGCACAATGTGAGTCAAACAGATGAAGATGAGATGGAGTTCTGGTGGTCGCCCGACGGCAGCCAACTCCTGTTTAGGGTGGAGCATGAAATTCATGTGATGAACGCGGATGGCAGTAACCAGCACAAAATATCTCCTGATATGGAATGGGTCGGCTATCCGGCCTGGTCGCCTGACGGCAGTCAGATCGCGTTTATGGCGGGAAATGAGGAGAATCCTGAGCTGTATGTGATGAATGCGGATGGCAGCAATCCACACGGCCTCGGTCAAATCGCTGACTATGCTTATCCGTTAAGCTGGTCGTCGGATGGTAGTCAAATCGGTTTTGTTTCTTACCGTGATGGGAATGAAGAAATTTATGTGGTGAATGCTGATGGGACTAACCCCCACAATCTGAGCCAGAGTCCGACCTATGATAGTTGGCAAAGCTGGTCGAGAGGGCAATAACGGGAAAGCCCCGGTGAACAAGCCGGGGCTGATTTTTTATTGCAGCAGTTGGACGAATTTCCATTCGCCATTTTCGAAGCGGTAGCCGCTGATCGTGGTGAGCGTTGTATCGCCTAGTTCATCGAATGACCAAAGACCTGCCGTGCCAGAAAATACGGCCAGGTTATGAATACCCTGCAAGATATTCTCGCGGCTTGGGTTAGAGGTGGTTGAAATAACCTGTAGAACCAGACGCATGGCGTCATAACCATTCATCGCCATGCCCGTCGCCGGCTCACTATATTTCGCCTCGTAAGCCTCCATAAATTTGGGAGCGGCTGTATTCCCAATTTCCTGCGGGGGAATAATCACGTCGGTGGCGTACACCCCTTCGACAAGCGCCCCTAATTCCTGTGCTTTCATATCATGCAGGGCGACGGCATCGGCTCCCATAATCGCAATATCCGGTTTAGCTGTATGCAGCGCGGCGACCAGCTCCGGGCCGCCTTCAGCCGCATAGCCGCCGAAATAGACGAACTCGGCCTTGGAAGTCACGACTTGCTGGGCGATATCCGCATAAGTTTCGGGAGTCGCTGTTTTGTAATCAAACTGGGCCTCCCCCTTGATTTCGATATTTTGGACATTCGCAGCAAAAATACCGACGACGCCTTTTCCATAGGCGGAACCATCATCCACGAGAAAGACATTTGTGAAACCTAATTGAGCGGCCCAACGCGCGCCGACTAAGCCCTGCACATCGTCACTTGGCACGACGCGGAAAAAGTTTCGCTGTCCGGTGGCATAATAAACACCCGGTTCACCGGCCCCGAAACCGGGTTTAGTCAGGCCCGGCCAGGTTGCTTTGAGGGAGATACCCGCCAGCCCGGCCTGGTTGAGGATCGGTAGACCGACCCGCGCTTGCCCGCTGGTGCCCATGCCAATATAAACGAGAACCGCCTTGTCTTTCACCGCGGCATTGGCTGCTTGCTGCTCTAACTCAGTCGAATAAGCGGCTTCTGCATCGCTGGTTTTAACGAAAACCAGTTCAACCGGCTTCGTGCCAGCTTTCTTGCCCGCCTCTTCATAAGCCATCAGAATACCATTATAAGCGTCCTGGTAGACCTCTCGATCAGTCGGCAGCGCCACATAAATTTTCACGCGTTGATTTTTGGTTTCTGGCTCGTCTTTATCTCCGCAGCCTGTCAAAACCAAGATCCCAATCAGTGCGAACACGATGAGTTTTCGGTACATAAGCGAGCCTCGAAGCGGTAGGATTAAAGCGCTTTTTTAGCATAAATGAAAAATAAATTAAAGTCAATTAAAAATTGTCCCGGATGGGACAATTCATTATTGAAAACGCGGCGCTATTTCAGTTATCGCGAGAGAGGCGGTAGCCCAACCGGCGCAGCATGGTTTCGTCTTTACGCCAGTTCTTCAGGACTTTGACCCACAATTCGAGATAGACCTTGGTGCCGAGGAAGGCTTCCAGTTCGATGCGGGACTGCTGGCTGATCGTTTTGAGCATTTTGCCGCCCTTGCCGATCACAATGCCTTTGTGGGAGTCGCGCTCGACATACACCGTCACGCCGATATAGGTTAGCTCGGCGCTGCGCTCTTTGAACTCCTCGGTGATGGTCACGACGCCGTGCGGCACTTCTTCTTCCAGATTGAGCAGCACTTTTTCGCGCACAATTTCCGCCGCAATGTCGCGCACCGCAGTATCGGAAAGCTGATCTTCGGGATAATAACGCGGGCCTTCGGGCAGCCGGGTGATAATCCGCTCCATCACATCGTTTACGCCCTGGCCTGACTTGGCGGATGTGGTGATAGTCTCGGCACCGGGCAGCAGCGCCCGAAATGCCTCGCTGTTCGCGGTCAGCACTTCCGCATTGGCGAGGTCGATTTTGTTCAATACCATCAGCGTCATGTTCCCGGCCTGCTGGATGAGATCGACAATGCGGCGATCTTCCTCATGGGGTGGGGCGCTGACATCGACCAGGAACAGGATCAGATCGGCGTCGCGCAGCGCATCCACCGCGACTCCGACCATAAACTCGCCCAACTTGGTGCGCGCCTCGTGGATGCCGGGGGTATCCACAAAAATGATCTGCACGTCGTCGCGCGTATAAATCCCCAACTGGCGGATGCGGGTTGTCTGCGGCTTGGGGCTGACAATGGCGATCTTCTCGCCCAAAATGGCATTCATCAGAGTCGATTTGCCGACGTTGGGGCGTCCGACCACCGCGATAAAGCCGCTTTTGTGACCTTCGGGAATGGGCTGTGCTTCGGGTTCGTCTGTCATCTCACACACTTAATTTAAACGGATTGAAATCCGTATGGCGGTCGTAATAATCCTCGTTTTCGGCGGCTTTGAGCATATTCACCACCCGATATGTGAGCGGGGTGAGGAGCGCTTCAAAGCTCACCTTGAGGATGTAATTGGTGACGATCAGCGAGAGCAGCAGATTGGTCGAAAAGACACCCAGCGCTGTCGCAATCAACATAAAAACGGTGGTATCAACCGCCTGCCCGACGAGGGTACTGCCGATGGTGCGGGACCACAGCCAGCGCCCATCCGTGAGCACCTTGAGGCGGGCCAGCACGTAGCTGTTGGAGAACTCGCCCAGAAAATAGGCGACCATGCTGGCGACGATCAAACCGCTGATGCTGCCGAGAATGGCATCGTAGGCTTCCTGACCGGCGTAACCCTGCCATTCGGATTCACCGGGGAGCACAGCGGCCACCCAGACGAAAAAGGCCAACAGGACATTTGCCCCAAATCCGGCCCAGATCACACGCCGTGAGCGACGGTAGCCGTAGACTTCGGTTAACACGTCACCAAAGATATAACTGATCGGAAAAACGAGCGTCCCGGCATCAAACGCGAGCGCAATCGGGCCGAGGCTCATCTTCAGATCGATAATCTTCGCGCTGCTTAACAGGTTGCTGATGAGCAGGACTGTGACGAACAGCGCCATGATGAGATCATAGTAGTGATAGGTTTTGTTATTCTGCATAAGCGGAATTGTAGCACACAAGCCCCGCCGGATGTAGGGGAGAATTGGCGGTTAGTCTTTAGACAGGTAGATCATCACGATCAACTGGCCGAGCCACAGCATATCGCCGTGTTTGAGAGGGGCGGGGTGGCGCGGCGGCAGACGTTTTTCGTTGATCCAGGTGCCGTTGGCGCTGCCCAGGTCTTGAATCGTATAGCCTTGTTCGGTGCAGCAGATTTCGGCGTGCTGGCGCGAGACGCCCATCGAATAGCCCCCATAACGCGTCAAATCGCCCGGTGTGGCGTGGCCGCCGGGGGCGTTGCGGCCCAAAATTACATGGTCGGTTGATTTGAAAACCAGGGCCTCGTTGTAGTCGAGAATGTAAAGCACGATGTCCTTACTGCTAACGGACAGTATTTTTCCATCGGGCAGCTTGCGGGCGACACTTTCGGCTAACTCGGAAGTCAGGTTTTTGAGGACAAGGGGACGCGTTGTGGGAGGGAGGGGATTCCCACAACGCGTGCATCTTTGAAGGTTATCACTGTTTTCAGAACGACACTGAGGACATATTATTGTGTGTTCAGTCACGTGAAGCATCCAGTATAACCTCTAAGATAGTGCTTACTTGTGCTCTAGAATACGCCAGACTGAGCGCGCGGGAAATAGTACTCTACGGGTATAATGAACGTTATTTAATCAGTTGCTGGGGGTACTTTATGACTACCGCTCGACCCTATCATGATCAAATCGATCAGGAACGGATGCTTGATCTCGTCCGAAAACGCCCCGCCGAGCGAGTCGCGGCTTTTCCAAGTGTCATCGACTTGCAAGAGATGCTGGGGGTGGCCGCAATTCAGGCGCACACATACCTGTGGGAGGATGAGCGCGGGGCGCTGCTGGGCTATGCGCTGCTGGATGACGGAATGCTGGCCTATGAGGGAGCGCACGAGATCGAAGGGGAGATGTTGGCGTGGGCGGAAGCAGACGCCCGGCAGGCGGGGTGGCCGTCGCTTGATCTGAACTGCCGCGAAGATGATCTCACGCGTTTGGCGGCGCTGGAAGCATTCGGTTTCAACCGGCTGGACGAGGGCGGGGTGTACATGAGCCGGACGCTGCTCGATCCGATTCCGGCTCCCGTGCTGCCGCCGGGATTCACGATCCGGCCTATTGCGGGTGAAGAAGAAGTTGAGGCGCATGTTGCCATGCACCGCGCCGCGTGGGGCACCGAAAATATGACGGTGGAGTACCGCCTGTCGATGATGCGGACGCCGACCTATGAACGCGAACTTGATCTGGTGGCCGTTGCACCGGATGGCCGGCTGGCGGCGTACTGCATGTGTTATATCAGCGCCGACGAAAATGAACTGAGCGGGCACAGCGTGGGTTACACCGATCCGGTAGCGACCCATCCCGACTTCCAGGGGCAGGGATTAGCAAAGGCGCTGCTGCTGGCGGGAATGGAGCTGCTTCGTACGCGCGGCATAGATACCGTATGCCTGGGAACCAGCCGGGATAATGTGGCGATGCAGCGGGCGGCGGCGGTGGTGGGTTTTCGGGTGGTGTCGGCTACCGTGGCGTGGTCGAAGGCGTTGTCATAGGATTTCGGACTCGAAGCGCTCCATGTCGCGCAGATAACCTAATTCCGCTAAGCGGGTCACAGCATACGCCAGCGGTACCTGGAACAGCAGCGCAACGTTGGTCGGGGTCCGCTGGCGCTCATTGATTCCGGCCAGCAGGGCGGTGGGAAGCAGCAGGGCGGTGGCAAACACATCCACTTCGTAGTCCGAGAGCGGCGAATCACCCAACAACTTCAGACACATGTCCCAGTGGCTTTCCCCTACGAGGCGCGCAATGGCTCGTGCAGTGTCCATGCGGCCCTCCGGTGACTGCGGCAGGGCGGTGGGATAATCGGGCGGCTGGTCATAGGGCAGCGTCCACAGATTAAGGGGCGGGCAGGCGAGTAATTCCTCCACCGGGACGGGCAGCCGCTGCAATTGGGCCAGCCGCAGCAGTTCGCCCGATAGATGTTCAATCCGCGCGCGGCGGATCACGTTTTTCATGCCGCGTGAAAGTTTGGAAAGTGGACTGCCCAGCACCGCAGCCCGTGAAAGCGGCGTATTATCATCAATCATCGTTCATTGTCCATCCACTGTTTATAGATGCAGCATAACACAGCTTGGCTCAAGATGAAAGAGGACAGACTTCCTGTTGAACCCCTCATAATTAGGTGACTGGACTCCCTGCGCATCCTGTAAAATGGGTTATAAGTAGAGAGGCAGCAGAGTGAGCGTCAGGTAGCGGTCATCTGCTGGGAACCAAACGGGTTTACAATGCGTCTAAATAAGCATCAAAAATACACGCAGCCAGCGGGAGGCGTGCGATGAAGAATACCTATCTCGAACTCACCTTACAAGACTGGCTGTACTTCGGGCAGCAGACCGGGCGGATTCTGGAACTGGAAACCGTCGTGTTGGCGTACCTGATGGATGAGCGCGAAGCGGCGGCCTGGGTTGCGGATATTGTGATGGGCCGGACCTCTGAAACCGATGCCCTGGTGTTCATGAAGCGCGCCGTCGAATTTTATGACCGCTACCACCAATAGGATGAACGTGCCCCGGTGCGGTACCGGGGCATTTTTCGATTAAGGCTGCGCCAATTTTTTCGGGATGACCTAATCTTCGCGCACAGGCAGCGTGGTCGGATCGCCTTCTACCGTCTGCGTAAAATCACCAAACACCCACGCGCTGGTGCCATCGGCTGGCAGTGTAATGTAGTACCAGTCTCCCGCCGCGTTAACGCTCTGGACAAACAAAAACTGACCGTTGTTGACTGGCTGGCCCGCGACTTGCGCGCCGGTAGAGGGTCCATTGCGCAGGTTGAGTGTGGCCGATGTGACGCTGACCACCACCGGCAGCACCGTTTCCACTTCGACCATTTCGGCGGTTTCCGTGCGCTGCCAATCGGTATGGCGTTCGCTGACATCGGTGGTATCGGTCAGCTTGACGAGCCGCCCGGTTTTGAGTTCCTGGCGGAAAATATCCCACAGCTCCGCGCCGGGAGTCGGGTTGGTGTTGCGCAGATAGATGATCTGCGTCTGGTCCGAACTCCACAGCGGCTCACGTTCGCCAATTTCCGGCGTGTAGGTAATATTTTTCTCCTGGCCGGGTTCGCAGGGCGTGTTGTTATAGATGCAGTCGGTGGGCATCACAAACACATCGGCCAGATCGCTGCTGGCATTGCGCTCGGATGAGTACGCGATCCATTTGCCATCGGGACTCCAGTTGGGCGTCAAACCGACGGCAACCAGCATCTCGCTGGTGGGATCGTTGACATCGAGTGCGCGAATATCCCAACGAGCCTGGGCTGCATCATAGCGGTTGTAGAGGACGTACTGCCCAGTAGGATCGAAGCTGGCGCGGCCCGCGTTGCTGTCGAAATCGGTCAACTGGGTCAGTTCCTGGCGGTCAA
>DATAMF010000300.1:0-11076 GCA_036260665.1 Aggregatilineaceae bacterium | reverse complement strand
CCGCTTGAAATACTGTACCAGATCATCGCGCCGAGCAATACCAAAAGCCTGTCACAGGTGGACCCGCAGATTTTGAAAAAATCGCAAGAAGGCCGCCGCCCCATGATGGAACTGTATTTCAAGCGGATCAATGAGCAGTCGCTGCGCTGGAATATCACCGCGTGGCCGACGCAGGCTTCCGCGCAGGAAGCGGAAATGGGCCTACTGGCCTACACCGAATTTATGTATAAAGCCTGCGCGCTCGATCAGGCCGATCCGGTAGCACACTGGAAAGCCATGCGCGCCCGGCAGGATCGGCTGGTAGAATGGCTGAAGGGCAAAAAACACGCGGAAGTGAAGGGGCCGGGCATCGAAATGTCGTTCGACTTCACAGACCGGCCCTGGGTGAACTGCTGGGGTGACAAAAAACTTCCCCGATGGCGAAGTGTTCACCAGCCCGATTGAAAACAGCGTCAACGGGCATGTGGAGTTCAACTTCCCGACCATGTTCGGCGGGCGCGAAGTCAACGGCGTGAAGTTCACATTTAAGGACGGGCGCATTATTGAGGCGTCGGCGGGAAAAAACGAAGACTACTTGATGACGCAGCTTGATATTGATGAGGGGGCGCGCAGCCTGGGTGAGTTCGCGGTGGGGACCAATATGGGCATCCAGCGCTTCACGGGCGAAACGCTGTTCGATGAGAAAATCGGCGGCTCGATCCACATGGCGATTGGACACGGCATCGGCGAATCGGGCGGCGTGAATGAAAGCGTGATTCACTGGGATATGGTCCACAGCATGAAAAACGGCGGCGAGATTACCATCGACGGTGAACTGTTCTACCGGAATGGGGACTTTGTAGTTGGGGGGTAATGATGGTTAAAGATTTAGCATCCGAAATGGCTCGCATTCTGACGGACTATTCCAGCCCCGTCAAGCCGGGAGAAGTCGTCACGATTATCGGCAACAGCGCGACATGCGGCCCGTTGATCGAAGCGTTATTTGAAGCGGTGATGAAGCGCGGCGCGTTCCCCAATGTGCAGTCGTCGGCACTCGTTTCGGCAGATTATACGCCCTATTTTGAACTGTTCCTGCGCGAGGCGAACGAGTGGCAGCTTGATCACCTCGACAGCACGATCATGCACTGGATCGACAACTCAGATGCACTGTTTTTCATCAAGGCTCCGGCGAATTCCAAAGCGCTGTCTGCTGTCGATCCGGCAAAGATGGCCCGCTTCCGCAAGACGAACCAACCCGTGAGCAACCGCTACCTGGAGCGTTATTCCGAAGGTAAATTGCGCTGGACAGTGGTCGGCTGGCCGACGAATGCCGCCGCACAAACGGCTGAAATGGGGTTGAAGGATTACAGCGATTTTGTGGCGCGGGCGTGTGGACTGGATCAGCCGGACCCGGTGCAGTACTGGCGCGATTTCCGCGCGATGCAGGACCGGCTGGTGAAGTGGTTGCAGGGCAAAAAACACCTTGAAGTGAAAGGGCCGGGCATCGATATGGCGCTGGACTTTCAGGACCGGGTTTGGGTGAACTGCTGGGGCAATAATAATTTCCCCGATGGCGAAATTTTCACCAGCCCGGTTGAAGAGTCGGTGAACGGGTGGGTGCATTTTAACTATCCCAGTGTGTACCTGGGCTATGAGGTCGATGGCGTCAAGCTGCGTTTTGAAAACGGTGTCGCGGTGGAAGCCAGCGGCACAAAAAACGAGGAATTTTTGCTCGGCCAACTGAACGTTGATTCCGGCGCGCGGCGGCTGGGCGAATTTGCGGTGGGCACGAATAGAGGTGTCACGCAGATGACGCGCAGCATTTTGTTCGATGAAAAGATTGGCGGCTCGATCCACATGGCGCTGGGGCGCAGCTATGAAGAGGCGAAGGGCCTGAACCAGAGCGCGATCCACTGGGATATGGTCCACAATATGAAGGACGGCGGCGAGATTTACATCGACGGCGAGTTGTTCTATCGCAGCGGCGAGTTTATGGTGTAGTCCCGTATCCCTCCCAAAGAATATGAGAGAGGCAGCGCAATCTGCCTCTTTTTGTTCGTTAGATAGCATATAAAAATCTTGAGCCTACATTCAGAAATTCAAGATAGATTATCAAATATCTTTAGGTATTGATGTGAAATTTTAAAGTTTTGAGCGTATAATCGAAGGACTGGCGTTTCTATCAACAGGAGTAAATTATATGACTCACGATTTTGCGCCCAAGCTGGCCCGCGTGCTGACGGAATACTGCCGCCCTGTCAAACCGGGGGATTATGTGCTGGTGATGGCGAGCGTGGCCGCCGAACCGATTGTCGAGGCGTTATGGGAAGAGATTGTCAAAAAGGGCGGCAACCCCAGCCTGTCAATGAGTTTTCCGAGCCTGGGTGAAATTTTTATGAAACATGCGACGGAGGCCCAGTTCGATTTCATCGATCCCGCGCTGTGGACGCAGTTTGATAAAGCGGATGTACTCTATTCGATTCGCGCCCCCACGAACACTAAACGATTCTCGCGGGTGTCCGCCGCACGAATGGCCCGGCAACACGCAGGCCAGCGCCCGTTGTTCGAACGTTATCTGGCGCGGTGTGAGCATGATGACATCCGCTGGAATATCACGGGCTGGCCGACACAGGCCGGGGCGCAGGATGCCGAAATGGGCCTGCTGGAATACACCGAATTTATGTACCGCGCGGCGGGACTGGATCGGACTGATCCGGTGGCGTACTGGCAGGAATTCCAGGAGCGGCAGGCGGTGCTGGTGGAATGGCTGAAAGGCAAGCAGCACGCCGAGATTCACGGGCCGGGCATCGAGATGAGTTTCGATTTTGGCGGGCGATCCTGGGTGAGCTGTCACGGGATCAAAAATTTCCCGGATGGCGAAATTTTCACCGCGCCGGTTGAGGATTCGGTCAATGGCACGGTGGCATTCAGTTTCCCGACGGTGTACGGCGGGCGCGAACTCAACGGGGTGCGGCTGGTGTTTGAGCGGGGGTGTGTCGTCGAGGCGCACGCGGAAAAGGGCGATGATTATTTGCAGAGCCAGCTTCAGATGGACGAGGGTGCAAAACGACTGGGTGAATTTGCCATTGGTACGAACATGGGCATCCAGGAATTCACGCGGGAAATCCTGTTCGATGAAAAAATTGGTGGGACGATCCATATGGCGCTGGGCGAACAGGCCGATGGCGCGGGCGGCGTGAACAAGAGCGTGATCCACTGGGATATGGTGCATAACATGAAGGACGGCGGCGAGGTCATCATCGACGGCGAGCTGTTCTATCGTGGCGGCGAATTTATGGTGTAATGTTTTTTCGGGCGCGGAATCGGATTCACAGCTACACTTCTCTGAAAAAAACACACTGAGAGGAATGATTGATGTTTGAAGATTTCGCGCCCAAACTTGCCGCCGTCCTGACCGATTATTCCGCGCCGATTCAGAAGGGCGAGATCGGACTGATCCGCACGACCACCGCCGCCCAGCCGATGATCGAGGCGCTGGCAGAAGCGATTCTGCGGCGGGGAGGGCATCCGATCATCACCGCGGAGTCACCGAATACGGAAAATTTGCTGATGAAACTGGGGGATGGTGATCAGATCGGCTTCCTGAATCCGCTGCATATGACCGCCATCGAAAAGGCGGACGTGATGTATTCGATTATTGCGCCGTTCAACACCAAACACGGCTCGCGCGTGGACCCGGCTAAACAGGCGCGGCGGCAGGAGGCGTATCGTTCGCTGTGGGCCGTCTATCATCAGCGGGTGGGGGCGCAAGAACTCCGCTGGAATGTAGCGCTGTGGCCGACTGACGCGGCGGCGCAGGAAGCGGAAATGAGTCTGCTGGATTATACGGAATTTGTGTACCGGGCCTGCGCACTCGATCAGGCGGACCCGGTGGCCTATTGGAAGGGATTCCAGGCGCAGCAGGAACGGTTGGTCGGCTGGCTGAAGGGCAAAAAATGCGCCGTCGTGAAGGGGCCGGGCATTGACATGACATTCGAGTTTGCGGGGCGGCCCTGGGCCAGCGCACACGGCAACGTGAATATGCCGGACGGCGAAATCTACTGCGCGCCGCTGGACGAATCGGTGAATGGGCGGGTGGAGTTCAGCTTCCCGACGGTGTATAACGGGCGCGAGGTTAACGGCGTCCAACTGACCTTCAAGGATGGGCTGGTGATCGAGGATTGCGCGGCGAAGGGTGAGGATTTTCTGCGTTCACGCCTTGCGATGGATGCGGGCGCGCGGCGGTTGGGCGAATTTGCGATTGGGAACAACCCGTTTATCCAGCAGTTCACCGGGGAAACGCTGTTCGATGAAAAGATCGGCGGCACGATCCATATGGCGCTGGGCAATGCGTATACGGATGTCGAGGGCACGAATCAAAGCGCGATCCACTGGGATATGGTGCATGGCATGAGGGACGGCGGCGAAATCTGGATCGACGGCGAGTTGTTCTATCGCAGCGGGGAGTTTATGGTGTAGTCTATTCCCAGCGGAAGCGCCAGATCGCCAGCCCGGCACAGATGATCGTCCATGCAGTCATGGCGATCAGATTGGTGGACATGGTATACCGGCCTGCCGTGTCAAGCATGGTCTGGCGCAGCGCATCCACCAGATAGGTCAGGGGGAGCGCATCCACGACGGGACGAATCCAGGTTGGCATATCATCGATAGGGAAAAAGATGTTGGACAACATCATAAAAACGACGTTGGGAATCCCGATCAAGCCCTGAATCGCTTCCTCGGTCTGGGCCAGTCCAGCCAGAAAATAGCCGAGCGTTACAAAAAGCGCCGCGCCAAGCAGAACTACGCCGATGATGGCAGGCAAATTATCCCACGCAATATCGACATCAAACAGCAGTACGCCGATCAGCAGCACGATAATCATCTCCATCACGGCGAGCGTCACGCGGAACGCGATCTGCGACGCCAGCATCGTTGTGCGGCGGAGGGGCGTTGCACCCATGCGGCGCAGCACTTTTTGCTCACGCAGGGCTACCAGCGGCGCGGCGGTGAGGAACAGCCCCAACTGCATCAGATTGATGCCGAGAATGCCGGGCAGCATTAGATCCGTCCGGTCAAGATGGCGCGCCGAGGCTGTCTGGATATGGGTTGTCCAGCGGGGCGGGCTGCTGCTGGTTTGGGCGATTCCAGTCTGGATCAGCGCCAAAATGGTGGTTGAATGGGGATCAGCGTCCGCGTAATAAATCTCGATCTGGCTGCCGGACGCGGGAATGAGGATCACCGCCTGGCGCTCGCCACGCTGGAGCGCGTTGAGTTCATGGGCGCGCGAATGGACCGCCAGGTTGAAGGTGTCCATCTGGCGGAACGCCTCGATCACGACCTGACCAGACTCCCCAGTTTCGTTGACCACGCCGAGATCAAAGCGGGTGCCGGACTCACGGTAAAAAACGAGTCCGGTGAACAACATGAGCATGATGGGGAAAATCAGCGACCAGAGCAGCGCCGTGGGATCACGCCGCCATTCGCGTAGGTTGCTCCGGTAGAGTTCGATAAAGGCGCGCATGATTTTCCCCTCATATCACCTATCAGCCGCCAGTGGTTTCGCGTAAGGCCAACTGGATCGCGGTGGCGATATAGTCGCTGCACTGTGTGTGCATCTGGTTGGCGTTGAATTTCTGCTGGCCTTCGGGCGTGGCGAAGTCGCAGCCGGTCAGATCAAAGCAGTTGGTGGAGCCGTGACGGGCGGCAAATTCACGCAGCAGTTGCTGAACAGCAGCATAATTCGGTTCGCGGTCGGCGTTCGGTTCCGTGCGGCCATTGATCAAACCGAGGGCCATGATCGCACCGGAGACCGCGCCGCAGATGCCGCAGGTGCGCGCGAGGCCGCTGCCGAATCCGGTGGCGATTTTGGGGATGAGGTCGGATGCGATGCCCTGGCTTTCGGCCAGCGCGATCAGGGTGCTTTCGGCGCAGTGATACGACTTCGACACAAACAGCGATTGGGCACGTTCAACGGTTGGGTTCATGCTGCGTTTTCTCCTCAATGTGCGATAGCTGCAATAGAATAACATGGGGGCGTATTATGGTGTAGAGCCATTCGATCCAATGTGGAGGAGTAGAAGCACATGATCAAAGCGAATCTACCCTATGAAGAATCGTACCTGGGGCAACTGCGGCAGGTGGTCGGTAAACGGAAGCTGATGGCGAACACGGTGCGGGCCGTGATCATGGATGGAGCGGGGCGGGTGATGCTGGTGCGGCGCAGCGATAACGGGCGGTGGGTGATGCCCGCCGGGAGCATGGAATTAGACGAATCGGTTGAAGACGCTTTGCGGCGTGAAGTGTGGGAAGAATCGGGGCTGACGGTCACGGCGGCGACGCTGATCGCGGTGTATTCCCATACGCGGTACAGTGCGGCGACGGACGAAACCACCGGGGCGCAGTTTTTCGCGCTGGACGAACTGCCGGAAAATATTCCCGACCTCTACCGGGAAACGTTGGCGGATGTGCAGCGGTTCGATGGGACGGTGATTCTGAAGTGAAGTTCGGGGGCGATTCACGAATCGCCCCTACGAACCGCATCCCCTCTTACAACAGGGGATGCACGCTAACTCTGGGATTCCCAGCGGAAGAAGCGCAGCGCCAGCACGCCACAGACCACCAGCCAGCCCGTCAGGATGATCAGGCTGCGCGTGGGGCTGTAGTACGATCCGGCGTCGATCATGACGCGGCGCAGCAGATCGCCCAGGTAGGTAAGCGGGATGATGTCGACCAGGGGGCGAATCCAGTCGGGCATCATTTCGACGGGGAAGAAGATGCCGGACAGGAACATGAAGATGAAGTTGGGTAGGGAGACGATACCCTGAATCGCTTCTTCGGTCTTCGCCAGTCCAGACAGGAAATAGCCCAGCGTGATGAACATGCTCGACCCCAGCAGCACGACACCGATGATCTGGAGCAGGTTGCTGTACTGGATGTTGACATCAAAGAATATCGCGCCCACGATGACGATCAGTGCGGTTTGCGCAAAGGCGGTGGTCAGCCGGAACGCGATCTGCGAGGCCAGCATGGATGACCGGCTGAGAGGGGTGGCTCCCATGCGGCGCAGCACACCTTTTTCGCGCAGACTGACGAGCGGCGCGGCGGTCCCGAAGAGGCCCATCTGCATCAGGCTCATGGCAAGGATGCCGGGCAGCAGATAATCGATGCTCGACAGGTCCTCATCACCAATTTTGACCTTTTGCTGATCAATGGTCAGGACGGGGGTGATGCCCGACACGCCGACATTCATGCCCGACACGACTTTATCCACGATGCTCAGGACGATCTGAGAGCGGTTGGTGTCGGAGGGATCATAATAGACTTCCAGATTCGCCTGGGGAAGTTCGGTGCCGCCGCCGCGCATCAACTGGGTTTTGTATTCGCCGATCTGTTCGCCGGTTCCGGCGGGAATGACGATCACCGCGCGGCGATCTCCATCCTTGAGGGCGGCGATTTCTTTGTCACGGCTGCCCGTGTGAACTTCAAATGCTTCGATCTGGTTGAGGCTGTCCACTAACTGCTGGCTGGCCGCGCCGTCTTCGTTCACCACGCCGACGGA
This sequence comes from Aggregatilineaceae bacterium, assembly GCA_036260665.1. GTDB lineage: Bacteria > Chloroflexota > Anaerolineae > Aggregatilineales > Aggregatilineaceae > DATAMF01. The sequence goes on along the minus strand of DATAMF010000300.1, from coordinate 3,536 downwards.
AAAAGAGACATCACTATCATCACCAGAGAAAATGATCCCAAAGATGATGATGAACATGATGGGGAAGGCCATCGTCCAAAAGAGGGCGCTGATGTCACGCACGAACTCGCGGACTGTCGCAATATAAAGCTGCACAAAGGAACGCATGATCGACTCTCTCCTAGTCCCGAATCCGACGCCCGGTGAGTTTGAGGAAGACATCTTCCAGGGTGGCACTGCGGACCCGCAGATCGTCAAAATGCAGTTGGCCGTTGCGGGCGGCGTCGAGCAGCCCTTCCATGGTGTGTGGTGTATCGAGGGTGTAGAGCGTGACCAGGCTGCCGTCGCGGCTGGCGCGTTTGACGCCGGGCAGTTTTTCGAGTGTTGTCATGTCGGCGCTGTTGCGGTCTTCAAACTCGATGGCGGTTTCCTCAAAGTTCTGGCTGATCAAACCCTGCGGCGAATCGAGGGCGATGATCTTCCCGGCGTCCATCACCGCGACACGGTCACAGAGGGTTTGCGCTTCTTCCATGTAGTGGGTGGTGAGCATGACGGTTTTGCCACGCTGCTTGAGTTCCTTGACGATACCCCAAATCTGGCGGCGCGACTGCGGGTCGAGGCCGGTGGTGGGTTCATCCAGAAAGACGAGTGCGGGATCGTTGACCAGGGCCAGCGCTAACGAGAGCCGCTGCCGCTGTCCGCCGGACAAGTCTTTGCTGCGGGTGTCGCGCTTGTCTTCGAGCGAGATCATTTTGATCAAGTCGTCGGGTGGGAGGGATTTCTGGTAGAACGAGCCGAACAGGTGCAGCAGTTCATACACGGTGAGCAGGGGATAGAGGCCGGTGGTTTGCAACTGAATGCCGATCAATTCCTTGATCCCATTGCGGACACTGGTGTGCTTATGCCCCAGTACGCTGACTTCGCCGCCGTCGGGTTGGCGCAAGCCTTCAATACACTCGACGGTGGTGGTCTTGCCCGCGCCGTTGGGACCGAGCAAGCCAAAAACTTCACCGTTGCTGACATCAAAGCTGATGCCATCAACGGCTGACACTCCACTATAGATCTTGCGGAGATCGTGAACTTCTATTGCAGACATGAGTTTCACAACCTTGTTTATATTCTGATAGCGATATATAGTACGCACACATGTGCCAAAAGTTGCACCAATCCGCGACACAAATTTTATTACACGTCGCGCTGCACCACCTACACAACGGTTCCAAAACTTCGTATAATAAAACTATTCACACCACAAAAACACGGCCCGGTGGGTAGTCCGGGCGATGCCTCGGCATTCAGTAACCTTTTCCCTGAACGGGAATGTCCAGATGGTGTATTTGGGCATACCTGGGAAGGGAACGATGAATTTCACAGTTTACTTTGACGCTCCATATTGGGTCGGCGTGCTGGAAGATCAGCGCGATGGTTTGCTGTTCGCGGTCAAGCATATCTTTGGCGCGGAACCCAGCGATCAACTGGTGTATGAATTTCTGCTGGCGGAACTGCCCTCCTTGCAGGCGCGGATGACGGTGGGCGTTCCGGTTGAAGCGCAGACGCAGAAGCGGATCAATCCGAAGCGGATGCAGCGCGAGGCGCGGCGGGCGCTGGCCGACAACGGGATTCGGACCAAAGCGCAGGAAGCGATCCAGCAGCAGTTCGAGGTGAATAAGCAGGAACGCAAGCAGACCAGCCGCGAACAACGCGACGCCGAGCGCGAACATAAACGCGATATGGCCCGCGAGAAAGCGCTGAAAAAACACCGGGGACGGTAAGTTAGAGAAGAGAAAAACGGGGCAATTCGTGAATTGCCCCTACGAAAAGCGTGTTCAGTCGGGAATGCCCCATTCGGAAATGCCGTCAGACCCGGACACGAAGTAAAGGCGGGTTCCGTCGGGGCTGAAAAGCGGCAATCCGTAGACTTGTTCGGGTGAAAACAGCACGTCGCCCGTAAGCGGATTCCAGATCTGGAAGCCACCTGTGTCAAAGTCGCCGCCGACGAGCAGCAGCGAGTAATCCGGGTTGAACTGCGGATCCCAATACGTTCCGTCACCCCATTCGCCCAGCAGTGCAGCGGATGTGCTATCCCACAGGCGCAGGGGTTCAGGGTTGAGGGTGTTGTTTTCCCAACGTTCATCATTGACGATGAGCTTGATCCCATCGGGATAAAAGGCAAAATAACGCGCGACACGATCTTCATCCAGGCGAAGCTGCTGCAACTTGTCGCCCGTCTGCACATCCCACAGGCGGATCGCGCCGTCCACTGCCGCCGCGATTTGGCTTCCGTCTGGGCTGAATTCCAGATCGGAGATTGAGCAGGGCGAAACTTCAGCCATTATGACCTGGATCGTATCTCCCGTGTCGGCATCAAACAGTGCAATGGCACAACCACCGGAGGGACCTGCTATCGCCATCAGGCGGCCATCCGCGCTGAAGATAATCGAGATGTTGCCAATCGCGTCAAAAGCATCTTCTTCCAATACTTTGTGAGGGCGTTCATCCGGCAGCAGCAGCCAGCTTGAAAGTTTACCGGAACCGCCAGCAAACAACCTCGAACCATCCGGTGTAAAGGCCAGACTTTGAATATAGTCCGCTTCGGTACGCAGCATATAAGTCCGGCGGTGGGTGTTGAGATTCCAGAGTTCGATCATGCCGCCTTGTGAGGAGCCGCCGCCTATCGCCAGGGTTTGACCATCAGGACTGATGGCTGCCGTGTTCAAACTGGTTATTTGCTCATCCACGCGGGCAAGCTGTTCGCCGGTGGTGAGGTCCCACAGCCAGAGTCCGCTGTCTGCGCTGCTGACCACCAGCCGCGTTCCAGCGGCATTGGTTGTGGCCCGGTATGGATCAATGACTGGACCATCGAGTTCAAGACGTACTTCGCCCGAAGGAATATCAAGCAGGCTGAGCTGGCCCTCGGTGCCGATGGAGAGCAGTGATACATCCGGGCTGTTGATCAGTCGGCCCGTGTAACCTTCCATCATATCCACTTGCTGACCTGTCGCTACATCGTAGCGATACACGCGGCGATCAGAGAGTGGAAGATCATTCCACATCGCATCGATCAGCAGTGTGGCACCATCCGCGCTAAAAGCGATCTCGATGACCGGCGTCGGTGGGATAAAGAGATACGGATTGTTGCTTGCCTTTTCATTGATCGTCAACATGCGAATTTCGGCGGCAGTGGCCGGATCAACCAGATGCACAGTGCCATCCTCCAAACCAATGGCGAGGATGGTTTGATCCGGGCTGAAGGCGAGTGTTGTTATATTTGTGGTGCCAAAATCCCACTGCTGCACCTGCTCGCCGGACGGCACATTCCATAGCTGCACCTGCTGATCGCCGCCGAGGGCGAGCTGCGTGCCAGCCGGGTTAAACACGAGCGGCCAGATAGCAGAAAGTCCTGTTTGGATTTCGCGGCGCACATCTCCGGTAGACGGATCAAGCAGATACAGACTGCCGCTGCTGGTTGTGGCGAGTGTGCTGCCGTCGGGACTGTAAGCCAGGCTGAGCAGGGTTGCCTGTTCAAATAGCAAACGCGGCTGGTCCTGAAAATGTGC
>DATAMF010000293.1:0-2650 GCA_036260665.1 Aggregatilineaceae bacterium | reverse complement strand
GACGAGATGAGTATAAAGGGTGATGCTGTGCCCGTCCAGGTGATCAAAAACCGTTTTGGGTACATAGACCCGCAAGCCGACGCCGCCGGCGTGTCCTATCTGGGCGAAAGTAAGGGACCGGAACGCGACAAAAAATTGCTCTTTTACCTGATGCAGCACCGCCACACCACACCGTTCGAGATGGTCGAATTTAAGTTCCGCGTCAAGTGCCCGATGATCGTGGCCCGCCAGTGGATGCGCCATCGCTCGTTTTCTTTCAACGAAATTTCTCGTCGATATACATCCGAAGAAATTGAATTTTATATTCCTGATACGTGGCGCACCCAGGCGGAGTCGAACAAACAGGCCAGCGGCGCAGACCTCGATCCGGCTGTGAGCGCCGAGATATCCGCCGCGCTGCGTGCCCACTGTGAGAGCGGTCTTGCCCTTTATAACAACGCGATTAATGCCGGGGTGGCGCGGGAAATGGCGCGGCTGTTCCTACCGCACAATCTTTACACGCAATTCATCGCCAAGATCGACGCGCATAACCTCATGCATTTTCTCGAGCTGCGGATGGCTTCCGACGCCCAGGAAGAGATCCGACGCTATGCGTGGGTGATTTTCGAGGAATTTTTCAAACCTGCCCTGCCCTGGACGGCGGAAGCCTTCGAGAAATTTATCATCCCGACGCTTGGCCCCCTGAACACACCCTAAAACAAAATGGGCGGCCCCTTGATGCGCCGCCCCTGACGGATCATTTTGAAGGGGTGCAGGCTTGCGAAGCAAACAAGCGGCACCCCGCTTATCTACACCACATTCCCCGATGCTGCCGCATAGATGATCATCCCGATCACCGCCAGCAACCCCAGGAATCCGACCAACGCAAAAACCGCACCCGGCTTACCGATGCGCCACGTCTTGTCTGAAAAGCCAACGAGCGCCCACCAGCCCCAGACATAAATCCCGACACCCGCAACAACGGCGATGATAAACGGCGTGCTGGAAGCTGCCGGGTCCTCGCCCAACAGATCGAGCAGCAGCGCATCCCACACCAGGAGGATAATCAGTTCGAGCGTAATTCCGAAGATCAAAGCAATGCGCCCCAAGCGAGGCCAGCGGTTGAGATGATCGGCAACACGCTGCATCATCGTTCCCATTCCTCTCTATCGAAGTGCGGCTCAGGTCGGAAGATACGAATTGATCAGACCTGTCGCTGTGCGCTCGAAATAGACTCGCATGGTCGAATACGCCGGTTCGGGGATTTCCGCCTCATCCAGCGCCGCGATCATGTGCCGCACCCACGCATCGCGCGCAGCCTGATCAATCCTAAACGGTGAATGGCGCATACGCAACCTCGGATGTCCACGCTCCAGCAGATAAGTCGTCGGCCCACCGAAGAATTGTTCAAGAAATAGACGCAGCCGCCGTGCGGCTGGGCGCAAATCCTCTTCAGGATAGAGCGGGCGCAGCAGAGGCTCTTCGGCTACATGCCGATAAAACGCCGCGACCAGCCGCTCAAAACCCACTGCGCCAATCTGGGTGTATACGTTTTGTTCAGGTTCAGTCATGATTTCTCCCGCATTCGCCAAGCCTATCTTATTAGATTATAGAGAGTCGCGCCGCCGCCTGAAAAATCAAATGGGGCAGATGGTTTTACCCATCCGCCCCATGTCTCCCGTTGTCCGCCGCTTGTTTCCGCATGTACTGGATTAGCGGCTAATGTTTCAGCAAAACGGCTGAAGGGTTAGTCCCCAGCGGCGGCTTCGGTCACGGCCTGCTTAACGACTTCCAACTCAATCGCGATGTTGATATCGTCACCGACCAGCCAGCCGCCCGTTTCCAGCGCGACATTCCAGTTCAGACCAAAGTCCTTACGGTTGATCTTGCCACGCGCGTTAAAGCCCGCCACCGTCGCGCCCCAGGGGTTCTTGCCCTGCCCCATGAATTCGACATCGAGGGTCACTTCGCGAGTCTGATCCTTGATCGTCAGGTCACCGATCATCTTGGCGGTGTTGTCGCCCGTGCGCACAACCTGCTTGCTGACATAGGTCATAGTCGGATAGGTCGCTGCGTCGAAGAAATCTGCCGAGCGCAGGTGATCATCGCGGCGCTGTTCACGGGTGTTGATGCTCGCCGTTTCGATCTCCACCTTGACCGTGCTCTGCGTCGGATCGTCTTCGTTCAAATTGAGATCGCCCGAAAACCGTTCAAATTCGCCGCGCACGTTCGTGATCATCATGTGCCGCACAGAAAACTGAACCGAAGAATGAGCGTTATCGATCTGCCATGCCATTGTTCTATCCTCCAGAGATAGTATCGGTATATACCGTATACATATGAACCATCGTGTCAAAAAAAGAGAGAGCCTTCTCTCCGAATTCCCGTTACTCCCGCAGCGTCCGATCCAACTTTGCCAGCAAGGACAACAACGTGACCTGCTCCGCATCTGTCAACCCGGACAACTGCCCGCTGATCGTCTCTTCCAGCGCGGGCGCGGCCTGCCGGAAGACATCTTCCCCGGCTTTCGTCAAAAACAGCTTGTGCGCCCGACGATCCTCCGGGTGAGCGCAGCGATCTACCAATCCCGCTGCTTCCATCCGGTCAATCAAGCCCGCGACATTCCCTTTTGTCACCAGCAGCCGCTCCGCCAGCGTTTGCTGACTTAGGC
>DATAMF010000291.1:0-2893 GCA_036260665.1 Aggregatilineaceae bacterium | reverse complement strand
CCTGCCAGATCTTTTCGGTGCTGATACAGCCGAAGTCGGTGTCACGATGGGGGATATCGCCAAGAGTGTGCTGATCTTCCTGGGTATTCCATTATTGGCTGGCATCATTACCCGCTTTGGTCTGATCCGTCAACGGGGGCGTGAATGGTACGATGGTCAGTTTGCGCCGCGTCTAGGTCGCACTGCGATTATTGGTTTGCTATTCACCATCATTGTGATGTTCAGCATGCAGGGCGAGAAAATCGTGGACAACCCGGTAGATGTGCTGCGGATCGCTATTCCTTTGCTGGTCTACTTTGCAATCATGTTCGCGCTCAGCTTCTACCTGTCGCGCCGCATGGGCTTCCACTACGACGAATCCGCTACCCTGTCCTTCACTGCGGCTAGCAACAATTTTGAACTGGCAATTGCAGTTGCAGTTGGTGCGTTCGGTATCGCTTCTGGTGAAGCATTAGCCACTGTGGTTGGCCCGCTGATCGAAGTGCCCGTATTGATTGGTTTGGTCTATGTGGCGATTTGGCTGGGTCGCAAATACTTTAAAGGCGATCCCTCGGCCCCTAAAGAGATTGCAGCTTCGGTGTCTGGTGACTAACCAATAGCGGACTATGATACGTTAAGAATCCACTCTGGCTAATCCCGAAGTGGATTCTTGGCCCCTGCCGACAGATCGCGCTAGAAGTGATTGTGCTGCTTGAAGGCAGACTGGTGAACGTGGTCACCCATGGCTGCCGTTCTACTCCGGCTTAGACCAAACAAGCGTTATACAAGTACCCTCTCCATGAGCACTCTGGATTTCCAGGGTTCCACCGATAGCATCGGCACGTTCACGCATTGAGTGCAGTCCGATTCCAGCCATTGCTTGTGAGGTATCAAAACCAATCCCATTATCCTTGATTTTGAGCGTAACCAGGTTATCCGAATTATAGAGTTTAATTGACATTTGGGACGCATGAGAGTGTTTGACGATATTGTTGATGGTCTCCTGCATCACACGATAGAAAACCACTTTGACCTCTGCCGACAGATCGAGATTATCACTGATTTGCAGGTGCAGCAAACGAGACTGATACTACTCCGAAAATAGACAGATCAGGCAGGAGAACAGGGTTCGAGAATGACCTTGTGCCCCAACTGCTCCAAGCGTTTAATTAAGCGCTGTTCGGTTTGGGCTTGATTGCGCTTGTCAAAATAGTCGATGCCGAGATCGACATAGGCAGTGCCATCGAGGATCATATGATAGACAATTACCAGGATCGAGCGTGCCACCGCGACTGCTGCCCGCTTTTTACCACGTCGAGAGGCAAGGCGTCGAAATTGAGCGCCAAGGTAATTATCATGGGAGCGGGCAACCGTGTGAGCAGCTTGGACTAACAAGGCTTTGAGGTGTTTGTTGCCTTTGGTGGAGCGAGACGACCGATTACGACCAGCGCTTTCGTTCTTACCTGGAGCTAGTCCCGCCCACGATACGGCATGTGCTGCGGTTGGAAACCGGCTCATATCCGTGCCCAATTCAGCCACAATCCCCTGAATGACTTGGGCATCGAGACCAGGAACGACATCCAAACGAGCCACCAAATCAGCTTGGTCAAAAGGGCGGATCTGGTACTCAATTTCCTCGTTCAAGCGCTCAATCTTGGTGTTCAAATCATCAATATGTTCCAAGTGCAAGCTCAGCATCAAGCGGTGATGAGCTTGCACCTGCCCCGTCAGCGCTCGTTCCAATTCCGCAATCTTGGACCTCATCCGTCCACGGGCCAATTGAGCCAAGATGATTGGATCTTCTTGTCCAGCCAGAATTTGGCTTAACATCTCCCGCGACGATGCGCCCATCACATCGCTCACGACAGATCCCAATTTAAGATTGGCATCTTCCAAGACTTTCTGGACGCGGTTGATTTCACCGCTGCGCTGCTGGACCAATTTAGTGCGATAGCGAACCAAATCGCGTAAAGCCCGTTGCGGTGCTTCAGGGATAAAGCTGGCTTTGAGCAGCCCGTGGCGCAGCAGTTGTGCGATCCACTGCGCATCTTTAACGTCCGTTTTGCGACCTGGTACCTGCTTAATGTGGTGCGCATTCACCAGCAAAACCTCGAAGTCATTCTCTAAAATATTGAAGATTGGCTTCCAGTAGACGCCGGTGCTCTCCATCGCTACGTGGGTGACTGCTGCTGCTCGTAACCAATCCGCCAAACTCAGCAAATCGGTGGTCATCGTGGAAAAGGTACGCGTCTCCGTTTGCCAAAGTCCAGCTTCTCTCGGCGTAATGCGACAGGCGACGACGGTTTTCTTATGGACATCCAGCCCTGCACAGCGTTCGTAGATGACTTCCATCGGATTTCCTCCCAACCAGCTCAAACGGTCGAACGATACCGTGAACCTCGCTGTTTGAGTATTCTACTCCGCGTGCTCTCCTCACTGGAGGCGACATCTTTTGGTGCACCTGAGGTTCTGGGTCCAACTGTTGGTCGAATTCGTAATATCAGCATCAATTCCCGACCTCTTCGGTATCTCTCTCAGCTTACCTCATTTTCGTCTCTTTGTGATGAGACTTGGCTCGTGGAAACTGTTGGCGAACCCTGTTGGCGAACCCTGTTGGCGAACCCTAAAAAGTGATTTTAGGCAGCTGCCAAGTGCAATTTGGCGAAAGCCGAGTGGCGCGTCTGAGCAAGCGGTTCGCCAGCGAGCCAGCGGAGGGCGCGCACCATATTCATCGCCATCGGGGTGAGAACAGGCTGAAGATGAGTTTTAGCCAGCCCAATATACCGTGTTTGGCGGACCCCGAAAGCGCGGGTCGCCTGTGAGATAGTGCCTTCGACCCCGGCTCGACGAGCATACTGGTGAGCAAATGCTTCGGTCGTTTCGCTGTGCCGGCTACTTTCATCGTCCGCGCATG
>DATAMF010000290.1:0-22040 GCA_036260665.1 Aggregatilineaceae bacterium | reverse complement strand
CCTGCCAGATTCTTATTCGTCACGGCTTTCCGCTGCGTGTCGTGGGGCAGGGCGATTGGGATGGCGTGACGACGTTGATTTTTCCACCTGATTCCACGCCGGAAGCCCGCCGCCGTCTGGAAAACTACAACGGCGGACGCGGGATCACCCTTCAACGACACCAACACCTGTTTGGTTTTGGGCCAGCTACCCCATCATCGGAACTCGAAAATGAGTTACTCCATGCGCTTGGCTCAGACTTTATGCCGCGTGTTCATGCGGATAACCCTGTTTTGTTCGTCATGCGGCACGATTCGGATGGTCAACAGTGGCATCTGGTGAACTACGGCCTCGAACTCCAGCCGGTTTCTCTTCAGGTGCCGTCTTTCGTCAGCGGCTGGGTCATGACGCCTCCGCAGGACGATCAAGTGAAAATCTTTGGGACTGAGCTTCTGTTAACTCTCGAACATTATAAGGTGCTGCGAATCAAAAGCCGGGCGTGAGACCCGGCTTACGACTGCGCTGTTTCGCGGAAGCTAAAACTTTATTGCAATTTTCTCGTCGCGTGTCGTTCGCTTGAAGGCAGCAGTGCGAAACCTTTATCGTTTTCGATACACAAATAGCTGCCAGCTCGCACAAGGAGATCGGACCGTGTTGAAACTCGGCGTAGTTTTCGATCAATGGCGACATCTGCCCAACCACGCCCAACGCGGATTACTCGGCCTACCTGAACAGTTGATGTTGTTGTCACAAGCCGTGCTCCTTTACGGCTATGCCGTACTATCCCCTTTTGGACCAACTACCAATTTTACAATAGTTCTTACAAGTCCCTAATCCAATTGAAACATTATTCGTTCTAAATTGTCAAATTAAATAACTAATAAACTGTTCCTTAAAATACATCAAAAATGCATTCTTCCTCAAGGTATTATATTAGATAATATTATAATATAGTATAATCAATGCTTTTTGCTTATATTTGAACAACCGCGATCGATAAAGGTACAATAAAATTGTTTCTCCAAACGAAGGGAGTTGAAGAATTGCCTGACGAAATTTCGTTTGATCACCATACCTATTTATCCCCCTTTACGTGGCGATATGGTTCTCCGGCTATGCGCCAGCTTTGGAGTCAGCACCATCTGCGGACGTTGTGGCGGCGGGTGTGGGTGGCGCTGGCGGATGCCCAGGCATCTGCCGGGCTGGTTGATGCCGCTCAGGTTGCCGATCTCCGGGCACATCAGGATGAAGTTGATCTCATCCGGGCGCAGGCCATTGAAGCCGAAATTCACCATGATCTGATGGCGGAACTTCGTACGTTTGCCGAACAATGCCCAGTCGGCGGGGGCATCATCCATCTGGGGGCGACGAGCGCGGATATTCAGGATAATGCGGATGCGCTGCGGTTACGTCAGGCACTGCAATTGATTCTGGAGGGGCTGCGGGATGTGCTTCAGATTGCCGCCGATCAAATAGACCGTTGGGCAGATACCGTCAGCATGGGCTTTACCCATATCCAACCGGCTGAACCGACGACCATCGGCTACCGGCTGGCTCAATATGGTCAGGATCTGCTGACCGATTGGCACGAAGTCAGCCGCGTGCAGCAGGGCATACGGGGGAAAGGGATCAAGGGGGCAGTCGGTACAGGAGCCTCCTACGAGGAACTGCTGCACGGAACCGGATGGTCTGCCGCCCAGCTTGAAGCCCGCGTGATGTCATCGCTTGAACTGGATGCTTTTCCCGTCAGCACCCAAATTTCCCCGCGCAAGCAGGATTGGCTGGTGGTCAATGCGCTGGCCGGAATCGCGGCAAGCGCCAGTAAGATGATGTTCGACCTGCGCATTTTACAATCCCCGCCTATCGGAGAATGGGCCGAACCGTTCCGCGAGAAGCAGGTTGGCTCCTCCGCGATGCCCTTCAAGCGTAATCCGGTGAATGCCGAAAAAGTGAACAGCTTGGCGCGTTGGGTCGCTAGCTTGCCGCGCCTCGCCTGGGATAATGCCGCCCTGACGCTGTTGGAGCGCACCCTGGATGATTCAGCGAACCGTCGTCTGATGCTTCCGACTGCGTTTTTGGCCGTGGATGAAATTCTCCTTTCACTCAGACGCATTCTTCAGGATTTGCGCGTGAATGAGGAAGCCGTTTCGCGTAATCTGGCGATCTACGGGACATTTTCTGCTGTCGAGCGGTTATTGATGGCCTTGGGCAAGGCGGGCGCAGACCGGCAGCTTATGCACGAACGGCTGCGCAGTCACAGCATGGTCGCCTGGGGAGCCGTGAGCACGGGCAGCGTGAATCCTTTGGTTGATTCGCTCAGTGCCGACCCCGAAATTACGCGCTATATTCCGGCGAGTCAGGTTCGTGCGCTGTTGAACGCCGAGAGTTATGTGGGGGACGCACCTCAACGCGCGCGGGCGCTGGCACAGATGATTCGCTCCGCTAGCTGAACCACAGAGAAAAGAGAGACTCCTATGCCGCGTGCGATTTTGAGTGTATATAACAAGGCCGGGCTGGAAACATTTGCTAACGATCTGGTGGCCCTGGGCTGGGATTTAATCGCCAGCGGGGGGACCGCCCGCATACTCGAATTGGCTGGTATTCCCATTACCCCTGTGGAGCAGGTAACACATGCCTCGGAAATGTTAGCCGGGCGTGTCAAGACGTTACACCCCGCGATCCACGCGGCGATTTTAGCTCGTGATACCCCCGAAGATATGGAGACTCTGAAACATAACGGGTATGCGGCTATCGATATGGTGGTCTGCAATCTTTATCCTTTCCAGTCTACCGTCTCCCAGTCGGGCGTTACTTTGGATGAGGCCATTGAGCAGATCGATATTGGCGGCGTGACCCTTGTCCGCGCCGCAGCTAAAAATTTCCGGCGCGTGACGGTTGTATCCGATCCGTCCGATTATTCGCTGGTTATCAACATGCTCCGCAGTACAGGGCAAGTGGATGAAGCGCTGCGCCGCCAATTAGCAAGCAAGGCGTTCGCCCTCACGCGGGATTATGATACTGCCATTCACGCCTATCTCCTGCGCGAATTTGAGCCGCCCGAATTTCCGCAGACCGAACTTCCCGATGTGTTGTCACTGGGATTGACCTGTATTCAGAAACTGCGCTACGGCGAGAATCCCCATCAAATGGCGGCCCTGTATGCGACTCGGCAGGATGAACGGCCTTTAGGGGGCGAACTGTTGAGCGGCAAAGAACTCTCCTATAATAATTTGCTCGATATTGATTCCGCTTGGCGGGCCGTAAACGCCTACGAGACTCCCGCTGTGGTGATTGTGAAACATCTCAATCCCTGCGGCATTGCCACGGCTCCTATATTAGCCGAAGCGTTCCCGCTGGCCCTCGCCTCTGATCCATCGTCCGCCTACGGGGGCGTGATCGCGGTGAACCGGATCGTGGATGATATGTTTGTGGCCGCGCTCGACACGCTCTTTGTGGAAGCTATTGCCGCGCCCGACTTTACACCGACGGCCCAACAGCTTTTAGCCGAGAAACGCCGCAACTGCCGGGTACTGCGTATGGAACAGCAGCCGTCCGGGCTGGGTCTGGAAATTCGCGGTATAACCAGCGGCCTGCTGATCCAAACACCAGATCGCGGCGATCCGGCGGGCACGAATTGGAAAGTCGTCACCGAGCGCCGCCCCTCCTCGGATGAACTACAGGCGATGCGATTCGCCTGGAAAGCGGCCCAGCATGTCAAAAGTAATGCCATCGTGATCGCCTGGTCGAACGCTACGGTTGGTATCGGCGGGGGGCTACCCAGTCGCGTAGATGCAACTTATCTGGCTGTTCACAAGGCGGGTGAACGCGCGCGCGGCGCGGCATTGGCTTCTGATGCGTTTTTCCCTTTCCCTGATAGTATTCAGGTCGCGGCCCAGGCCGGTGTCACGTGCGTGGTTCAGCCAGGGGGATCGATCCGTGATGCGGAAGTGATCGAGGCTGCCAACGCCGCTGGTTTGGCTATGGTCTTTACGGGAATTCGGCATTTCCGCCATTAAGCATAATTTGTATTAACTGGGGGATGATGACATAATAAGTTCATTCAACTAGTGCCGATCTTGGCGTTTTCGTAACTTATTGCTCATAGGGGAGGAAGCCCGTGGCAAGTGTATCTTACCGAAATGTTTGGAAACGTTGGGGCGATGTTACGGCAGTCCGTGACCTCAATATTGAAATCCCTGACGGTGAATTTTTGGTTTTCGTAGGCCCATCTGGCTGTGGCAAGTCCACGAGTTTGCGTATGTTGGCCGGTCTCGAAGAAATTACAGAGGGCGAAATCCTCATCGGAGATCGCGTTGTAAACAATGTTGCTCCCAAAGACCGCGATATTGCGATGGTGTTCCAGAGCTACGCGTTGTACCCCCATATGACGGTTTATGACAACATGGCTTTTGGCCTGCGGTTGCGCCGCACCCCCAAGCAGGTTATTGACGAGCGCGTCCGTGAAGTCGCGGCCAGCCTGGGCATTGAGCACCTGCTTGATCGTCGTCCCCGCCAGTTGTCCGGTGGTCAACGTCAGCGTGTGGCAGTCGGTCGCGCTATCGTGCGTGAACCCGCTGTCTTCTTGCTCGACGAACCGCTGTCGAACCTGGATGCGAAACTGCGTGTCGAGGCGCGTAACTTCATCAGCAAGCTGCACCAGCGTCTGGGGACCACCTTCATTTATGTGACCCACGACCAGGTGGAAGCCATGACGATGGGCCAGCGGATCGCGGTGATGCGTGCGGGTGAATTGATGCAGATCGACACTCCTACCACGCTTTACGATCATCCTTCTAACGTCTTTGTGGCGGGCTTCATCGGCAGCCCCTCGATGAACTTCTTCGACAATTCCAAGCTGGTCGAAGAGGGCGGCAAGCTGTATGTGGACACCGGCTTCTTCAAGGTTCTGGTTCCGCCGGAGCGTTCCGAAATGTATCGCCCCGCGCTGGGCAAGACGGTGATCTTCGGTATTCGTCCCGACAGCATCTCACATCCTGATTATCAACCCCAGAACATTGTGCCTGCGATTGTGGAAGCCAATGTTGATATGGTTGAAGAGATGGGCCACGAAAAGATCGTGTACCTCGAAGCGGGCGGCAAAACTTTCTTGTCTCGTATGGATCCGCGTGCTGAAGTGCATGTGGGCCAGCGCAGCGGGGCCGTGTTCAATATGGCCTCGATGCACCTGTTTGACGCCGAGACGGAAAAAGCGCTTCAGTAAATCTTAGCGCTTGTGATGGTTGATCTGAGCCGTCTGTGATCGTTTCACAGGCGGCTTTTGTATTGCAAAGGGGGCTGCTGATTGGGCAGGGGGCGAGTTTTAGCATTGGCTGCGGTTGGCCTGATCACGCTGGGGCAGTGGGCTTGGTTTAGCGCTGAAAAGACCTTTCTGCCAGGGGCTTTTCTGGTGGGCTACGGCATGTTTCTGGCAGTCCTGAGTAAGCCGCTGCGCAACCACCGACTACTGTGGGACCAGGAAAGCGTTTCTGAACCTTATAACCGCTGGCGGCTGGCGCTGGTGCTTCCCGGTGTGATTATATGCCTTTATACCGGCTGGCATGCGGTTGAACACCATACCAACGCTTGGCTCTACTTGTTGTTATGGACTGTCGGCACGGGACTTGCCCTGTTTGCGCTCGTGCCTCGGCGTGAGCGGGTAGGCTGGTGGCGCGGCGTGATCGGCAGTGCGCGACATGAATGGCGTATCTGGCTGTCGGTGACGCTTATTTTTCTCTGCGGACTGGCTTTGCGCACATTTTATCTTGATACCTCACCTTATATCCAGGCGGGCGATGAGGCTGCTTTCGCGATGGAGGCGGTCAATATCAGGGATTTCTGCCACTGGCAGGTTAACCCCTTCGAATATGGCATCTGGCACCATCCGCGCGTATTTCATGTCACACTGGCGGCTATCATCAGTCTCTTTGGCCAGACCTTATTTGCCGCGCGTTTGCTTTCGGCGCTGTTGGGTTCGCTAACGGTTCCTGCCGTATATCTGATGGCCCGGCGTATGTTTGATCATCGTGTGGGTTTGGTCGCTGCTGTTTTTATGGCCGCTTATCCGCTGCATGTGCATTTCAGCCGCACCGGGATCAATCAGACCGGTGATCCGCTGTTTGCCGCGCTTACCTTTGCTTTTTTGACCCAGGCGTTGCGCAGCGGGGATCGGATGGAGGCGGCACTGGCCGGGTGGAGCATGGGGCTGTCCCAGTATTTTTACTCGGCAGCGCGGCTTGTTCCGCTGCTGATGCTGGTTTATGTTGGCCTCTATCTGCTGGTCGATTGGCGGATGGTCTGGAAGCGTGCTGTTCCGCTTCTCATTATCGCGATCATGGCGTGCATCGTGGTGTTTCCTAATCTCTATGCCGTCTATCGTGATAAAGATCGCCCGCTCAGTCCGCGCTTGAGCGAAGTCAGCATTTGGGCGACGGGAAATGTGGCGGCGGCGGCCCATGCGAAACGTCTGCCGGAGTATTGGCAGAATCAGTTTTACCGATCCTTCATGGCCTATGTCCAAATCTCCGATCGGAGTGGTTTTTATAGCAATTATGGGTCGGCGTTGGGCTGGTTTGCCGGGGTGCCCTTTTTAGCGGGTTTGGCCTGGAGCGTGAGGCGCTTTCGTGACCCCCGGTATGTGATTTTGGGTTTGTGGGTGGGTGCGACGGCGATTCTTGGCGGTGTCCTGCTGGTTGATCCGCCGCATTACCCGCGCTACATCAGTGTGACGCCGGGTTTAGCTGTTTTGGTTGGGCTGGGTTTCGCCTGGTTTGCCGAACGACTGAGTCGGCGGCATGCGCTCAAACTGGGAGTTGTGTTGGTCTTGGCGCTGGCAGTGGCGGATCAGATCACCTATATCACCGATTATTTGCCGCGAAAATTAGTCTATGGCGAGCCGACGCTTCAATTGAATGAAATTGCCGATATTTTGGAAACGTTCGATGGACACTATCAGGTCTACTATTTTTCGGACCTGGAACTGGATATGGGCGGCAACGACATTCTCCGCTATCGCGTACCTGATGCTAAGGGGATGGAATTCGAATGGCCGGTAAATGAGTCGCGTCCGTTCTTGCCGACTCATGGTCCACATGCATTTTTGATCGCACCGCTGCGTTTCCAGAATGTCATTATCGATCTGATCAATACATACCCCGGTGGTGAGGTGAAATCATATGACAATCCACGCAGCAGTCTTCCTCTGGTTTATATTTACTTTGTCAATATCGACAGATGAGTTTCGCTAAATCGAAAATGTCGGCATAATGGGGTGGATGCGGGTTAGTGACAAAAATAGGTGCGGAACTTAATGGAACGTCTCATGTTTGAACCGGGAATGGCACTTGAAATGCTGGGCCGTGTCTTTATGGAGCTGTCTAACGAGCCGCGCAGCGATCTGGCGCTTCAGCGTTTGGCTGAGGTTTTGCACGATCTGGTCAGTTGCTCCATCACGGCGATTTGGACGGTTAATTCCGAACGTAACGAATTTGTTCTCAAGGCGACCAGTACCGCTGTATCGCAGCTTCCGCCCGTCTGGTTGACCTATGGACAGGGGATGGTGGGGGCGGTCGCCGAACACCGTAAGCCGCTAATCGTCTCCGATGCAGCCCGGCGTTTTACTGATGATGCCGTTGCACAGGCTGGTTTTCATTCGGCGCTGATTGTGCCGTTAGTCTGGCGTAATACCTTGTGCGGCGTGATGGGAGTTTTGGATGAACGCGCGGGCCGTACATTTACCAATCAGGATGTCCGTCTGACTGAACTGGTGGCCCAGCAGGCGGCGGCTATCATTGGTTATGAGCAGGCCGAATTCGAAACACAGAATCTACGTCGAGACTTAAGGGAAGAACAGGATCGCCTGCTTCAGGTTCATGTTGCTATCCGTGAGATGCTCGACCAGCCGGACACCGAGGCCAATCTCTTAGAGACGGCCTACGCGCTCCAGGCATTAGGCTGGCGGCGGGTGATTCTGGCCCTGTTCACCGAAGAGGGCAATGTGGATCGCCTGATTACGGCAGGTATCCCGGATGATGAGGTGGCGTCCTGGCAGGAAGAAATTGTTCCCACGGACAAGTGGCAGTGTTTTTTAAATGGTGAATTGGAGGATCGGCGGCTGAACGGATTATATTATGTGCCGCGCCGTGCTCGCTGCCCAACCTGGGATCCTGGCGATCTGCTGTTTGCGCCCCTTCGTATTGGTCAGAATGTTGTGGCGGGGGTGCTTCGCCTGCTCGATCCGGTCAATCCCAATGTGCGACCCACGATTGAAACGCTCCGGTCCGCTGATATCCTGACGAGTCAGGCCGCGTATATTGTCGAAAACGCCCGTCTTCTCGAAGAAACATCCCGTTCCGCCGAGGCTTTAGCCGAGCAGGTGGATGAACTCTCGATGATCCATCGTGCGGACCGCGAACTGAGCGCCCACCTGAACGTGGATCGGGTGATGACTCTGACTATGGACTGGGCGCTGCGCCGCACGCGTGCCGATACCGGGCTGTTAGCCCTGGCAACCGAGGATCGGCGTGGGTTGGTGCCCCTGATCACGATGGGGCATCTCGACAACGAAGTGATGACCCGTACCGCCGATAATCCCTGGCCTGCGGATCGGGGTCTTATGGGGCGGGCCGTCCAGACGGGTGTGACCCAGATCGAGCGGGGCGATATTTCGTCCGCCGATGCCGTTGGGTTTGCGCTCCACGAGAGTTTGCAAGCCCTTCTCGCGGTGCCATTAACCACGCGCGGTGAGTTCCTGGGTGTCATTGTGCTGGCTTCCACCGATACGGATGCTTTTACCGAAAACGAAGTGGGTTTTCTGGAACGTTTGGCTCGCCGCGCTTCCGTCGCCCTCGACAATGCGCGCCTGTACAAACAATCCGAACAGTTAGCAGATGACCTGGCGGTCCTTTATTCGGCCAGCCGCGCGATGACGGGTTCCCTGGAACAGGAAGAAGTGCTCCAGCGCAGCGCCCAGTCTATGTCCGTCGCGCTTGAAGGGTCCAGCGCGGTGATTTTGCGGTATATCCCCGAATCCCAAACCGGGCGTGTTCTGGCCGTTTACAAAGTCGGAACGGTGCTGAATGTGAGCGAAATTCTCCCCGAAGTAGATGCCCTGTGGTCACTTACCGAAAGCCCGGCGCTGATGTGGGTGATCGAACAGCGTCGAACGGCGACGGTCCGCGTGAGTGATCGGATTACGCCCGAAGCGGATCGGAAATTTTTCGCGGATCGCCACATCCAGTCGGTGGTAATCGCGCCGCTTGTGGCTCAAGGCGAAACGTTGGGCTTGGTGCTGGTGATTGAGGGCCGGGTGGATCGCCAGTTTACCTCCAGCGAACTGTTCAAAGCTGAAGCGATGGCAAGCCATGCCTCGATTGCTCTCCGCCAGTCGATGTTATACAGCGAAGTCTTGGAACTGGAAAAACTGAAATCCGAGATGATCCGCATGGCTTCTCACGATTTGCGGAATCCGCTCAACAATGTCATGGGTTATGTTGAACTCGTTGCGATGAGTCTGCCCGGCATGACACCCGACCAGGAAGAATATATTAACAGCCTGCGCCGCAGCACCAAGTCGATGCAGTCTCTGATCGAAGATCTGTTGACGCTGGAACGGATTGAGAGTGACCGGGCGACGGAATGGCAGGTGTTCGATCTCGGTGCGTTGGTTGCTGAAGTTGTGGAGGCCGAAAATCCCAGCGCGCAGCTCAAACACCATAAACTGCTCTTGGATCGCAGCCCCGCTAGCTCACCTGTTCACGGCAGCATGACGCAGCTTCGCCAGGCGGTAGCGAATCTAATCGGTAACGCCATCAAATACACACCCGAAGGGGGCGAAATCCAGGCCGTTTTTGCTCCGGCGGAAAATCGCCTGACGTTTAAGGTGGTCGATAACGGTTATGGGATTTCGCTGGAGCGCCAGAAGCGCATCTTCCAACGGTTCTACCGCGCCCGCGAACCCGGCACCGATCATATTGCGGGCACCGGGTTGGGGCTGAGTTTGGTCAAAACGGTGATCGAGCGTCACGGTGGTCAGGTGTGGTTCGAAAGTGAGCCGGGGCAGGGCAGTACCTTTGGATTCTGGGTGCCCATTGCGTCTTAGGTTTCGATTTTAACGGCTGCTCCCAGCTTCGAAGGACGGGCTACACGCGTTTGGTAGGCCATGCCGAGTCGTTCATAGACATGGCTGAAGGCGGTGATCACCGTTTGCGCCGTTGCCATCGAGTTGCATACGGCGCACAGCGTGGGTCCAGCGCCGCTGATCGTCGTAACCAGCGCACCGGCTTCGTGTGCGGCGTCGATGGCCTGTCCAATTCCGGGAATTAAACCGGCGCGGGCCGGCATGATCAGGTTGTCGTGCATGGCTTGGCCGAGCAGTTGCAGATCGTTGGTGTGCAGCGCGTGAACCAGCGCTGCGACTTGAGCCGTTTGTTGGACCAGTGTCCTGAGCGGAATATCCTTCGGTAGAATCGCCCGTGCTTTGGCTGTTGGTACCGCAATATCAGGTGTAATCAGGGCCAAATAGAGGTTGTCCGGGATGGGCAGCCGGTGAATATCGCGTGCCTCTAATCCCATGACCAGCACAATTCCACCCCACAAAGCCGGGGCGACATTGTCGGCATGCCGTCCACTGACGGCGGCTTCTGCTTCGATGCACGCCGGGAGCAGATCGCCCACGCTCAGCGGCGCGCCAAATAACTCGTTCACGGCGACGGCGGCGGCGGCGGCGCTGGCGGCACTGCTGCCCAGCCCACTCGCCAAGGGCAGTCCTTTGTTGAGCCAGATTCGAACCCCTGTCGGAGCACCAACCGCGCGGAGCGTTTCGCGCGCGGCAATACACGCCGTGTTTTTAGCCGGATCAGTGGGCAGTTGTCCGCCATCACCAGTTACCGCCGCCAGTTCGATGCCTGGTGTTTCGAGTGGCTCCACGCTGACTTCATCGCCCGGTGCGTCGAGCGCCAAACCAAGAATATCAAAACCAACACCCAGGTTCGCAACGGTAGCCGGGGCAAAGACCGTGACTCGGGAGCGCATAGAGAGGTTCACGCCTGTTCTCACTTTTGAAGACCTAGCCAATTGGGTGAGTATACCTATTTTCCTTCTCGACGTAAACGCAATAAACCGTTAAGATTTTTGTATATTATTTTGCGGTGATGGGTGGAGAGTACATGCCGGGCGCTAAAATAGTAATTCAGGTGATGAGCGGTCCCGATGATGGACAGCGAATTTATCTCAGCCAGGATGACGGCGATGGTGATACGGCTCTCGATGGTACATGGTCGGTGGTCATCGGGCGCAAAGAAAAATGTGACGTGAGTATTCCGTTTGATACCCAGGTGTCGCGTGAACATGCTATCCTGCGCCTGACTCCCGAACACGAGTTTTGGCTGATGGATGCCGGAAGTATGAATGGTACCTTTATCGAGCGGCAGCGGGTGCTGCAACCGGCGCTGGTGGAGCGGGGGCAGTTATTTCGTTTAGGACGAACGTGGCTGCGCATTGAGCCTGAGGCAGGTGAAAAGTAAGTGGATACCATTGGATTGCAGGATATTCTAACCGTGGCTCGTCAGGAGTCGGCTAAACTTCATCACTACTTCATTGGGGTGGAGCATCTGTTTATCGCGCTGACTCAACTTACCGGCGGTTTGACCAACGCGGTTTTGGAACAGCATGGCTTGTCGCCGCGTTTTGTGCGTTACAGCATCCGTGAGACGGTTGGCCGTTACGAAGATCGCCGCTATTGGCCGGGTTTTCCAGAGACTCCCCGTGCCTTAGAAGTCTTGGCATTGGCGAAACGGTACGCCGGTATTCATACACCCTCTGAGCGGGATCTCCTGCTGGCTATTCTAGATGAAGCCGACAGTGTGGTGGTTCGTGTTTTGACCGAAATGGGCGTCAACACTGCCGAAGTGCGCCGCACAGCAGCGAATTGGGCGGGGACGTTTAAACCACAAACGCCCGATGTGCCGATTGATGGTGTGTCCGACTTGACCGCTGAACAGTCTCAGGTGCTGCAATTGATGTTTCGCGACTCCAGCCGCATCCAGATCGTGCGCGAATTGGATACCGGGCACAGCGGCGCGCGCGTGCTGCTGGTGCGTCCCAGCCGGGTCGATGGGCTAAAGGATGCGCCGGTGGTCGTCAAGTTGGATGATCGTCACTCGATCCTCTATGAGCGGCGGCGTTATGACCAGTATGTGAAGGGAACGTTGCCTTCGACCACCGCTCGTTTGGTCGATTCGCCCATCGCCCCCGATAATGTCGCGGTGGGCGGCCTAAAGTATACCTTTGTCGGGCGCTTGGAAGACATGGAACCCGTCAGCCTGCGCGAGTTTGCCACCCAGCATGAACCGCAGGAAATCAGTGATTTTGTCCGCCTGTTGTTTGAAACCTTCGGCCCGGCGTGGTGGTTGCAGCGCACACCCTACCGTTTTGGCGTCTGGCGTGAATATGAGCATGTGCTTCCTCCGGCTTTGATTCTGGAAGCGCTGCCTGACGATCAGGCCGAGTCGGCGAAACATTTGCTTCGTCCGCTTGGTACATGGAGCCGGACAGACCAGATATTGCCCGGCGAAATTGTCGTCCTCGACGGTTTTTCAGTCCAAAAAGTTGATTACACTAAAGATGTGCTGCATCTGGCGGCAGGCTCCCAGCCCGAAGCGATTAATCGTTCCGGCAAAGTCGAAGTGCGCGGTTTGAACGTCAGTCAGCTTCCTTTTTATCGGGGAGAAATGATCGATCAGGTGGTCGGGCGGGTGGTGCGTACGCGCAGTGATCAGTTGCTCCGGGCGGTTCAGGATTTGGAGCCGGAATTTGATCTCCGTTCGGACCGCATTCCCTCTGGGCATGAAGCAGTGCCCGATCTGCCGAGTCCGCTGCTCCGCATTAATCGCCTCTTAGACCGGCAGGTGAGCGGCTTTCTGTCTACTATTCATGGCGATCTCCATCTGGGCAACATCCTGGTTGGGCCGCGCGGGGACGCCTGGCTGATCGATTTTGCGTGGACGCGTGAAGGCCATTCGCTGTTTGACTGGGCGTTGCTCGAAATGAGCTTGCTGGTAGAAGTGGTTGCCCCTCTCGCTCCGGCAGGCTGGGATGGCGTCTGGGGTACGATCAGTCTGCTGCATGCCATCAATCACGGTGAAGAACTGCGCGAACGCCATCAGGTCGCGCGCATGCTGGCGGTGGTGAAGACCATTCGGGATGTGGTGCGCCAATGTTTGGGTGTCGCTGAACGCTGGGATGAGTACCATGTGGCTCTGTCGCTCATGGCACTGCGCCTGATGAATTGGAAGTCGGAAACATTGGATGCGCGCCGTCTGGCTTTTTTGGTGGCCGCGCTTTCGATGGCCGAAGCTCAGCGCCCGATGCAGCCGCCCGGAGCCGATATTACCTGGACCGATGTCACTACCGATATGGACCAAACCGAATTCCGGCTCGACGATTAACCGCGCTTTAATCCGGGCAGGAGAGTGTTTCGGGTGTGATGGTCTGATCGGCGCTGATGGTAATCTGCCAACAAGGGCTGTCCGGCTGATAGCTCCCGTTGGGTAGTTGGACTTTAATCGTCATAGCCTCAAACGCGGGATCGCTGTGGTCAAAATAGTACTGCACGGTCCCGTGCATTTGTTTGATCGTCAGCCCATAACGGCGCTTGAATTGGCTTGAATCGACCATATGGCCCAATGTCGTCGCTTTTTGGTACGACTCGACGAGGGTGATCGCCGCTGGCCCGGTCAGCACGGCGCGTCCCTGGTTAAAAAACACCACGCTGGCGGCGTTTCCCGGTTCGACGCGCACTGTTTCGCCTATCCGCAGCTTTTCAGAATCATCGGGAACGAGGGTCGCCCGTGTATCCTGGTCGCGCACGATTTCGGCAGCCCCGGTGATGTCTTCAATCGTCGCTGTTTGGTTGACTTGATAAGGGACGATGACGGAGACGACGAAAGCCAGCGTGCTGACCCCCAGTACGCCGAAAATGCTGAACACGATACTCCGCGCGGTGCGGTCCATATACCACTTCCTGGTTGGTGGTGGGGAGCTAAACCGCCGGTTTCACACCGAAAGTAACCTGATTCCCGGCCTGATTTAGGTTACTTTATCCCACATTTTATCCCAAAGTAGCCTACTTTTATCGCAAAGTAACTTAAAAAAGTAGGCTACTTGTACCGTTTCCTAACGTGGCAGCGGTTAAGATAGCGTTGGTACGCTTTTTTAGCGATGCGCCCATCCGGGCAGGTCGCTCCGGTATTCGCCGCTGCTGTAGACATAGACCCAGGCGTCATTGTATTCTTCGGCGTTGGTCCAGTCGTAGATCCACCATGCGTCCATGATCGAGAGATTGATGCAGCCGTGACTTTGCCGGTAGCCGAAGCGGTCATGCCAGTAGGTGCCGTGGAGTCCCATGTCGCCGTTGAAGTACATCACGTAAGGCACTTCTTCGATGAAGTAGAAGTCCGCCTGGCCTGCTGCGCCGCTCATGCGGGCCGCCTCGTGCCGCTCGTAGATCTGGAATAGGCCGAGTTCGGTGCTCCAGCGGGGCAGTCCCGACGATACAAGCGTGGCGAAGACCATTTTATCGCCTTCGTAGGCGACAATGGTCTGCTCGTACAGGTCTACGGCCACCCAATGATCATGCGGGCCGACACCTTCGGGGCGGCTGATGGGCTGCACTTTGGCGACCCGAATCTGCTGCACCCATTCGCCCGGAGCTACGAGATACCATTCCCAGCCGTCAGCGTCATATTCCACGCCGTAAATGTTCATCAGGCTGTAGCGGGCGATCACGTCTTTTGTCTCGTCTTCTGGTCCGCCAGGATAGCGGCTGGGGCGAGCTTCGGCCAGCATCCAGGCGAAGGGCCGTTCGGGCTGACTCTGAATCTCGACGCCCGAAAACTCGGATACGTCGGCCCAGGTAATATGCTCGGCGGCGACCCACTGCCCATAATTGATCTGAATGAAGCCGTCTTGTTCGCTGACGACGGTGACGTAATTGTATCCCGCGTCCAGTTCGCCGATGACGTTGCCGTTCGGCGCATCATAAATGATCACATGGCCTGTCATGCGGCGATACGCGCGCGTCCAGACGACCTCTTCGTTATACGGCACCTGGATCACATCGGGCGTCGGATTGGCTGTCATTTCAGCTTCGGCAGCGCGCATTTCAATCGCCGTCATTCCCGTGTCTTTGAGGCAATCTTCGGGGAGCTGTGGCGTTTCGCCTTCGGGTGTGGCCGCGACGATAGCCGCGATCCGTTGCGCGCATGTTTCGTCGCGTCCATCGCCGGGGAAGGCAAACGTGGGAACGGTTGAACTCAGACTGATCAGCACGAGAAATACCATTACAAGCAGTTTTCGCATTGCACCCTCACAATTGAGAAAATTTCACCCAAGAGAATAGCAATTGAGCGCCGATGGGTCAATAATATCATCGGGATCAGCGAAATATCGACGGGAAATAGGTGGTTTCTGAGGACTTTTGGGGTGAAATGGCGTAATGATAGATAGAAGCTCAGGCCGACTGTGAGGACAGAATGAATGGAAACCAGCGCATTGTGTTGCGCGCTACGAATTTGACGAAGGATTTGCCGCTGGGCGAAGTGGTGGTTCATGCGGTGCGTGGCGTTGATCTGGAAGTGTACCAGAATGAGATGGTCGGGATTGTGGGACCATCGGGAAGTGGGAAAAGCACGCTGCTGGGTTTGATCGGCGGGCTGGACACGCCCACAGAAGGTCGCATTGAGATCGACGGCGTAGACATTACGAATATGGGGGAGGGGCAGCTCACCGAAGTTCGCAATGAAAAAATCGGCTTCGTCTTCCAATTCTTCAATCTGATCCCCACGCTCACGGCACTCGAAAATGTCGCGCTGCCAATTCAGTTTGCCAATAAGCCTAAATTTGAGCCGGAAAAGCGGGCGCGCGACTTGTTGGAACTGTTGGGTTTGGGAGATCGGATGCGCCATCGTCCGATGGAATTGTCTGGAGGACAGCAGCAGCGAGTGGCGATTGCGCGAGCATTAGCGAATAATCCGCCGCTCTTGCTGGCGGATGAACCAACCGGAAACCTGGATTCGGAGTCGTCGGAAGTGGTGTTGCAGGCGCTGCGTGATGTCTGGCGTGAAACAGGTACAACCGTCATTCTGGTGACGCACGATCCAGAACTGGCCGGGAAAATGGGGCGAGTGCTGCATCTGGTGGATGGACGAATTGTGCGTGAGGTGCAGGCCCAATGAGCGCCTTCAAAACAACACTGGCCCTGGTGCCTTTTTTTGTGGTGCATTCAGTGCGCGATATGTGGCGCAACCGTTCGCGGACGCTGTTTGCGCTGGTCTGTGTGGCGACGGGAGTCGCGGCGGTTGTGGCGCTGCGCTCGCTGGCCTTCATGATTGGGGATGAACTCACCCAGAATCTGGCGGAGATTAACCGGGGCGATGTCCGGTTGTATGCTTCGACTGGGGTGCCGGGTGTCGCTCAACTCTCTGAACAAGGCGATGCTATTTTCACGCAAGAAGCAGTTGAGGTGATGCGCGATTGGGCATCTGACGAACAAGTTGAGATGACGGTGGCGCGGCTGCCATCGGGATTAGGGTTCGCGGGGGGATCAACGATCCGGCGGATTGAAGCGGGTGAAACAAGCGGTACCGATACGACCGCGACCTTGTTTATCGAGCCGGGGGCCTATCCTTACTACAGCCAGCTTGTGCTGGATGATCCACGGGGTAAAGGGCTGGAAGATGTGCTGACCGGGGTCGATGAGGCCGGACGGTATCCCATTGTGATCTCCAGCAACATGACGGTTGACTCGCGGCTGGGGCTGAAAATAGGCGATATTGTTCGCTTGGGGGCATCGGATACGGAATTTGTGGTGCGGGGCATTGTCTCTTCATCGAGCGAAACGATCCTGACGATGCCTGCGCTTTTTTTGTTTAAATACCAGTTTGTCTATCTGCCGATGGGCGCACTTCCGGCCATTGGCAGCGAGGAACTGCCGAACCAAGTCTTCCTTAAGATACCGCTGGGACGGGATATTGCGGCGGTTGAAGCGAGTCTGATCGCCAGCCTGAAGGCCCATATCGATACGACGGTAGACCTGGATAAAGAACTGAACCGCGTATCGGTGCCCGAACTGGAAAAACAGAATTCCGAAACGGCGGACGTTATTGGGGATATGATCCTGGCGATGGGCTTATCGTCGCTGCTGATTGGCGGGATCGGCATTATCAACACAATGCTGGTCGTCGTCAACCGGCGCACACTCGAAGTGGCTGTTTTGAAGACATTAGGGTTGAAGGGCTACCGCGTCACGCTGTTGTTTTTGGTTGAAGCCGCGATTATGGGCCTACTTGGTTCCTTACTCGGCGTGGTGCTGGGCGTGTGGCTCGGTTATGCAGTCAAAAGTGTGGGCGAGGAGACACTTACGCTGTCACTCACGTGGCGATTGTACTGGCAAGCCATGTTGGATGGGCTGCTCCTTGGTCTGATCACCACCATCCTGTTTGGATTTTTGCCGACCCTGGTCGCGGGGCAGGTGCGGCCTGCTATCGTACTGCGTCCGAATGAAGCCCAAATGCCCGCGGCGGGATTGATCCAGACGCTGGTGACGATGCTCATTATGATTATTGTGCTGGGGCTGCTCGTCAATACAATTATCGAGGACGCGATTTCGATCAGTCCGATTTATATGATTAGCGGGGCGGCGATCCTGATCGGGTTGTTTGGAGGCGTGATTGTTGCTAATACTCGGCTGCGCGGTCCACTGCCGGGTTATTACCAGTTCCGGCTGGCGCGGCGATACGACAAACTGGATGCGCGATTGGTCGGATGGGCAGGCGCGGTTGTCCCCGGCGCAGGGACACGCGCTGAACGAGGCCGCAAGGCATTAACTACAACCGTGCGAGGTCTGCGGCAGACACTGCTGCTGTATGGGGCCTTGGCGGTAGGGGCGGCGCTGGCCTCTGCAATTATTCTGATCGTCAGCGAATTGTGGGTGCCATTTGGAATGGGGAAATATGAGCCTGCCGGAAATGTGATCGGGATGCTTCGGGATCAGGATTATGGTTGGGCAGGGGCATGGCTGGCGGTGTTTGTTGGGATCGGCGGGCTGATCCGCAAATTAGCGCGGCGGTTTGCGGGCTTGATTGCCCTGAGTTCGCTCGGTGCGAGTCTCGGCGGCTTATTCGGATATGTTACAGGGAAAATACTCGAAACACTGTTGTCTGGCACAGGCGTTTGGGATTTTCTGAGCGAAATTTCGACAGGGTTTGTGGTGGTTGAGGGGGCGTTGGCTCTGCTGGCGGTGGTGTATGTCGGTTACTGGCTGCTGGTCTGGTTGGTGGGCAAGCTGTCGCCGCTGCTGATGATGGGGGTCGTCAGTATGATCGTGCTGATCATGTTGGCGGGGACAGCGTTTGCTGTCGCGCGGTTAGGGGAAGCGGCGCTGATTGTTCTGATGGCGATGCTGGTGGGCGGCTGGCTGGCGCTGCGGTGGAGTACCAACCGTCAGGCGGCTGATAAAATGCCGATACCGACATTGCAGGCCGTATCACACGGTACGCCTTATATTTTGTTAGGCGCAGCCGTTGTCGCTCTGGTTGAGATCATCCAGATTGGCAATGTGGATCGGCTGGCGTGGTTGGGATTTGTGGTATTGGGGCTTCTGCTGTGGCGACGGCTGCGGCGCTATCGTGTGGATGGGCGGCTGGTGCTGCGGGAAATGACCGGACGGCGGCAGCGCGTCGCTTCGACGTTACTGGGGCTGAGCGTCGGGATTGCCGGGTTGAGTGTCGTCTCGCTGACGACAAGCGCGGTGAGCAATCTGCTCGAAATCCAGTTGGGCGAGAACGCTGAGGGGAATCTGCTGGTGATGAGCCAGATTCCGGGACAGGAAAAGGCGGTGGCCGATGCGCTCAATGAATCGAGCGGCGTGGAGTATTTTTCACAGGTAATTGCCTATGAATCGGTGCTGTTGGAGATCAATGGTGAAAAAGTCCTGATGCCGCACCAACGTGAAATGGCCGAGCAAGAGAATCCGATGGAGAACAGCAATTTTGAGAGCGCTGAACAAGGGACGTCGGTTCCCATTGCGGAACGACAGAACCTGGATGATTTGCCGCGTTATCGCATGGTGGCCGGCAAGCAGCTTGGCCCAGACGATGCCGGAACAAACAAAATCATGGTGCGACAGTCATTTTTCACTGAGGAATTCGGTATAGGCTACGGTGATACACTGTTGTTCGGATTTGAGAATGGGCCGGGAGATGAGGATGATGTCACTGTGCTGCTGCGGGTGACAGGCATTATTGCGCGAACTTCGGAACAGACCGGGTTTGGCGATCAATTCATCGTGCCGCCAGGAACATTGAGCGGACGACCTGAAGACATCCGGCCACGACCATTCAGTACAATTACCATTGCCCAAATTGATGAGAGCCAGCGGCAGTATATGGATGAAGTGATGGCGCGGGTGGCCGATGTTCCCGGCGTCATTCCGGTTGAACTCAGCGCGCTCACCCAATTGATCGAGAGTTTGCTGGAGCAGCTTAAAGCGATTCCGACGCTGGTAGCATGGCTGGCGCTGGTGGCAGGCACGGCGATTATTGCTAACACCGTTGCGCTGGCGACCCAGGAACGGCGGCGGCAGATCGGCGTGATGAAGGCGATTGGTCTCAAGGGGCGGCGTGTGCTGAGTATGCTGATGATTGAAAATGGGCTGATCGGCCTGATTGCTGGGCTGATTGGGGCTGTGGTAGGGGTTGGAATTACCGTCGTGATTGTGCTGGCGACGCGTGATCCGGATGAACTGCGTGAAACGATTGAATTCTCGACTGTCGGATGGCTGCTGATGATGTCCATTGGCGTGGCGGTGGGGGCGGCGACTTTAGCGGCGTGGAATGCAGCGGCGGAAAAACCGATGAACGTGCTGCGGTACGAATAATTATGATGGGAATCAAAAACAGCCTGTTTTTCAGAGCGAGAAACAGGCTGTTTTTTGTTATGGAAAACTACTGCACGACAGGGATCAAACTCTCGACGCCGCGCAGGACGATCTCAGCGTAGGGCATCCAGACCTTACCCTGCGGGGTTTGAAGCTGGCCCCAGGTATAGTCGGCGGTGCGGCCCACAATGGTGTATTCGCCGGGGGCTAACAATCCGGCTGGGTAAGCCAGATCGGGCTGGCTGTAGACCTGCCAGTTGATTGAAACAACTGCAATCGGCAGTTCAATCGATCCAATGGGCTGGGTGACCTCTGGAACGGCGTTCCAGTTGCCCCGGAAGACAATAAACATAATCCGCACCCAGCCGACACCAAAATCGCCTTCCACGCGCAGCCAGGGTAGGGTGGGGTGGCGTCCGGTCACGCTGAGCACGGTGCCGCCGGGGAACGAGCCGAGATCGCTGTACTCGACACCGGGACCACTGCGGACATTGAGGCGGTGGGTGTTGATTACTGCCACGTTTTCGACCGGCGGTGGGGCTGTGTTGACGGGTGGGATACCGGCGATATTGGTCTGAAGGGTGATGCCGCTGAAATTGATCCAGCCGGTATAGTTGTTAAAGACGACTTGCAGCCAGAGTCCATCATAAGAGCGCCCAATCACGACGCCCTGCGCGCCTAAACGCGCATCCCACATGGGCGGGCTGGCGTAGGAGGCTTCATTGTACGCGACTTTGCGGTCGGCTTCGATGATGACCGTTCCAAACGAGCCACCGGTAAAAGCGGGTCCGCTGAAGGTGGTGTTGGAGGTCACGCGGATGTTACTGGCTGCGCCTGCCAAACTGACATTGTTCACTGGAATCCAGCCGACGCCCCATTCTCCAGCGACCTGCCACCAGGTGTTATCGGCATTGCGTCCGCCGGTAGGCAGTGTGTATCCAGCGGGAACAGTGCCCAGCGAGGTGCCGCCACCAGGAGCTGATGAAACGCCCGTATTGGCATTTACCCGCACCGTAGGTCCGTCAAAGGATGGGCCGGGATCGGTTACAATCGCTACCAGGGTGACATCACCGCGGAAGGCGACTTTGGAGGCTTCAACGAAGCCTGTTCCGGCGCTGGTTTCGACCTTCCACCAATTGCCATCGGCGGTGCGGCCACTGACCACGAGGGATGCTCCCTGCGGCGCGATGCCAACCACGAACGAGTCCGTGTTAGGATTGCGGTAGACAGTGGCGGGGAAGCGGTCAATAAAAATAGTGGCCGTTTCGAGGGTGCCGACTGGCTGATTGACAATCGGTACGGCATCGATGCTGCCGCGAAAGACTACAAGTTCATCGCTGACCCAGCCAACGCCGTAGGGCGAATTCACACGCCACCACGTCATATCCACATTCCGCCCGGTCACGACTAATTCGGTTCCACCAGGGACAGAACCGAGGCTGGTCGTGTTCGCGGCGGGACCGCTGCGGATATTGGCGGCACCGGCGTTCACAACAACGACATTACTGCCCTGGGCGGAGACGAGGGACAATCCGGACAGGGTGATGAGCAAAACAAATAAAAGCACAGCACGTATCGATCGGGCCATGTGTTCCCCTCCTGAATAAAATCCTGACGCGTCATACTTCCATAAGTATATGCAAAACCTGAAATCTCACACATCAAGCAATGCGCGCACCTGTTTGCTGGTCAAACATGTATACGGATTCGATTGGGAACTGAAGGAAGATCGTTTCTCCCTGTTTGAGCGGATGTTCAAGCGGCGCGCTCAAGGTGCAGGGTTGGCTGTTGATCAGCAGATAAGCGATCTGGCGGTGCTGGGGAAGAATCGACTCCACGTGATCAATTTTGGCCGGGATGCCGTCGCTGCTTAACACCATGTGTTCGGGGCGAATGCCCAACAGAACGGCCTGCCCATTTTTGAGGCCGGGGCGGACTTTGTGGATGTTGAACCCTTTACCTTCCCAGGTATCGCCGAAGATATGACCGCTGAACAGATTCATCGGTGACGTGCCGAAAAATTGAGCGACAAACGCATTGATGGGTGAGATTTCAGGTTTTGCATATACTTATGGAAGTGTGACGCGTCAGGATTTTATTCAGGAGGGGAACACATGGCCCGATCTATGCG
>DATAMF010000277.1:0-3682 GCA_036260665.1 Aggregatilineaceae bacterium | reverse complement strand
ATCCTGTCGCCTGATCCAAACCAGTAGCAGCACGGCCAGAATAGGCCATCTGTTTTTTTGGAGCAGGAGACGTTCCAGCCCGGCGGCAACCAGCACGAGCAGCGGCGGCATGCCCAGCAGCCAGTAACGATTCGAGGGATCAGGCGACAGGATCAGGATCATACTCCAGGGCAAGATGACGCAGGCGGCTAAATACAACGGTTTGGAACGTTCGCGGGTGAACAACCATATGATCACCAGCAGCGCCACGATCACCGCCCCGGCCCCGAAGAATCCGGTCAGCATGCGCCACAAATTGCCCAGGTTATCCACGAAAACGCGGTGATTGTTGCCCAGCGACACCAGATTTTCGCCCACCAGCAGCACCGGTTCTTTTTTGACCTGGCGGAACAGGGGGAACAGCATAAACGGCAGGCCGCTGATCAGGTTAAAGCTATAGGACGTGATCAAGGTGGGCCAGTAACGCGCCGGGATGAAACTCTGGAGCGTGCGGGATTTTTTAGCGCCGCTGCCTAAGATGATCACCGCGACCAACGGCACCAGCGCAAAGGGGGCCGCCGTCAGCTTGGCGAGAATCGCCAGCGAAACAAACAGGCCGCAGCGTAAACCGTTCGCGCGCGTGGGGTGCCGCGCGACACGAATACTCATCCATACGGCCAACATGCCGAACGCCGCTGCTAACTGATCGGCCAGAATCAGGCGCTCGTAGAAGATCAGGTAGGGGGCGAGGCCATATAACAGCAGGGCCAGCAGCCCAACCGCCGAATTAAACAGTTCCCGGCCCACCCGATAGGTTGCCGCCGCGCCGATCAGCACAAACAGCGCATAGACCAGCCGCCCCATGTGCAGCGCATCCAGACGATCAAAGCCGAAAAAGCCCAGCCAGTAATAACCGAACAGCTTGCCCGCTGTAAAGGAAGTCGCCGGGTTATCGAAAGTCCACACCACTTCGCTGCGGCGGATATGCAGGCTTTCATCATTGAAGACGGGCATCGCGCTGATGTCGTGCGCCCGCACCGCCAGGACACCCAGCAGCAGCAGCGCCGCGAGAAGCACAGAAGTTGACGTGGATCGTGTTTTCAAGTTAACCTGTACCTGTGAATAAGTGAATTTGCGCCTTAATTGTAGCAGGAGAATGCGGAATGGCGCGCGTAGAACTGATTGATTCCTGGATGACGAACATCCCCTCGAACGAAATCTGGCCCCGTGTACACGGCTTTCTGACATACTATCAGGTCAGGGTTGACCGGCAAACGCCATATGAAGTCACCGGCGCACACGGATCGCAAGTGACCACACGCTTTGTCGGCGGGTGGTTCACGGACGCCTCGAACTACCCCAAACGCATCTCGATCTATCTGCAAATGGTCGAAGGCGGCACCCAGGTATCGGTAAAAATCGAAGAGACGCTCGGCTTCGGCTGGCTCGATTCGGTGATGAAAAAACGCTACTGGGACTTTTTTGTGTGGTGGGCGGGCGCACTGCGGGCCGCACTGCCGCCAGTATAAATTCATTGGGACATCCGCCAGCCGCCGCCGACATATATAAGCTGCCCGGTTATCCAGCGGGCCTGCTCTGACGCCAGCAGCAGCATGACATCAGCGACATCTTCGGGCGATCCCACCCGGCGAAGCGGTGTACCAGCGGCGATCTTCGCTTCAGCTTCGGGAGTCAGATAACCGGTTTGGATCGGACCGGGCGCGATGATGTTGACGGTGATCCCATACTGGCCTAATTCAGCCGCCGCCGAACGGCTGTAGGACTCAATGGCATGTTTGCTGGCGGCATAACTGATATTGCTGGCGTGGGCGTGCGCCGCGTCGGTGCTGATATTGATAATGCGCCCCCACGACGCACCCCGCTTCAGATAACGCTGCACATATTCCAACATCAGAAGCGTATAGGCCCGCGTATTGATGTTAAAATGTGCATCGAAGCCAGCCGGAGTCAGAAGCTGCACGCTGAATCCTTCGGCGCGTACCGATGCGGGATCGAACGTTTCGAGGACACAATGGGTGTGATTGTTGATCAGCACATCCACCGCCCCCAGTTCGGATTCACAGTAATCAAACAACAGCGGAATGTTGGCCGGAACGGCGAGGTCCATTTCGAGAGCCGCCGCCACCCCACCCTGTTCTCGAATCGCCTGGACGAGCGATTCCGCCGACTGCTGCTGCATGGCCCGATATAGCAGCTCCCCACCTATTCCCTCGTCTTGGGCGCGGTTTAGTTCTTCGTTGGAGTAGGGAGTCGTGTCCCGATAGCAGGTGATACAAACTTTGGCCCCCTGGGCGGCAAAAGCCCGCGCCGCTGCTGCACCGATGCCATGATTCGCACCCGTGATCAGCACTACTTTATTTTGAAGTTTCGGATCGATCATCGGCTTCCTCCATACAGGAACATTGTACTGTGGGTCGCGGATAAACGGGAGTTTCGGCAACGGGCAACCTAGCGTACAATGTCACGAGGGGGATAATTTGGATTCCATTTTTGTAATATGAAAGGTTGTTCATGGCAACTGCGGCGCTGCCCGATACGATTCGCGCGCTGTATCCTTTTGACTCGCATTTTGTGACGTTGAGTGATGGAAAGCTGCTGCATTATATCGACGAGGGGCCAGCCGATGGCGAGGTACTGGTCTTCATCCACGGCTACCCGACCTGGAGTTATGCCTATCGTGCGCTGGTGGTGTATTACGCCGCGATGGGGTACCGCTGTATTGCGCTGGATCATGTTGGGTTTGGGCTGAGCGACAAACCGACCAGCCGCCGCTATCACACGCTGCGCCGCCATATTCACAACCTGATCGAAAGCATCACCCAACTGGAACTCCAGCCGGTGACACTGATCATGGAAGGCTGGGGCGGACCGTTGGGCTTAGGATACGCGATCCGGAATCCAGAGCAGGTGCGGCGCATGGCGATCATGGATACCTGGGCATTCCAGGACACCTATATTTACCGCCTCAACCGCTGGGTGGGGATCGTCACTAAGCCGGGAATTGGAGAATTGTTGTTCCGCACGCTGAATCTGGCAATTATGCTGTCGGTGCAGCAGTGGACCGTGCGGCGGCTCTCGGCAACAGTCCTGGAAGGCTACCGCTACCCGTTCCGCGATTTGCGCAGTCGCACCGCTTTGGTGCAGTTTCCCCGGATGGTTAATCTGACACCGAGTCATCCGTCAGCCTCATCGATCCGCGAAATCGAGCAGAATCTCCCCCTGCTGAATACGATCCCCACACTGATTTTGTGGGGGCAAGAGGATCGCATTCTGACGCCGGATGTCGCGGATCATTGGAAAAAGATGCTGCCGCGCGCACGCGGCCCCATTATGATTGAGCGGGCGGGGCATCTGGTGTGTGAGGACACGCCGTATGATGTGATTCACCATTTGGATCGGTTTTTGGAGCGGACAAGCGACCCAGCGTAGCCGCACGTAAGGATTCCATCGGTTCCGCGTCGTTGACTCACTTAAGCTGTATGTTATAATTTGCCCGCCATGATGGAATGACACAACGCGCCGAACCGAGGCGCGTTCAATTGTAGGGAGTCGGAGTATGCGACAACAGCGCACTATATGGATCATCGTTCTGCTCGTGCTGGCGATGGTCATAACGGGTGGACCTCACACGGAAAATGTTTTGGCGCAGGACAGCGCACCGAATTTGTTGGTGAATGGCAGC
>DATAMF010000276.1:0-9177 GCA_036260665.1 Aggregatilineaceae bacterium | reverse complement strand
TCACCAACGGTCAGCACGCGGTCGGTGAGACCGAGGGCCATGGCCGGTGTTCGAGGGCGAGACTTGCCGGACAGGCCAGGGACGGGCTCCAGCAGGGTTTCATGAGGTCGGACGAAATGATAATACAAGCGAAACCACTCGACATGGAGCCGTAACATTGGAGCCGATTCTAAGGCCCAGGTCTGGCGACCCAAGCCCGCCACCCCTTGACGGAACGTCAGATTCAAGCGCTCAATATAGGCCGTTTGAATGGTGCGACGGAAACCCTGCGCCGTCAACACCTCAAAGAACTCGCTCATCTTGCCCCAGGCCATACGCCGGACGGTATACCTGAGCTTCCGCCGCTCGGTCCGTTTGACCAGCTGCGCCAGGCGAAAGCCGTCTTTCGGTCGCCAATGGTCAACCCGGGCGCGGACGGGGCGAAACCATTCACCAAAATGAGCCGTCAGGGCGTAGAAGTAACTCCACAAGCCGTCGGTCATGCAGTTGGGAACGCAGTCGGGGTCGAGCCGCTCGTGCAAATCGTGAGCGACCGCATACGAGTCTTCGCGCTTCCGCTCCCCCAGATGCAGGGTAGGGATAACCTTGGTTACGGGGTCGATCACCAGCCACAGCCAACAAGCCTGCTCGCGGTCCTTCACGTTCGCATACAATTCGTCCAACTGAAGTAAAGCGAACGTCAACTGCCGGAAGAAGACGTTATGCCATCCCTGACTGTGTTCCCCCATGCGGGCTAACCAGCGAGCGATCGTCGTGTCTTCCCGTCCGGTGTAGCGGACCAACACCGCCCGGTCCACGCCTTCCGCTAAAAACCACAAAACCATTTCGACCTGATCGGTCTTCGTCTTCAGGTAATACAGGGGTGTCCCTTTGCGACTGCTGAACACCGTTCGACAACATTGACAGCGCAAGTAAGGAATGTCGTGATCTTTGCCGCGCGAGGTGTGTCGCACCAGCGCATGGATGGCGTCCGCCGTGATGCCAAAGTAGGGACACGCTGGGTTCAGACACGCCCAGCCCTGCGTTCTTCCGCCCGCGTTTGCTTTTCACTTCGCTCCAGGGCTTCACCTGCTGATTGATGGACGCTGTCTCCAGATGTACCCCGCGACAACAATGCGGACCATCCTTCGGTGATTTGGGATGGCGGGTGATCGGCAGATGATCTTTCACCTGCTGCCACCACGCTTTCACCCACCGTCGATTCAGCTGCCACCACTGCCGGAGCACGAGGCAGCCTAGTCCAAGGATCATGAAGTGTTCTATTCGCCCTAGTCCAGACATTGCCAGCTCTCATGGGGCATTTGAATCCAATAAACGGACGCATCTTATCCAGTTGCGCCCGTTTGTCAAACTCTCCTTTTATCTTACAGTCTGTGCGGTAGTACCTGCGGCGCGTCAACTGCACTATTTCGGCTACAAACTGGTGATGCTCACGACACTGGATGGCATCTATGATTTGGTTCCGGCGAACTGGGAGGAACGGGACGCGGCAGAGGTGCTGTTGCACCGGATTCAGGATTGTGACATCTTTGGCGATAAAGGGTTCCTGGGCCAGGCGTGGCAAGCCGAAATTCAGACAGCCACTGGCAATCGCATCTGGACCGTCAAACGGACCAACCAAGCCGACCAGAACCCGTCGGACTTTGACCAGTTGTTGCGCGTAGTCTCAAAAAATTGGTGCAATAGCCGATTTCTTCCCTCACGCGGCGTCGCGGTAGTAGTCGTGGATGATCCCACCCAACACCGGGCGACAACACAGGGGCCCGGTGTTGGCGTGGGTGAACTTTGAGACCGGGATCTGTTGATCGAGACCCTGATGGGGACGCGCCGTGTTGAAGAATGCAATATATTCGCGCATCACGCGACGTAAATGAGCCTGGTTGATAATCAATAGCTTATCCAGACACTCTGTACGGGCTGAGCGTATCCACCGCTCCACGTACGCGTTGGCATTGGGCGCACGAAATGGGGTGCGGATGATGTCAATCCCTTCAGCACGAAAAACAGTGTCAAAGGACTCCGTAAACTTCTTGTCATTGTCACGGATCAGAAACCGGATACCTGGTTCGCGGTCCGCCAACTCCCACATCACCTGGCGGGCTTGTTGGGTGACCCAAGCACTGTCCGGATGGGCGGTGCAGCCAGCGAAATGGACGCGACGCGTGCCAATTTCGATAAAAACGAGCACGTAGAGCGTGTGGAGAAACAAGGTTTCGACGGTGAAAAAGTCGCACGCCAACAACTGGTCTTTATAGTGCGTCATCAGGTGACGCCAACTGGGTGATGGTTCACGTTCCGGTGCGGGTGGAATCCTGTGGCGTTGCAGAATGTGGCCCACCGTCTCATGGCTGATGTCGTACCCCAATTTGAGCAATTCACCTTCAATGCGCTCATAACCCCAGTCGTTTTCGCGTGCCAGGCGTAACACCAGTTGCTCAATGGCTCTGTCTGTCCGGGGACGACCGGCCTGGCGCTGGCGATAGGTCCATTTGCGCCGCACGAGCTGCTTGTGCCAACCGAAGAGGGTCGTGGGTTTCACAATTCGAATCACCTCACCCATGGCTTTGATCGTGCGGCCTGTTTGTGCTTTCAGCTTGGTCCCCATCACAATCAGCATCAATTTCTCACCCCTGGATAAATGGGGGGCCTGTTCTTGCCTGCGTTCGTAAATCGCCAGTTGACGACGCAACAACAAGATTTCGAAATCCTTGTCGCTTTCCGACCGGCGCCCCAAGCGAATGAGTTCAATCAGCGTTGAGACCACCTGCCACACGCAAAACCAGAACATCGCTTTTCCTTTTCCTGCGGGAAGTCAGATGTTCCATTTTACCAGCTCGATCGGGTTGTTTCTTCTCTCAATTTCGGATTGCATGGATTTTCCTGAGCAACCATCAATTAGCCTTCTTGGCTTTGTTCGAATACAAGCGATCCTGCCCTGTCAGGATCCTTGTCTCTAGCCGGTTGCTCTAAGGGAGGAATGGCCTGCATCAGGGTCTGTTTTGAGACTACGGGCAGCGCCAAGACGCCCACCAAATTGCGTGGATGCTGTTCTCCGCACCATCGGGCCGAAACCAGTGCGCAAACACGTTGTCGGCGAGATGATTTCCCGGATATCCAGCTTCTGTCACATCATGATCGACGGAGCGACCCCAAAAATCACGCCTGCGACTTGTTTACTCATTGGGTTGATCCTTTTCCAGATAAATGCGAGGAATGCGGTCGGTGAGGGAGGTTGTGATTTCGTAGTTGATGGTTTCTGCCCATGCTGCGACTTGATCTGCTGTAATCTGCGCTTTGTCCTGCTGTCCTATCAGTACAACCTCTTCGTGAAGCTGTACGCCTTCAATATGGGAGACATCAACAGTAAATTGATCCATGCTGATGCGCCCAATGATGGGGGCATGCTGACCGCGAATCAACACCATGCCGCGATTGGAAATGAGACGGTGGTAGCCATCACCATAGCCGACGGGAATGAGCGCCACCTGAATCGGGCGACGGCTGATGTAGCTGCGCCCATAGCCAAAACTTGATCCGGCTGGAAGGGTGCGGGTACGGGCGATGTGGCTTTTGAGGGATAGGGCGGGTTTTAACTCAAAGGGCAGCAGCAGATCACGGGTTGGGCCGAGGCCGTACATGGCGATACCGCAGCGCACCATATTGAAATTCGCGTCAGGATGCCAGAGCGTGCCTGGACTGTTTGAGGCATGACTCAGGGGAATATTGATCCCAGCGGATTCGAGATTATTTAGAACGGTTTGAAAATGGCGCACCTGCTCGCCTGTAAAAGTAGTATCTTTTGCGTCGGCAGTGGCGAAGTGGGTGAAAATGCCTTCGATGCGGATACCGAGCAGAGTTTGGAGATGTTGGATAAACGGAATCACCTCGTTAGGTAGCTGCCCAAACGTGTCCATCCCGGTATCAACCATGACTTGTACCGGCAGGGTTTTACCAAGTGCAACAGCTCGCTGGGAAAAGGCTGCCGCCGTTTCTACGTCATTCACGGTGGGAATTAAGTTGTAATCGGCAGAAAGGACGGTTTCGTCGGGAGTGGCATAGTATAGAACCATGATCGGCGCCGTGATGCCTGCCTGCCGTAACTTGATGCCTTCGCTGACCCGTGCCACACCAAGTGTATCGATATATGGGAGAACGGCGCGGGCAGTGCCGATCAGTCCATGCCCATAGGCATTAGCTTTGAGAACCGCCATAAACCTGACATTTTGCCCGATGTGCTGCCGGATAGCGGTCAGATTATGCACCAGCGCATCAACGCGGATTTCGGCGTAGGCGGCGGACTGCTGCCCCAGATGCTCAAAGTCCGGGTGGTATTGTCGCTCGGAAAGCCGCATTCGCCGTAACCCGATTCCAGCCTTTTTCTAGGCCAAAGTATGAAAACCGTGAGGATTAGAGTTTAGGTACTCCATATATTGCTTTAGCTCCTTTAATGACTCCCCAAAATTGATTCCCGTAGTCAAAGTGCCACCATTCTTCGTTGTAATTCGTAAATCCTTCACTCAGCATGAGGTTATACAGCACTCGTCTGTTTCTTTGAACTTCGGAAGAAATATCATTGTCCTCAAAGTAAGAGGTGGCTGCCTTTTCAGAAAAATCATCAAATTCTGTGCCCATATTTAGGGGAATTCCTGACGAGTCAGCAATTGTTAAATCAATAGAACCCCCGGTAAAGTGTGGGGAAGGTTTGTGAGGGTTGTTGGATGGCAACGATACAAACTTTGAAGTAAGTTCAGCGATTTTTTCTGGCGAGGCAGTGGGATTTTCCAGTTTGACTTGTGCTTCAAATTTTCGATAAAGAGCTTCCTGTACCTCTAGAGGTCTCCACGCATCCCATATCAACAGCTTATATCCGTCTGGTAGCTTCTGGGAAACACGAATAAGGCGGGCGACAACACCTTCTCTCGCAAATAATTCCGCTTTCGCATTCTCAATGCCTTGATGATAATACTGCGGCATAACCCTAATTTGATGTGTTAGGTATTCTTTATTGATTGAGACTAATGGGTCTCCACATTCTTCAATTGCCACCTCGCGCCAGCCAGTATTTGGTTTTAAGGCAGTTATTTTATCTGAAATAGACATTTTCATTCCTTTCATCGCTTGAATGCCAGTGTGATAAGATGATCAATGAGCCAGGAAAGTGTCATACCCGCAGCAGCCATCATACGAGGATACCGGCTGTATGATGTGAATCCCGGTAAAGTATTGACTTCATTCAGTATAATATGTCCATCTTCCCGTAAAAACATATCGATGCGAGAGAGTCCTTTACAACCGAGTGCCTTGTAGATTCCTTTTGCCGTCTCTTGTATCTTTAAACGTTTCTCTGCGGGCAGGTCTGCGGGGACAGAAATAACTGCGTTTTCGGAGCCTTTTTCAGGATGTTCTTCTTGATGAATGCGAAAGATACCATGCGAAAGTGAAATTTGGTCCACTTCACCAACAATCAAGTCGGGGCCGTTTCCCAACACGGCACAGCCGACTTCAAGGCCTGGAACAGCTTGTTCAATCAGAACCTTGCGGTCATATTGCCTTGCTATGGCAATGGCGGCATCCAATTCGTTCTGGTTGTTGACTTTGCTCACGCCGAAAGATGAGCCGGAACGCGCTGGTTTAACAAAAACCGGATAGGATAAGGTATTTGCATCCGGTATCTCGCCATTATTCAAAATCAAAAATTCAGGAGTGGCAAAACCGGCATTTTTGACCACAAAGTAGGTCAGGGATTTGTCCATGCACAGCGCCGAACTTTGAATATCACACCCTACGTAGGGGATACCGGACAGTTCAAATAAACCTTGTATGGCGCCGTCTTCGCCCGATTTGCCGTGCAAAACCGGAAATGCGGCATCTATAGGCTGAATTTGATATCCATTATTCTGCATAACCAGCAGTCCTTGCATTTTTTTGTCGGGAGAAAGCACTGCCGAACGGCAGTTGTCGTTGTCCCAATCCATGCCTGGCTTTTCGCATATTTTCCAAACGCCGGATCGGGTTATTCCGATGTATATCGGTTCATAATTTTCGGTGTCGATGTTATTGGCAATCTCTTTCGCTGATTTTATCGACACATCATGTTCCTCTGAGCAGCCCCCAAACAGGATGGCAATTTTTAATTTATTCAAAGCGCTCTCCTCTCAAAATCCAGACAGTTCACTATGGTTTTTTCAACAGTGTCGCGCAGTGCCCGTCCGGTATAATAAGCAGTATGCGGCGTGATGATTACATTTGGCATCGTCTGGAGTCGCAGCAGAAATTGATTGTCAATCGGCTTCTGTGTGCAATCGTAATAGAACAGTCCCTCTTCTCCTTCCAACACATCCAACGCAGCACCGCCTAACTTTCCATTCTCTAACGCTTTGATTAGCGCGTCAGTATCTACAACCCCACCTCGCGCTGTATTGATAAGAAATGCACCCTGTTTCATGGCTTTGATCTGTTCGTGACCAATCATGTGAAATGTGTCCGCGTTAAGCGGCACATGAATGGTAAGAATGTCGCTTTTTTGCAGCAACTCATTGAGGGATACAAAATTTGCCGCTGTCTCTTGGTTGTGATCATGAGCCAGCACACGACATCCAAAGCCTCGCAGCCGCTCAATAACCGCTTTACCTATGTGACCGGTCCCAAGCACTCCAACCGTCATGTCACGCAATTCTTTTCCACGGACAGGATCTGACCGAAAGTCATATTTTTCCGCACGGCTCACAATGGATTTTGCGTTGCGTATCGCCATCAGCATCAGCATCAATGTATAATCGGCAACGCTGCCGGCTGAATAAATCACGTTCCCAACAGTAATACCCATACTTTTTGAGGCCTTCATGTCTATGTGATTGCAGCCGATGCTTCGGGTAGAGATATATTTGACGCCGAATTCCTTCAACGCCAGCAGAATGGATTCGGAAATCTCAGATTTGTGCCCCACGCTGATACAGCGATTGCCTTGGGCCAACATTACGTTGGTTTCCGATACAGCAGAGCTTGTAATGGTAGGTATGACACCAAAGCGCGGCGAAAGCTCATTGAACAGATCGGCCTCATCCCGCTCACAGCCATAAATGGTAATGCCGATACTTTTCATACCATCACCTCTTCCTTGTCGAGGATTTTTGTCCCCTCAGGAAGCTGATACTCTATCTCGCACAAGTTTTCATACAACAGGCTTTCTGACAAAACTTTCCGCGTATCACGAGCTATTTCGCGGCGGTAAATAGAGATTTTTTGATACACCTTTCCGTTTTTGCGAAAATAGGTTAAGTCTTTACCCTCAATTTCATAGATAAACGGCATGGCTTTGTCTGTAAAAAGATTTCCTGTAATGTTCGCGCTGTCAAACGCGATGCCGATTTGAAATGTTATGTCGGTTTCATTTTTAACTTTTAAGTCAAGCCAGCCCTCATTGATCGTAGCATCCACACCCTCCGGTTCTGCATCTCGCATTGTGGGAAAGTCTTTTACTTTGTGGGTATGCCTTTCGACAATGGAAAGCGGAGAGTTCAGGAATACCCAAAACAGCAGATTGCTCATTTGGCAGAGTCCGCCGCTCTGGGCAGTGCTAAGTTTGCCATTGATTACGGTCAGACCGTCTTTATATGGCGTCTCTTTATCAGCGTGTCGTACCGTTTGCCAAAACGAAAAAGATTCCCCCGGCTTTATCAAAAGGCCGTTCAGCGTTTTAGCGGCAAGCTTCAAGTTAAAGACCTTATTTTCCTGATAAATCATGTCAAAACCCGTACTGGTGTTATATAGTCCGTTAGCTGCGGAAAACAGCTTATAGGGGAGTAATTCTCCATGCATTGTTTTCGCGTAAGCGTGACCGTCTAATCGCATACCCGTGTAAAAAAACGCTTTCCTTTGCGCGACACGTGACGGCACTAAAAAGGGGAACATCTGCGTCATTCGTTTTCTTTTCAATGCCACACCATCCTCTCTGAAACAAAAAGCCTGTCCGATTCGGCAATTTCATCTTACCGAAATCAGACAGGCAATGTTCGATTTTTAGCTTACTGAGACCTTAAGAAAACCTTATGGAGGGCTTATTTTTTGCTGAAATGCAAGTCTTTCATCGAGTTATAGATCCCCAATGGGCAGTGTAACCGTAAATAGGGTCTTGTTTTTATCACTTTGTGCTGTAATCGTACCACCATGAGCGGCGACAATTTCTTTAGCTATTGCTAAACCCAATCCCGCACCACCTGTTTGTGAAGAGCGGGAGGCATCCAGCCGAAAAAACTTTTCAAAGATTGTTTCCAATTTTTCGGCGGGAATTGGGTCGCCATCGTTGGTAAAGGCGATGATCATATTGTCAGTTTTGCGTTCAGCTTTAATGTAAATAGTGCTGTCGTTATAACTATAGGTTATCGCATTTTTAAGAATATTATTGAATACGCGAGACAGCTTATCTGCATCCCCGCATAGAAATAAACCATCTGGGGCATCGACCAATGTTTTTTTGCCTTGCGGGGTCAGCATGGGATAAAACTCGTCGGATATTTGCTGCAACATAAATGACAGATTGATTTTTCCCTTGCTTAAAACAATGGATTGCAGATTAAACCTTGTAATTTCAAAAAACTCATCGATAAGCTGCTCAAGACCATAGGCTTTTTCTAGGGTGATTCCGACATATTTTGCCTTTTGTTCCGGCGGCATATCGGGAGCTTCATCTAATAAACTAAGGTAACCAATAACAGACGTTAGAGGTGTTTTGATGTCATGGGCTAAATAAACTACCAAATCATCTTTACGCTGTTCAGCCTCTTGAGCATCCTTTGTACGTTTCTCTAATCTTTTCTTCACCGTATTGAGTCGATGTTCCATGAAATCCATTGCCGATGAGAGGGAAATATCTTCCTCCGATTCTTCAACAAGCTGATCCATCCCTGCGCTGATTTCATCAAAATATTTCGTGAACCAGGAAACATAAAATCGAAAAAAGATGACTAAGAATATCAGGATTACAACAAAAAGGATCAAGTTCATATTGTTGCGAATCATCAGTTGATAGATTAGCAGTGCGTCCCTATTATCAAAGTGAAAAGCGTGGACTAAAAACCCGACGATACGGTTTGCGATCTGTCCACGCAGGACATAGCGCAGTAGAGAAACGTACAAAGGATGCTCAAGAGGCTGAACAGCGTAAAGATGATTTGGTAG
>DATAMF010000271.1:0-28412 GCA_036260665.1 Aggregatilineaceae bacterium | reverse complement strand
TTTCCGCTGGGAACAGACTAAAATGACCGACCCGGCGCGGGCCACGCGCTTGTGGCTTGTGTTGGCGTTGGCTCATCTGTGGACAATGAGTGTGGGGGGCGCGGCGGAACTCGACGACGGGACG
This sequence comes from Aggregatilineaceae bacterium, assembly GCA_036260665.1. GTDB lineage: Bacteria > Chloroflexota > Anaerolineae > Aggregatilineales > Aggregatilineaceae > DATAMF01. Next base: position 28,288 of record DATAMF010000271.1, on the reverse strand, counting down.
TTCCCGTTCCCCACGCTCGCCCCAGTTTTCCCAGCGACGACGTCACCGCGTATACTCAGTTGCCTGAATCGGGGTTGGATACGCATCCTTGTCGCCCTCATCACTCATCGTCCCCTACCTATGGGCCGCTTTTGGCCTGAACCCTGGCCCGCTTTGCCCTTTAACCGTGCCATGCTCGACTTGTTGATGCCCGGCGGTCATTTCGTTCCCTTAAAAACCTACCCTTGAAAGGACCATTCGGGACCATCATCGGCTTTTACTGAAGCTTCATCTGGGTCATATCGACGATTTCAATGAGCGGATCGATACTTTGAATGCTGAAATACGCTTAATGCTCACCCCTCACCACGAGCACTTGTTGGAACGCTTGGATGCTATTCCTGGCGCTGGACGTGACGCAGCTCAGGTCATTCTCGCTGAACTCGGCACAGATATGAGCCACTTCCTGACCGCTGCTCACGCTGCTTCCTGGGCTGGATTGGCACCCCGCAAAACGAGAGTGCTGGCCGTAACCAATCCGCTCATATTGCTCCTAGCAAGCGTTTCCTCAAGATTACCCTGGTTCAAGCCTGTGCCGGCTACCGTCGTCATCCAGGGAAGAATGGCTCGTCAAGCAGCCCACTGGTAATCATGATGAAGTCCATTCAAAACAGGCATTCGACGTAAAGTGCAGTCCTCTGGTCGAGGCAAGAATCACGGCAATCGCATATGAAAAAAGATGAGGGATAATGGCAACCATCAAAGACGGAGGTTACCATGTTCCACGAACCCATGACGAGTATTGAGGCATATTTCGGTGAATTAGAAGACCCACGAACCGGACATAACATACAACACCCCTTGATCAACATCATCACCATTGCAATTTGTGGGGTCATCAGCGGCGCAGATTCGTGGGTAGATGTGGAAGGTTACGGGCAAGCCAAGCGACCATTTTTTGAGACGTTCTTGGACTTGAGAAACGGTATCCCGTCCCATGACACTTTTGGGCGTGTGTTCCGGTGGCTCGATCCAGAGGCTTTCAGTCATTGTTTTTCCGCATGGACCCAACGGATTTGTGAGTTAATGAGGGGGGAAGTTGTCGCCTTTGATGGGAAATGTTTACGCGGTAGCAAGGATAAGGCGCATGAACGCGATGGCATGTATCTGGTCAGCGCCTGGGCAAGCCACACGCGCATGGTGTTAGGCCAAGAAAAGGTGGCGGATAAATCCAATGAAATCACCGCGATTCCTCTCCTGCTGAGATTGCTCGATATTGAAAACTGTGTCGTGACCATTGATGCAATGGGGTGTCAAACCGAGATCGCCAAGCTGATTATAGAGCAAAAGGCCGATTATGTGTTAGCGGTCAAAGGGAATCAAGCCACGTTAGCGGACGATATTGCCAGAACGTTTGCTGATCCACACCTGCAAACGACCGCCGATTACTACCGCGACTATGATCCATCCCATGGGCGTGAGATGGTCCGTGAGTGCTGGATCGTTTCCGACCCTCGCATCATGGCCTATATCAGTCTGGCCCGGCGCTCAAAGTGTGGTCAAAGTGCTGACCCGTTGTGGTCACGGCGAACAGCTAACCGTTGATACTCGCTATTTCATTTCGAGCTTGACGTGTAAGGCGCGGACGATGTTACAGACCATTCGCGCTCATTGGCAGATTGAAAACAGCTTGCACTGGGTCTTGGATATCGCTTTTTGCGAGGATGATAGCCGCTTGCGACGGGATCATGCTCCCCATAATATGGCTCTGCTCCGTCACATCGCGCTCAACCTCTTAAAACAAGAACTGTCGCTTAAGGTTGGCATCAAAGCACGGCGCAAACGCGCGGGCTGGGACAACGCCTATCTTTTGAAGGTGTTATCCGCTGGATTTTGATATGCGATTACCGTGAGGCAAGAATGCAGACGGTGGCGTGTGGATGAGCGTGCTCCCGGCTCCCGTCACCGCATGGTCGAACAAAGCACCGTACTTGCCATCATTATCGCAGACCAGAAACCGGGGACCGTCCCCAAACGACGTCGCCTCTCGGATCTGTTGGGCCGCCCAAGCATCACTGGGGGATCGGGTGACACTGACATGCACCACACGCCGGGAGCCATGCTCGATAATGAAAAAGAGAAAGATCGCTCGGAAGAACAGGTCATAGGTTTGCACAAAATCGCAGGCCCAGATCTCTGACGCATGATTAGCCAGAAACGTGGTCCAGGTCTGGCTTTTCTGCTGAGGAGGAAGACCCCGTCGTGCCTGACGCGTGTATCGCTGAATGGTTCGTTTGCTTACGCGAATCACCAGCTTATGTAGCTCATCTCGAATACGAGGTGCCCCCCACAAACGGTTTTCAACGGCCATCTCTTTGATCAGGGCAATCGTCTCTTCCGAGATCTGTGGTCGGCGGGGTGTTCCCTGCGATTTCTGCCGCCAATACAGCTTGAAACCCTGGCGATGCCACTTCAAAAGCGTGTCTGGTTTCACAATCAACAGCGCGTTTTTCCATCCCTGCACCCGACTCGCCAGTAACACCAGCAGCCCGCGATCTTGTGGTGTCAGTTTCGGTTGTTTCGCGTAGCGTGTGACGACAATCAGCTGCTGCCGCGAGAACGCATTCTCGACGATCAACTCGGGTTTGCTCTTCACCAAGTCCACGACTGTCCTGTACCCCCGATGAGGTTATCGCTGGCGAGCTTCGTCCAAGCTTTCATGTGTACTTCGACTTTCCGAACCATGGGCTGAACCGCCTGCACAACCTGGCGCAAAACCTTGAGCAGTAGCATGGGATTCCATCCTTTTGAAGTGGCTTGTATACCAGTCTTACGGGGAAAATCGGTCCGGACCACTTAACTGACCCCCACAGGTACCCCCATCTTCTCGCTTAGGCTATGAATTTTTCAACCTTATCGGCTGCATTTGTTATGTTTTCGGCGTATTGTCTTCCTTCGCTGATGTCTCCGGTTGGGCTGGAGCCAGCGTTTTGACGACAGCTTCGCTTGGTGGCACGACCGGATTGGAAACACTCTCAGTTATGGGCGGGGGAGGAGAGGTCAGAGCTTCTTTAGCGCTTGCTTGCTTCTTTCGCACAATATCCATCAGCTTGACACATGTTTCCGCGATATGCCAGGGTTTCGGATACCATTCTGCTTTTAATCCTTGTAGCAGAGTTCGTTCCGGAGTTTGGTAGGCTGAGGTCAGCACCACCGTTCCAGAACAGCCAATTTCTCGAACTTTCTGAGCCACATCCAATCCATTCATCGACCCAGGGACACGAATGTCGAGAATAAACAGATCGATTTCTTGGACGTGCGAGGAAACATACGAAACCGCATCATCACTATGAGTAAACTGATGTAAATCGCATTGCGGTTCTACTGCTCTTAAAGCTACCGCTAGGATTTCCCGTAGAGGACCATCATCTTCCAGATGGAGCACATTCATATGTTGTTGTATCCCCTAATTGTCTTATTGTCAGACGCTCTATTCTAGTATAATGGTATATAGTGTGTCACAGCAAGTATATTTCCTTGTGGATTATATTTAACGTTAATTTTTGTAATCCATTAACTTACAATAGTGGGGATTTTGGAAGGGCATAGGGGAATGGTAAGCAAAACCCAAGAACGGCATTTGCTGCGCCGGTTTTATCCAGGAATCAATGCGCGTGTCACGGCCCCCTTCCTTGTCACCATTGTTGTAATCGCGGGCATCGGCGTCTACATCGTGACTCAATTGGTCGCTGGTAGCCTGCAAGAACGATTCAGTAATCAATTAATGGAAAGTTCCCAGGCCGCGAATAACAGTGTGGTGATGGTCGAAGAAGAACTTTTATCCGCACTGCGTCTCATGGTTTATACCAATGGAGTCCCGGAAGCGATTGAAACCCAGAATATCGACGATCTAGTCCGCTGGTTACGCCCCATCACCATCAATGCCCATCTCGATGATGTCATTGTGTTTAATCGCACAGGGCAGGGAATCCTGAATTTGACGAAGAAGGATTCAAACTATGAAGATGTTACCCCGCCGGATGTTTCCGGCTGGATGAGCGTTGGGCAGGCGCTACTGTTGGACTCGGATGCGCAGGGCGACAAATTTGCTGAACTGGTTCGCACCTCTGACCAAATCTATTTTTATATTGTGGCTCCTGTGCGCGGGGCCGATGGGGGTGTCGTTGGTGGGATCAGTGTTGGTATGGATGTGGATAATCTCGCCACCATTGTCAGCAGTCAGGCCGTTTCCTCGATTGTATTTTTAGACTCCACTGGTCAGGTTTTAGGTCATACTTTTCCCGGTACCGACGTCAGTCTGGCGGTTTCTCAGGCCCATATGGGCGAACTGAGCGTCCAGATGCATTATACAAGCCCGGTGGACAAAGTGGCGCTTGGGGGAACTCCTTATCAGATTTTGTACAGCCCGCTCCGGCTTCGCAGCCAACAGATCGGACTCATCGGCGTTGGACTTCCCACGAATTATATTGTTGAGCGTATCAGCACGAGCCGCGATAGGCTGAGTTTGTTATTTGCTGTATTGTTTGTGACGGTGGCGCTATTGGGTCTGGTGGCAGCGCACACCATCACGGGACCCATTAGACGGCTTGTGGATACGACACGCGCTATACGTGGCGGTGATCTCAGCAAACGGGTAGGACTGCACACACCTGACGAGCTGGGCGAACTAGCAACCTCATTTGATCACATGACGAATCAACTCGTGGAGCGAAACGCCCAGGTTGAATCCTTGTACTTGCAGCAGTTGGAAGAAACCGCTCGTCGCGAGGCTGTGTTAAGTAGTATTGGTGACGCGGTGCTGGTGATAAACCCAAAGGGGCGCATCATCCTCAAAAATGAGAGTGCAACCCGTCTGCTAGAGACACTTGAAACCGCACCGCGTATCTACGAGAGCTTCAAACAGCTTTGCCTGCATGCCGAATTGTTAGCGGAACCGCGTATGTTTACGCTGGACAATTGCTATTTTAATGTACTGGCAACTCCTGTCCTGTTAAGGGACAATACACTGCTTGGGCACGTGATCGTGTTTCACGATATCACCGCGCTGATTCAAAGTGAAGAACTCAAGGATCAGCTCATTCTGCAAATGTCCCACGAACTGCGCACTCCGCTCACTGCCGCACGAGGGTATGTCGATCTGGTGGGGATGTTGGAAGGACAGCGGCTCAGCGAAGCGGGAGGCAGTTATGTCAGCAAGGCCACAGAGAGTCTCTCCTCGCTTGAGCGTATGATCAATCAGGTCATTGACGTTAGCGCTATCATTTCTAACCGCTTCTCTGTCAGCCACAGTCAATTCAATCTGAGTATTCTGCTTCGAAAAACAGTTCGTGATTGGCAGGACGCCAGCGCCCAACGGAATCTCAGCCTGGACCTCACCCTGCCATCCGATGATATATGGATCGAAGGGGATGAGCATTACCTGGGACAGGTGTTTGAGCACCTGATCAGGAATGCGTGGAGTTACACGCTTCCCGGCGGCTCTGTCGAAGTGTATGGGTCGATCCAGGATAGTAAAGCAACCATCTATGTGACGGATTCGGGGACGGGCATCGCGCCGGATGAGGTCGAGCGCGTATTTGACCGGATGTATCGCGGGCGTTCAGCAGACGCGGGCCCAACCGATGCACGTGGACTGGGTTTGGGCCTGTACCTGTCCAAACATATTGTCGAAGCGCATCATGGGAGCATTTTGCTCGAAAGCAAAGTCAATTATGGTACGGTGGTGACTGTAGCCCTACCTGTGGATGGTCATGGCTAAAAATCGTACTGGCGGACGGCGTATTATTATCTTGCTGCTGCTGCTATCGCTGCTGCTGACCGTTATATTCTGTTCGGCTCAGTTGGGCTTGATGGCTGTTGCCCCAGGTCGGTTGGACCGGACCATTGCTCCCTTTGTAACAGCGAATTACGGCGCGTGGCCATGGGGGCCGTTCCAGCCAGTAGACGAACGATTAGTTACAGCGGTATACATCGATCAGCAGATGGCTCTGCCGGAATCCGAGCGCACCCTAGTGCCAATGGCTTTCAGCCAAACGCCGTCAGCGGTAGTGCCATCAGTGACACCTTCCCGTGAATCGACTAAAAACTCGACTTCAGTAGCCACCGTGAGTCCCACAGTAACGAGCACTTCGTCTGCAACAGTTACCAACACGGCGACAGTAACGAACACATCGACTGCAACAATGACCAACACCGTCATATCGACCGCAACCGGGACCAATACCGCCACATTGACGTTTACATCGACTGCTACTATGATACCGACGCCGATTCCTGGCATTACACTTTCGCCCAGCTTTACTCCATCGCAGACGGCGACTGCTGCGCCGCCTGTAGCGGTCTTCTGGGTCAATCCTACGACGGGTACAGCGCCACTGACTGTGGCCTTTGGGAGTATTTCTACAGGGTGGATTACCCAAACTAACTGGAATTTTGGCGACGGTGTCGGGTCGAGTGCAGCGGTGAATCCACTGTATACCTATTGGACCCCCGGCTCTTATTGGGTAAGCCTGACCGTGATTGGCCCTGGCGGCTCGAACTCCACTTCGGCGCTGATCACGGTGCTGCCGGTGGTGGTGCCTACAACCACACCGACAAATCCACCTGTCATCAGCCTGACACCATCCTATACGCCCACACGCACGTCGACTCTGTCGAACACCACTACGTGGACGCCCACCTACACACCGACCAGCACCTGGACGACGACGAATACACCCACCTTTACATTTACGCCCTCAGATACACCGACGGGTACGTTAACGCCGACCGATACCCCAGCGCCAACCGATACTCCAACGGACACGCCGACGCCGACTGATACCCCAACGAATACACCAACACCGACCAGCACCTGGACGGCGACGAATACACCCACCTTTACATTTACGCCCTCAGATACGCCGACGGGCACGCTAACGCCGACCGATACCCCAACGCCAACCGATACTCCAACGAACACGCCAACGCCGACCGATACACCGACGAATACACCAACCAATACACCCACAGCAACAGCCACAATTGGCGTGACCGTGATGCCGCCGGGGCAAGTGAGTATAACCGTGCATAAAACGGTGGATAGTACTTCCCATTCAGTGGGAGACACGGTTCAATATTTAGTGACTGTTTCTAATACCGGATCCAATAATGCTACCAGCTTGCAGCTTATTGATCTCTTCCCTGGGGAAGTATCGTACGTGGGCAGCTCGGTCAGTCAGGGAACCTATACACCCGGTACAGGAATCTGGTTTGTCGGCAATGTAGCCAGCGGAAGCAGCGCGACCTTGCAGATTACAGGCACTGTTACTTCGGGAACAGTTGGCAATTCGATCACGAATAATATTCAAGTCCAGTCGATTGGAGAGACCGATCCCGACTGGAGTGATAATTACGATTCAGCCGTGTTCATTCTCGGTGGTTAAAACAAGGCGCTGAGAATCGAAAGAAAGATGGTCCGCGGTCGGTATAGTGAACCTTGCTTAATTTATAAAGAAAAGAGGGTTATTTATGCAACAAATACGTTGGCTCATACAGAAAGATGATGGCACTATTTATCCTGCTAACAAACGGCGAGCAATAACCATACGGTTGATCTCGCTAGTACCTTCACCAATTGACAGAATCCGCTGATCACGGTAGATACGCTCCAGCGGAAATTCACGACTGTAGCCATAGCCCCCATAAATCTGAATCGCTTCAAAAGCGACATATTCAACTGCTTCGGAGGCAAATACTTTCGCCATGGATGCCAGTTTAGTATAAGTCTCCCCCTGATCTTTAGCCCATGCTGCGCGATACACCAACAGCCGTGCCGCCTCAATCTGGGTTGCAGCATCTGCCAGTTTGAATTGAATAGCCTGGTGATCGGCAAGACGCTGACCGAATGACCGCCGTTCCTGTGCATAGGCTAAAGATACATCAAACGCCGCTTGCGCCAGACCTACACAGAGAGCGGCAACAGCAATCCGGCCACTATCCAGCGTAGCAAGAGTTTGCTGCAAACCATGACCCTCTTCACCCAACAGGTTATTCAGCGGCACACGTACATTGTCAAAGGTGAGGGCATGGGCGGGTGAACCGGAGGTCCCCATCTTCTTTTCCGGCGGTGCAATATGCAAGCCTACACGATCGGTTTCAACCTGGATCATGCTAAAGGCTTTACTGTGGACAGCCGGGCTGGTTTTAACAAGGGTCACAATTACGGGTGCAAGGCTGGCATTTGTGATCCAGGCTTTACTGCCGTTGATGATCCATGAATCGCCGTCTTTTACAGCACGCGTCTGTGTGCCCATCAAATCCGATCCGGAACCGGGTTCGGTCAGTGCAATACTACCCAAGACCTTACCGCTGGTCAGGTGTGGTAAGAACTGCTCCTTTTGTTCACTAGTTCCCCATCTGACAATCGGCATACAGCACAGTTCGTTATGCGCTTCAACACTTAAACCCGTAGAGCCGCAAACCCGTCCCAGCTCCTCCATCGCAATAGCCGTGCTAATGCTATCGAGGTTTGCACCACCATATTCCTCTGGCACTTGCAAGCCGGTCAAACCGAGATCCGGCATCTTGGCGACACTATCCATCCGTAATTGGGCCGTTTTGTCTACTTCGGCGGCATAGGGTTTTATTTCACGTTCGCAGAAAGCTCGTACTGCTTCCTGATACATCCGTTGTTCGTCATTAAGTGCAAAATCCATGGCCTAATCGCCTGCCGGAACGAAGTACACATCGGTTGGCCTGAATTTACTGTTACGCAAGTAGCGTGCTTTTACCTTCATACCGATCCAATCAAGCGAGGGTTTATTGGGATCAACACCAATTAACCGTGCCAAAAATAAAGTGTCAGCACCTTCAAGATCGACCAGAATCAACACAAATGGTGTCTGTGGCAGAAATTCCTCAGAACCGAAGTAACAAACGGTGAAAGCATGCACCGTACCCTCATCTGGCAGTACAACCCATTCTGTTTCTGCGCCGGTTGTCATATCATGGCCGCGTGGTGTCGCATAGGTATAGCCAGTTTCAGGATCGCGATTGCCTAGAAACACACCATTTGTTAGCCCAGCGAAAAACGGCGAATCCTGTCCATAGGAATGAATATAGGCGATCTGGTACGAGTGTTTGAGAATGATCGGTCCCATATTTTTTAGGGATTGTAGAGCCGCTTCATCGAGTGTATGCGGGAAGGGGACATTAAACAGAACCTGCCCTTCGTCGTTTTCTTCCATTTTGCCCGGTAATTTATTATCAGCCATGACTACGCCTCTGCCTCTAAGATCGAAACTGTTACGTATGTGCCGGTTCCAGCGTGACTGTGAATCGACCCGCGCTTTGGATTGGCAAGCTGCAACTTATCATCCTTAAAATGTTTGCCGATGGTGCCTTGAAGCTGCCACAGGGCAAAAACGCCCTGCATCAAACCGGTTGCGCCAACAGGATGTCCGCATGCAATTAATCCACCGGAAGGATTTACCGGACAAATGGGAACATCAGGTAGGTCCAGTCCATAATCTAGGCCGGGCATAAATGTTTTACCACTCACCGCAAAGGGACCACCTTCACCATAGCGGCATAACCCCATATCCTCGTAAGTCTGAATTTCCGAAGATGTATAGGCGTCGTGCAGTTCAACAAAGTCAATTTCGGTGAGCGGATCGACAATTCCGGCACGCTCATAGGCTTGTTTGCTTGCCATGCGTCCGGCACGGAACGAGTGCACACCCGGATAACGGAAGCCTCTGTCCCATAAATTTTTATAGTATGCGCGGGTATCGTCGCTGTCGCGCTCAATTTGCAGCGCATTATGTTTCATAAACTCATCAAACGATTGGTGTGGTCGATCGGCCATTCGCATGGCATCTGTACCTCGCCCGATGCTTGTAACAAGGACACGTGGATACCGTTTGCCGCTGGCTTTTTCCAGCTTTTCCAATCCTTCCTCAGAACAAAAAATAACGGCTGCTGCACCGTCACTCATTACACATATATCCAGCCGGGTAAGCGGCCACGCCACCATTGGCGCATTGCGCACATCCTCGATGGTGTAACGATTACGTTTTTGGGCATAAGGATTGTGATAAGCGTTGATATGGTTTTTCACCGAGACATGCGCCAACTGTTCTACCGTTGTCCCAAATTCCTTCATGTGGCGCGTAACCATCATCGCATAATAACCGGAATAGAAACCACCCACCGGATAATCAAAACTGACATCCGAGGCAAGAGCAATAAATTCATTCCCCTTCCAGGTGTTAACATGGCTCATGGTTTCGAAGCCATAGGCCACGCATATATCCATGTGTCCGCTTGCGATATTCTTCCAGGCTTCCTGAAAGCATAGACCACCCGTTGCCCCACCGCCTTCAACACGATGTGAGGGTTTGGGGCAAAGCCCTAAATAATCCTGTGCCATAATTCCGGCCATCAATTGGCGTGTAAAGTGATCCGAAAAATACGAGGCTACCGAACCGTCCACTAATTCACTGAACTGCGGGAAGGTCAGACCAAGATCATAAATGGCATAATCATAAGCCTCCTTGATCACCGCTTGAAATGTTTTGTCTGGTCGTGCTTTGGCAAATTTGGACACGCCCCCTGAAACAACGTAGACCTTTCGCATAAACGCGCTCCTACATCAACAATTGTTCGGAAGGGAAAAGCGGCTTTGTCTAGAATATAGTTTAATCATGAGAGGGTGACGACTTATCCCGCAAACCCCGAATCTCGTCTACGCTCTCAGGGTTCACCAATGCAGCTAGATTGCCCAATGGTTCGTCTAAGTAAGCAGCGCGAATCAGGCGGCGCATCACTTTGGCGTTTCGCGTTTTTGGAATATCGGCCACAAAATAAACCCTTTTAGGTGCAAGAGATTTGCCCAGCGATTGAGCGACCCACTCAACCAGATCATGCCGGATGGTTTCACTCGATACAAATGATTTGTGCAGCACGACAAATGCTACAATAGCTTGTCCTTTGACATTATCCGGCACGCCAACAATCGCTGCCTCGACAACTGCCTGGTGATTCACCAATATACTTTCAACTTCAGCAGGGCCAACACGCTTACCGGCAACTTTGATCGTGTCATCCGAGCGCCCTAAAATGTAATACTGACCATCGTGGTCAACAGCGGCAAAATCACCATGTACCCATATATCTGGCCAGCGACTCCAATAGGTTTCAAGATATCGTTCGGGATCTTTCCAAAAACCCCTTGTCATGCCGATCCAGGGTTGGCGAAGTACCAACTCACCGACTTCGCCCTGTATCGAGTTGCCATGTTCATCCACAATATCAACGGCCATACCGGGTGCAGGGCCAGAGAATGCACATGGTTTGAGAGGTAGTAACACATTGCCCATAAAAATTCCGCCGCTGATCTCTGTGCCGCCGGAATAGTTGATGATTGGAATTTCACTTCGCCCGACTATTTCGAACAGCCAATGCCAAGGATCAGGATTCCACGGCTCACCAGTTGAGCCAAGTATGCGCAATGAGCTTAGATCATGCCGTTTAACCGGATCATCGCCATGCGTCATGATGGCACGGATAAATGTCGGCGATACTCCCAAACAGGTCACATGATGCCGCTCAACCAGTGCCCAGACACGATCTACATCAGGGTAATCTGGTGAACCATCGTAAAGCAACATGCTAGCGCCAAGCAGCAATGTTCCGAACACCTCCCAAGGGCCCATCATCCAACCCATATCAGACATCCAATACATGGTGTCAAAGGGCTGAATATCGAAGCCATGCGCCATATCCTGTGCGGCCTTGATGGGAAAGCCACAATGTGTATGCACCGCGCCTTTAGGTCGCCCTGTTGTTCCGCTGGTATAGAGGATCATTATTGGGTCTTCGGCGTAGGTATATTCGGTGTGTGTTTCATAGGGATGCCCGGCAATGAAATCATGCCACCAGATATCGCGTTCTGGTTTCATAACGATTTCCTGGCCGGTACGCGGAAAAACGACCACAGTCCGCACGGAGTCAATGTCGTTTAACGCTTCGTCTGTTATCATTTTCATATTGATTATTTTGCCGCGTCGGAATTGACCATCTGTGACCAAAAGTGCTTTTACGTTTGCATCCACCAGCCTGGATGCGATAGCACTGACTCCATAACCAGAAAAAAGGGGCAGGATAATCCCGCCGATTTTGGCAATGGCAAGAAAGGCAATTACGATTTCCGGTATCATGGGCATATAAAGCCCTATTACATCCCCTTTGCTCAATCCCCGCGCGCGTAATGCCTCCGCCATCTGGTTAACCTCTCGGAAAAGCTGTCCATAGGTTAGAGTGCGTGTTTTGCTGGCTTCGTCTTCCCACCGGATCGCGATGTGATTTTCCGTAGGCGTCCCCATCCATTTGTCGATGCAATTGTGAACAATATTGAGTTTGGCACCCACACACCACTCCGGCCATGGAATTCCACGCGAGAGATCAACCACATTGCTATACGGTTCATAAAATTCCAGGTGAAGATCATCAAAAACAGCTTCCCAAAACCACCGAATATCGCTTATTGAGCGTTGCATCAACTCATCAAAGGTAAAGATGCCATGCCGATTCATAAATCGTTTCAGCCGTGAGTGTTCAATGTATGATTCATTGGGCTTCCAAACAATAGGTTGGTCAAAAAAAATTTGAGCGGACATACAGGCATCCCTTCTGATTGGTGCACATCGTTGTTTCGATTTTAAACGAGTCATCAATCAAGATGCATTGTCCTGCATCAGATAGGGTTGTCGATGGCGTACTGTCCAGAAATTAATCTGGGCGAGAAACTGGCCTCTACGCAGCCCGTAGTATCCGAAAACTAATCACGGGGAGAAAGACGCGTGAGAATGTCAACTAAGTATCTGGACAAGCCCTACCAGTGAGGTAAACTGGCAGGTTTTTTGTACAGGGTCGAACAGATAAGTGAGGCGACGATGGTGTTCCGGGTGATTCTTTTTCTGTGGGAGTTCCTAATGGATGTCTGGCAGTGAGCCAGTTAGGTGATGGGGAAAAGGAGCTGGAGCTCTTGCTGTTACGGCAGCAACTGCGGATCGTGGAGCGGAGACAAGAGCGTGGGCCGCACATCCCGCAGTGGCAGAAGGTACCATTGGCGATGTTAGCGGACCGGCTGAAAGAGCGGGCAAAGCATGGACGGACGGCATTGGAAACCAGCGTGCGGCTGTTCAGACCAGCTACCGTGGTCGGTTGGCATCAGGCTATAGTGCGACGGAAATGGTGTGGGGGTCACTTATTTCATCCGCACTAGGTTCTCCCCTTATTTTCGAACGGATGTCCAAAGTAACTCCCACAGGTAGCTTGACTTTTCAAATGGCTTCTGAGGGTGCATCAGTCAATGATTCACCATTACCATTTTTTGTTTTTTGTTATAATAGTATTAATCTTTAAAAAGAGGCTGAGGGAATTTCCCACACCTCCGCGTCTAATTGTGGCAAACGCTTCTGGTGAATCTGCTCATAGATTCCCCATTCCTGTCCATTATCCGACGCCTTAATTTGCAAATGCCAAGAGTAGTCAAAATTCCCTTTTAGCGCAGTGTCGGTTAAGGAGGCCACTAAAATGTTTCCAGAACATATCCTTGTTCTTTTTGATCAAGCCGTTATTTCCCCACAACTGCTGTCTCATGCGGCAAAATTAGCAACTTTCAGTGGCGCTTCCATTACAATGCTGAATGTGTTGGATTCAACAATATCAGGTCCACACGAACAGTTTATCGATCCACTGCAGTGGCACATGATCAAAACTGAAGCAGAGTCCAGTCTGAATAAGATTGCGGAACGTCTCCAAGGGCAGGGTTTACAGGTACAAAAGACTATCCTGGAAACCTGGTCCGTTGAACGTATTCTCAAATATATCGAGGACAATGTTGTCGATCTGATCATCGTAACCAAACAAGGCGAAAGCATTGGAGCGAAACTACATACACTGCTGCGGCATATCAATATTCCCATGCTGATTGCACCGTCCAAAGAACTTGTTTCAGATGAGATCACAACCGATGCCTATCAGAAAATTCTGGTTCCACTTGATGGTTCTCAGCGAGCAGAAATTGCGCTTCCAACAGCCGCCAATCTAGCAAAGATGTTTGGTGCCTGTCTACTACTCGCTCACATCGTCCATAAACCCGACATGCCCAGCCGCACTCCTGTGCCACCAGAAGACTTTGATCTGCTGGATCGCCTTGTCGAGCGGAATCGTGCCGAAGCCGGGAAATACCTGGAACAACTGGTGTCAAGAGTGGATACAAAAGCAGAGACGCGACTTGTGGTCAGTGAAAGGGTAAGCACTGCGCTACATCAACTTAGTGAACAGGAAGCCGTCGATCTGGTCGTTCTAAGCGCTCATGGTTATTCGAGCGAGCGACAGTGGCCCTATGGCAGTATTACTGGCAACTTGATTAGCTACATGCGTCATCCCCTGTTAGTCATTCAGGATTTTCCTTCGAGTGAGGTTTTAGCAGATCAACCTGACGTTCCTATTCGAGAAAAATCCAGTAGGATGTAACTTTATGAGCGTTTCCCAAACCGAACATCTTTCAGAGGTTGCTCCGGCTGTCTCAGAAGTATTCGCTGGTCGTCAGTCTTTAGAAGACATAGCATTTCAGTTGGCCCAAGACCATGATGTGGCTCACAGATCCGCCGACCATCCAATATCGCTGTTGCAGCATCCTAAGCAGATCGAGGGGTTACTGGAGCAAGTTCATCAATATTTCGCAAAAATTGCGGAGGATGAGCTTGTGGTCTCCTACGCTGGCGAGTGGTTCCTCGACAACTTCTATCTGATTCAACAAAATCTGCAGCAAATCCTTGAGGATATGCCATCTTCATTTTACAAAAAGCTGCCAACGCTAATCACGACTGAGTATCCGCGTGTGTATATTCTCGCTCATGCTATTCTGGATACTACAGACGCGAGTTTCAACTTACAGCAAATCAAAAACTTCGTGGAAAGCTATCAGCGTGTGACGGCATTGACGATGGGAGAATTGTGGGCGCTCCCAGCCATGCTGCGCATCAGGGTACTGGAGGTTTTAGCCACCACAGTAATCCAACTGGCAGGGTTGCCAGCCGAGCCACAGCAGATCACCGCCTACTCTCCCCACCTCACATCTGACATTCCAGCCGAAACTATTGTGGCAAACTGTGTAACCAGTTTACGTATGCTCAATACACAGGATTGGAAAACATTTTTTGAAAATCTCAGCCTCATCGAACAGATTCTGCGACAAGACCCGGCTGAAATCTATGCAGATATGGATTTTGAAACACGTAACACTTACCGGAAGGTCATCGAGAAAATAGCGCTGGCTTCAAAACACGATGAAGGAACAGTCGCCCAAACGGCCATTGATCTGGCTAAACAAGCAGTGCTCTCATTTTCGGAGAATGGACTCACTACCAATCGCCTCGTTCATGTGGGTTATTACCTGATCGATCAGGGACACAGACAACTCGAACATGTACTCGGGTATCGTCGGGCAAAACAGTGGGATCCCACGTTTGTTTATCTCGGTGGTATTTTTGCGCTGACGTTGCTGATTTTGGTAGGAATTGGAACCTACCTGTTTTGGGTAGGTGCTCCGATAACACAGATACTCGGTGCCATCCTCCTGGTACTCATTCCAGGGATAAGTTTAGCCGTCAACGGGCTGAATTGGATTCTTACGCATACTTTAAAGCCGCGCATTCTCCCTAAAATGGATTTTGAACAGAAAGTTCCCGCACCGTATCAAACGATGATTGTGATGCCGGTTCTGCTCACCAGTACGGAAGAAGTGGAATTGCTGGTGCAGCAGCTTGAACTACACTTTCTGCGCAATCCGGAAGAAGGGCTTTATTTTGCGGTCCTGGCCGATTTTGCTGATGCACCAATGCAGCATATGGCCAATGACGAGGCCCTGCTGGATGAGATCACACACCGAATCAATGCCCTCAACGCGCGCTATCAAAGAATGGCAGGTGAGCGATTCTACTGCTTTGTACGCGAACGGCGCTGGAATCCGGCAGAGAATGTATGGATGGGATGGGAGCGCAAACGGGGCAAGCTAAACGAGTTTAACCAGCTTTTACTGACTGGATCGTCTGGCTCGTATACCACCCAAATCGGCGATCTGAGCATTCTCAATACTATTCATTTCGTTTTTACCCTGGATGCAGATACCGTTCTGCCCAAGGGCAGTGCCCTGCGGCTGATCGGAACCCTCGCCCATCCGTTAAACCATGCAGAGTTCTCGCCCAATGGCACGCAGGTAGTTTCCGGTTATACGATCCTGCAACCGCGCGTCGAGATTTTGCCCACAGCGGCGAACCGTTCCCGCTTCGCCCAGCTCTTTGCGGGTAACACAGGGATTGATCTCTATACATTAGCGGTGTCCGATACCTACCAGGACTTGTTTGGTGAAGGGATTTACGTGGGCAAAGGTATTTATGACGTAGCCGCCTTCGAACGTAGCCTGGCGGGACGGGTGCCGGAAAACACACTGCTCAGTCACGATCTGTTTGAAGGACTGAATGGACGCGCGGCGCTGGTCACCGATATTATCCTACTCGAAGACTATCCAATGCACTATCTGGCCCACATCCGCCGTTTACACCGCTGGATTCGAGGGGACTGGCAGTTACTCCCCTGGATTCTGCCTGGGACTAAAGGCGCTATTTTCTCCACCATTGATCGCTGGAAAATTATAGACAATCTGCGGCGCAGTCTCTACCAACCTGCGCTGTTCCTGCTATTTGCAGCCGGATGGTTGTGGCTGCCTGGTTCAATGCTGATCTGGACTGGAGTTGCGCTGCTCTTCGCTACGCTACCTTTTATCCCAAATCGGAGCAATACCAGGCACGACTTGCAACGGTGGCTGCTCAGCATTGTATTTCTGCCCTTTGAAGCACTAACGGATCTCAGCGCTATCATAGTTACAATTCCTCGCCTGATCCGGCACAAACACCTTCTCCAATGGACGACAGCCGCGCATACGGCTCAGTACCTTAAAAATCGGAGCATGGATTCCAATATGCTGCTGGCGGAAGGGAGTGTTTTGGGCTTAGCTCTACTGATCGGATTTATTCGCCCGGAGTCGCTCCTCGTGAGCGCTCCATTTTTCTTGTTGTGGCTACTCACTCCCTGGTTTGTTCGTGCTATCAGCCAGCCCACAGCACAAAACGACGTTCCTTTGTCGCCCCAGGAGCACCAGCAGCTGAGAACACTCGCTCGCCGCACGTGGCTATATTTCGAGCAGTTCATTGGACCTGCGGATCATTGGCTCCCACCCGATCACTTTCAAAAATCGCCGCGTGGTATCGTCGCGCACCAGACATCCCCTACCAATATTGGGCTTCTTCTACTCTCGACGCTGACCGCGCACGACTTTGGTTATATTGGGAAAATGGAACTCGCTGTTCGCTTACGCTCCACCTTTGAAAACTTGGATAAGCTGGAGCGCTATCGCGGTCATTTCTTAAACTGGTATAACACGCAAACGCTGGAACCACTCCCTCCTTCGTATGTCTCCACGGTGGACAGCGGGAATCTGGCGGGCTGCTTGCTGGCACTACGGCAGGGGTTGGCAAGTTTGGACAACTTGCCTATTCTACGAACTCAGCGCTGGGAAGGAATGCTGGATACCCTGGCCGTACTGCACGAGATACTTGACAGTCTCAATAGCCCTAACGTTCGTCAGTTGAAAGATCAATTAGAGGCTATTCGGGGTGAAATCGAGCGGCTGCGCGATCAACCCACAACATGGGCGATGTTGATCACCCGGCTATTAGATGAACGATGGCCCGCCTTTGGACAGCAATTGATCGAATTTATTGACGCCGAAGGTGAAAAGCTTGATGAAACGATGCGCGCCGATCTACGCATCTATCTGGAACGCAGCCGTGCCCAACTATTTTCGATGAGGCGCGACATGGAGGTTTTGCTGCCCTGGTTGCCACTGCTGCATCAAGCGCCAGCCATCTTCACATTACCTACCACTCCCGCTACTATTCGCGATCTATGGACAACGCTGGTAGAAGCGCTTCCTGTCCTCCCACCCTTCACCCAGATTTCGGATGTCTCCCGCAAGGGAGGACAGCAGACCCTGCGGTTGCAGGAGCTATTGCTTGCTCAACCCACGCCGGATCAGGAGGCGTTAACCTGGTGCAGTCGCTTAATTGAAGAACTCGATTCTGCTCGAAGTTCGGCCACAGCGTTAATGATTGGTTTTTCAGAACTACGCCAAGCTACCGAAAACTACTTTCAGGCGATGGACTTTGGCTTCTTATTCGATTCCTACCGCTGCCTGTTCCATATCGGCTACAACGTAGCGACGGAAACTCTTGACAACAGCTACTATGATTTACTGGCTTCTGAAGCGCGCCTTGCCAGTTATATTGCTATTGCAAAGGGAGATGTTCCACACCAACACTGGCTGCATATGGCTCGCCCCTTGTCTGCACTGGACGGAATGCAGGCGCTGCTCTCGTGGAGTGGCACCATGTTTGAATACATGATGCCCTGGCTGCTGATGCGGCATTATGAAAATACGCTCCTATACCAAAGCTGTCAGGTCGCTGTGGAACATCAGATCGCATATGGGTGGCAGAAAGATGTTCCCTGGGGTATCTCAGAATCTGGGTATTACGCATTTGACGGCAACCTCAACTATCAATATCGCGCCTTTGGAGTGCCTCGGCTGGCCTTTAAGCGCGGACAGGCTGTTGATTTAGTAATCGCGCCTTATGCCTCGCTTATTGCGCTGCCGATTGCGCCACAAGCTGTCATGCAAAATATTATCCGGCTCAATGCAGCCTCCGCTCTCAGTACCTACGGTTTCTACGAGGCGATTGATTACACCGCGAGACGGCTGCCCCTGGGCGAAACCAAGGTTGTCGTGCAGGAGTATATGGCCCATCATCAGGGAATGATCTTTGTCACCCTCGCGAACTATCTCTACGATAATATTATGGTGCAGCGTTTTCATGCCGATCCCCGTATGCAGAGCATAGAACTGCTTCTGCAAGAACGCATCCCGCAGCAAATTTTTACCCAGCCCGCCAAACCCGATGAACTCCCAAATATCGGAGCGGATCAAACGAGGATCGCACTTGCACCCTGGTCTGCCCCAGTAGATGCCTATGAGCCTTCGGTTCATTACCTATCGAATGGTCGCTATGGGGTGTTGATTACAGGCGCGGGCGGCGGCTACAGTCAGTGGAATGAGACAGCGCTCACCCGTTGGCACGCCGATACAACGCTCGAAAACTGGGGGACGTGGATTTATATCCTTGATCAAGACAGCGGCGAACTGTGGTCCGCCAGTTATCAACCCACAGGCACAACTGCCGCCTCTCAGGATGTTTTATTCTATGCGCACAAAGCCGAGTTCCGGCGGAGCCATCAGGAAATTTCAGCTCACATGGAAATCACGGTCGCCCCTGACGACGATCTGGAAATTCGCCGGATCACGGTTACGAATCACAGTGCTCGTCCGCGTCGTTTGCGACTGGCAAGCTACGGTGAAGTAACACTTGTGCCTCAGCAAGCCGATCAACGCCATCCTGCCTTTAACAAGCTGTTTATCGAGAGTGAATCCCTTCCAGATCTCAACGCGCTGATCTTCCGGCGGCGTCCCCGCTCCGAGCAGGAAGAACCCTGCTACCTGATGCATGTCCTCATCACAGAAGCGAGTGAAAGCAGTCCTGTATTCTATGAAACAGATCGGGGTACATTTATCGGGCGAGGACGGACCACAAGGACTCCGGCGGTATTGCACAATGATCAGGCGGATTTCTCTGGTACAGTCGGCGCAACACTCGATCCAATTCTATCACTTGGGCAGGATGTCGAACTCCAACCACATACATCGATGCAGCTTGCATTTCTGACCCTGGCATCCAGCTCACGGCAAAAACTCATCATTCTAGCGCGAACTTACCAGGATTGGCTTCACATTGAACGTGCCTTTGAGCAAAGCCGTTACCGCAGCGAGCGCGAACTGCGACAGATGGCCCTGAGCACAACTCAGGTGGAAACGTTTCAAAAACTGCTGGGAGCACTGCTCTATCCGCACTCGCGACTGCGTGCCACTCCTGCAATCCTGGGAGCTAACACCCAAAATCAGTCAGGGCTATGGGCCTTTGGGATATCGGGTGATTATCCAATTCTGCTGGTCCGCATCGGGGATGAATCAGAGTTGGAACTGGTCCATAGTCTGCTCCAGGCGCATACCTACTGGCGCAATCGTGGATTGAAAATCACGTTAGTCATTTTGAATCAACGCGATACGGAGTATACGCAGGAACTCTATCATCTTGTCCATCGTTTGATTGTGCGGATGGGGAGTGAAATTTGGATTAACCGCCATGACGGGGTTTTTATTCTGAATGCCGACCAAATGTCCGAGACCAGCCGCATCCTGCTGGAAACATCAGCACGGGTACTGCTGGACGGCAAAAAAGGTCTGCTGCTTAATCAGTTGGAAGTCTTGGAGGAACAGCCGATTTACCTTCCCCCCTTTACGCCCCTACCCGGCTCTCAAATTCCAGAGTTGATGCCAGCCCTTGAACGACCTGCGGATTTGTTGTTTGATAACGGCTGGGGTGGCTTTAGTCCGGACGGACGAGAATATATCATCTATCTTCAGGCTGGACAGCAAACCCCAGCGCCCTGGATTAATGTGATTGCGAATCCACAATTTGGATTTACCGTATCAGAAGCCGGATCGGGCTTTAGTTGGAATGCCAACAGCAGCGAAAATCGCTTGACTGTCTGGCGCAATGATCCCGTGAGCGATATGCCGAGTGAAGCGCTCTATCTGCGAGACGAAGAAACGTCCGCCATTTGGTCACCGACGCCACTTCCGGCAGGAACCCAACAGCCTTATCTCGTCCGGCATGGCGCAGGTTATACCATGTTTGAGCATCACAGTCACGGCTTGAAGCAGCAGCTACGACTCTTTGCTACCGTCGATGACTCCGTAAAAATTATCCATTTACGGTTGGAAAACCTGAGACAGGCACCACGCCGCATTACAGCTACCTATTATGCGGAATGGGTACTCGGGACCCTCAAAGATATCACTCAGCCCTACATCGTGCCTGATTTTGATGTTGATAACCAAACCCTGTTGGCCCGCAATCCTTACAGTATGGAATTCGGCGGACATGTCACATTTGCAGCAGCCAGCAAAAATCTACACGGGTTAACAACGGATCGAAACGAATTTTTGGGCCGCTTGCAGTCCTATCATGAGCCATCTGCGTTGAAGCGGGTTGGTTTGGCCGGAACCATCCGGCCAGGCATTGATCCGTGTGCGGTTCTTCAACTACATATTGATCTTCCGCCCGGTGGCAGCGAGGAAGTCTTTTTCTTACTGGGTCAGGGCGAAAACCGGGAAGCCGCCTTACAACTCGTGCGCCGTTATCGTGAGCCTGAACAGATTGAACACGCCTGGAACAAAGTAACGGCTTTCTGGGAAGATATGCTGACAACAGTTACGATCAACACTCCCGAAAGCAGCATGAATGTGATCCTGCCCTGGCTGCTCTACCAAACTCTAAGCTGTCGGATCTGGGGGCGCTCCGCATTGTATCAATCCGGCGGCGCGTTTGGTTTTCGCGACCAGTTGCAGGATGTTATAGCACTGCTCCATGTGCGCCCCGACCTGACCAGAGATCATATTCTTACAGCGGCACGCTCCCAGTTTGAGGCAGGAGATGTGCTGCATTGGTGGCATCCACCATCGGGACGCGGTATTCGTACTCGCTTCTCCGATGATTTGCTCTGGCTGCCCTATGTAGTCACGCAGTACATTGCGGTAACCAGGGATTATGCGATTTTGCGGGAACGTCTTCCGTTCCTCAAAGGCGAACCTTTGAAGCCAGAGGAAGAAGAACGTTACGGTTTTTACGACTCCACTCTCGAGTCATTTACCTTGTATGAACACTGCCGCCGCGCTCTGGATAAAGGTTATACATCCGGTCCACATGGCCTGCCCTTGATGGGTACGGGTGATTGGAACGATGGCATGAATCGGGTTGGCGTTGAGGGTCGAGGCGAAAGTATCTGGGTTGGCTGGTTCCTATGCGCCACTATGTCCCAGTTTACCCCGTTGTGTGAAGAAATGGATGATCACGGCTTCGCGACTTTACTGGAAAGCCGCACGAACGATTTGAGACGAGCGCTTGAACAGCATGGCTGGGATGGTGAGTGGTATCTGCGCGCTTTTTACGATGATGGAAGTCCGCTTGGATCGTCCCAAAACGACGAATGCCAGATTGATACCATCGCTCAGTCGTGGGGCGTTCTTTCTGGCGCAGCCAATCCCCAACGCGCCAATCAAGCCATGTTAGCCGTTGATCAGCAGTTGATTAAAGACGACGACTCGCTGATCCTGCTCTTCGCTCCACCATTTGACCAAACTGTGCATGATCCGGGGTATATCAAGGGTTATCCTCCAGGTATTCGGGAGAATGGTGGGCAGTATACCCATGCAGCAATTTGGACTATCTGGGCCTTTGCTCAACTGGGACAAGGGGATCGAGCAATGGAATTATTTACCATGCTTAATCCTATAACGCACGGTGATGCGCCAGAAAAAGTTCAATGCTACCGGGTTGAGCCCTATGTTGCCGCTGCTGATGTTTACAGTATCCCACCGCACACTGGGCGCGGTGGCTGGACATGGTATACAGGATCATCGGGGTGGATGTATCGCCTAGGTCTGGAAGCGATTCTCGGATTCCGCCGGGAGGGTCAGATGATCCACATTAACCCCTCCATTCCCGCTCATTGGCCCGGTTTTGAATTAACGTACCACTATCTGACAGCCGTATACTATTTTCGGATCGAAAATATAGTCAACGGCAGATCACAGGGTAACCAGACTATATTGGATGGAAAGTTGCTGCTTGAAAACAGCATACCACTGGTCGATGATGGAAAAGAACATCACGTCACTATTATGATTGACAAACACGGGATTTGAAGAAAAAATGTGTATCTAAATGTCCTGTGAGGGGGATCTCTGTTGAAATCGGGCAGAATTCCTCGCAATATCAACCTGTAGTGAGCAATACCTCTCTTCAAAGATCAGTCAACCAGTGATGATCAACCCTATAGACGGAAAGATAAAGTAGGTTATGCAACAAGGTGTGGTCTGGCTTGAGCCGCGGCTCAAGCGTTGGACCAAGCCAGGGACAAGCCAACAAGTGATGGGAACTCTCGCCGATCTAAAACGAAGCAAGGCGAGTTGATCGCGGAAAACATGTTCTTGCGCCAGCAGTTGATCGTGCTGGTGCGACAGGTGAGCCTTCCGCCAATAACCTGGCGGGATCGGCAGGTACTGGGGTATTGGCGAGTCGGATCAAAGGCTGGCGAGAAGCTTTGATGGTCGTGAAACCGGACACACTGATTGGGTGGCATAGGTTGGGCTTTCGGTTGTTTTGGCGCCGAAAATCGCGGGTCAGGCAAGGGTGACCTCCAATCGCGGCGGCAACGATTGCGCTTATCGAAGAAATGGCGATTCACAATCGAACCTGGCGTGCCAAACGAATTCAGGGGGAGCTGCTCAAGCTGGGGATTAAGGTGAGCAAGGAAATGATCAAGAAGTACATGCGCCGCGCCAGAAAAGGGTTACCACCGCTCAGACGAAGCCAGACCTGGGCGACGTTCTTGGCGAATCATGCGAACGAGATCTGGGCGTGCGATTTTGTGCAAACGTATGACCTGTTCTTTCGTACCGTAGTTGTGTATTTCATTGTGGAATTGGGATCCCGCAAGGTCGTGCATTATGGCGTGACCCGCTCACCGAGTGATATATGGGTCGCCCAGCAGGTCAGGGAAGCCACACCTTATGCAGAGGATCCACGCTTTTTGATCCGTGACAACGACGATAAGTATGGGAGGTGATTCACCCGGGTAGCTGAGGACCGTCAGATTAAGGTGCTCAAGACTCCGGTGGAAGCACCGCGAGTCAACGCCATCTGCGAGAGGTTCATTGGCAGTGTGCGGCGCGAGTGCCTGGATCATATCCTCATATTGAGTGAGCGCATCTCCACCGGGTCATTGGAGAGTATATCGCGTATTTTAATCGTGCTCGACCTCATCAAGGCATTGGCCAACGCATTCCGGATTCCCTGGAAGACACTCTGGGCGTCGATAGATCAACGTCACCAATTGTTGGGTATCCGATCCTGGGGGGTCTGCATCACCACTATCGACGAGCCTCTTGAGCGAAAAATCGACGGCTGAACGACGTTTTGGCCCCCACAGGCGGAACTCGGTGTCAGCGACCAGATCACGATTAGGCAAGGTGATGCGGCACACTACCGTGATCAGCTGTCGGACCCGGCTCAGCAGTTCGACATCGTCAGTTGTATTGGTGCAACCTGGATTGGCGATGGGTTGGTTGGCACACTGGAACTCATGCGCCCGGCCCTGAAGGAGTCGTCCGGCAGTCTGCCGCTTATCGGCAAACCCTTCTGGAACATGGAACCGGCCGCTGCCGTATTGGAGACGATGGGGTTCTCTGCTGAGATGTATCTGACGCTGCCTGGCACGCTGCAACGCATGCGTGAAGCCGGATACACCCTGCTGAGCATGGTCCTGGCTGACACCAATAGCTGGGATCGCTACGAGTGTGATGTCTGGTGGAACGGTTTCCGGTGGTTGGAAGCCCATCCCACCGATCCCGATGGGGCTGCGTTCCGGGACTGGCTCGAAGGACGCCAACAGTCGTATTGTGAAATCGTGCGTGATTACGTTGGTTGGGGTGTCTTCATCCTCCGTCCGACCGCGTAACGTCTAGCCCTGGCTCGTATGGTGTTTACCATACGGGTTACTTTACGACACGATAGCGGATGTGGGTAGCCTCCGGTGTGTCGATCACCCGGACGATCTCCAACTCGATAGGCGATGGCAGGACCTCGAACAGCCGGCGGCCACCGCCGAACAGCACCGGGATATGATGGATCTGCAACTCGTCCAGCACCCCGACCTCGAGCGCCCGTTGCGCCGTGTATGCACCATGCACCAGCACGTTCCGCTCCCCGGCGGCAGCTTTCGCCTGCGCCATCGCACTCTCAATCCCGTCAAGCACGTATGTCACTAACGGATAGTTTGCCACGGAGGGATCCGGTGGCCGATGACTGGGCACGAAGATCGGGACACCGTGATGATTACCGCCCCAGTGATCGACCTGCTCCACCGTGCGTCGGCCGACGAGCACTGCGCCTGTTGCATCGCCTTCATCCATGAAATGCGCTCCCCATCCAGTCCCCTTTGTGTTGGGAGGAGATGCTTCGAACCCATACCACTCGTGCAGACGCATAAAGCCGTCACCGCCGGGGTTGTCCACGTCGTCATTTGGACCTGCAATATACCCATCAAGTGACATCGACATGTAAAGCACTGATACAGACATTTCGACCTCCTTTGTTCACTCCAGCGAAGTCTTGAATATGGAACAGCGCGATTGGACTTTGCACAAAGTGAAAGGCTCAATCGCCCACCTTTATATTCTGAGCTGCGATTCTGCGACGGATGCGGTAGCGGATGTGGGGGGTCTCCGTCGTCTTGAGCTACAGCGGAACGCCACCGAACCCAATCTCGTTTCCGTCGGTATCACAGTACGTTATCTTGCGAACGCCGTTTGAGTAGGTTTCCCGCTTTGCGGGGTCGAGTCCCCGGTTGGCTATCTGCGCGACGAGTGCATCCAGGTCATCGAGGAAGATCGTGAGCATGGCGTGCCCGGCGTGCTCTGGTTGATGCTCAATGGCAACCGATCGATGCTCTGCTAGTTCCCATACGGCTTCCGTGTCGCTCGCAATATATGAGGGCGGATAGCCCAGCAATCGTTCGTACCATGCCAGCGCCGCCGGGTAGTCGGCAACAGGGATTACCACGAATAAGTCGAGATTCTTCGCCTGAAGCAGCTTATTTTGCCTTTCCTGATTAATGATCCGGATCGTCAGGAATCGGCCTGCACACCCGGCGGTGCGGTAAGCACCCTGGGCACATACTCCAGCAGTTGGAGTCTACCGTCGAACGTTCGGCTGGTAATCATGTCGAGGGCGACATCGGGATAGCCGTCGTAGATCCGGTCGGAGCCGGTGCTCCCGGTAATCACGGGGAAGACCACCACCCGGAACCGGTCCACGAGTCCAGCCTTGAGGAGCGATCGACATAAGCTGAGACTGCCAAGGGTGCGCATCGAGCGGTTACCTTCCTGCTTCATCTTTCTTATAACCTCGATCGCATCCTCGCTGATCAACCGGGTATTGGGCCACGACAACGGAGGCTGCAACGTCGAGGAGAACACCACCTTGGAGGCATTGACAAGCTCATTTACGCTGGCTTCTTCGTCGCCTCTCAGATCCGATTCCGATGTCCCAGGTTGAGAGGCGAATCCGGACATGAGACGGTACGTGTTCGCTCCCATCAAGATTGTGTAGTCGCGTTCCGGCTGTTCACCGAGCCAGCCGAGATATTCAGGGCCTTCGAGCCCCCACCACCCGGGCCACCCTTCCGCGGCCCCGTAGCCGTCAAGGGAGGTGATAAAGTCCACTAACAGTTCCGTCATGAAAATTCCTCCTTTGGAATTGCGTACGAGAGATGTGCGTCTTCAGCATCTATGGGCACTTTGAGATATTCGAGAGAAAATGCACGTTTTGAACTCAAAACCTGGCCCCGCTTATTTGTGCCCGCCTTTACTGACTCACCTGACGCAGATGAATATCAATGGACAGGACAACCTTGCGGATTTACATTCGGATAATGCGGGTCTTCGCGTAGGAGCGGGTCGCACCACGTGACTGAATTTGGTCGTTTGGTACCACGCTGGTTGCGAGATTGACTTGTCCTTTAAGGCACAGTTCGACCGTCACCTATTCTCCAACGGTACCCGTCTGGACCTCGCCCGCCCGCTCCAGATAGGCGACAATCACACCCGTTGGTGAAACCAGACCTCTGGTGACCTTGAATGCCGCTGGAATCGTGCCTTCCGCGAACAGGCGTTTGCCTGTCCCCAGCGTAATCGGATAGATTTTCAGCCATAGTTCATCGATCAAATCGTGATTGAGCAGCGTCTGGATCAGGTTGCTGCTGCCATAAATCCAGATGTTGGGACCAGCCTGTTGTTTGAGCATCCTGACTTCCTTCGCCACATCGCCCTTTAAAAACACTGACTT
Source organism: Aggregatilineaceae bacterium (assembly GCA_036260665.1). GTDB lineage: Bacteria > Chloroflexota > Anaerolineae > Aggregatilineales > Aggregatilineaceae > DATAMF01. Next base: position 1,100 of record DATAMF010000271.1, on the reverse strand, counting down.
TTTCCAATCGTGCGCGTGAAGTGTAGTCGAAGCCACATACTTGGTCGCGTTGTTGATGCCCGATCCTGGTTGTCCCTCTGCATGATACGGCCAGTACGACGCGAAGATTTCAAATGTTTTTCTGCCCAAAAGGAGATCAAAGGGAGCGCGCCATTCATCATCAAAGACCTTGTTCAGGACGTCATCCGAATAGGGAGCCTGCCATCCGCCGTAGGCAAATCCGCCGCTGGTGTCCTCCTCAGGCGCGCCGGGAGCCTGGATCACGCCATCGAGTGTCATAAAGGAGTGGACAATTAGTTTTCGCATGGTAGTTCGTTCCTTGTCATGTGTTCAGGTCGGGCCTGGCTGCTCCGTACTGCGGAAAGCTGTTGGGCTGGTAGACTTGGATCGTCACACCGCTCGGGGTGACCTGCGATTCGACCAGTTCGAGCGCCCTGTCCCGACCGGTGTCAGGGAACAGCCGCGTGCCCTGGCCAACGACCACGGGGAAGGTGAACAAGGTCATTTCGTCGACAAGATCGTTGTCAAGCAGCCACCGAAACAGGGCACCGCTGCCATGTACCTGCAGTTCGCGTCCCGGCTTGGCTTTCTTTTCGCGGACGGCGACCGCAAGGTTACTGGAGAGGACGGTCGTGTTCGTCCACTGCGGGTTGGTGAGTGTGGTCGATGCCACGTACTTGGACTTGGTGTTCAATGCCGTCCAGATCGGGCTGTCGCCCGGATCGTCCCACGTTCCCCAAGTGCTGAAAAAGAACTCGTAAGTCCGCCGACCGAACAAGAACGCATCAGAGCGCTGGTAGATATCGTCCATGACCGTCCCGGCTTTGTTGTCGAAGTGAGCCCATCCGCTGCGCTCGAATACGCCGCGCTCGTCCTCACCCACGTTCGCACCTGGGCTCTGCATCACTCCGTCAAGGGAGACCTGTGTGGTAGTCGTCAGTTTCATGGTTCGTCCTTTCTCTCGCGCTCAGGTTTCGGCGGTCACTGGAGTTCTTCGGCGCTGGTAGCTTCTATCGAAAACCAAGAAAGCAAGTTTGGCCTGTAAAAAACTCAAGCGCCTAAGTAAACGAGAAGGAGGAGAATACAATGGGGAGAAATTG
>DATAMF010000267.1:0-1933 GCA_036260665.1 Aggregatilineaceae bacterium | reverse complement strand
CCCTACCAAACGAGCTGTCGTCGAATTCGCCAACGGTATTGATAACGAACCGATGAGGGCGATCTATGGTGGCAGCGCGCTAACCCGGCTCGGTTTATTCTACCGCTTCGGATGCTGCGATATGTTTCTGCACCTCATCGTCCCCATTCACGATCAAGGTGCCGATCTTCTTGCCCATCACCGCATCCATAAAGCTGTGATCGTCCCAGATATTCAGCACGATCAGCGGGACGTTATATTCCATTGCCAGCGTAATCGCGGTCAGGTCCATCACACGCACACGGCGTTCGAGCGCCTCGGCATATGTCAGATGCTCATAACGGGTAGCATTGGGGTTTTTCTTCGGGTCTTCGGTATACACACCATCAACCTGTGTGCCCTTAATAATAACATCGGCGCGCACATCCATACCGCGCATCGCTGCCGCCGTATCGGTCGTAAAATAGGGGTTGCCCGTGCCGCCTGCCAGAATCACCACACGGCCTTTTTCCAGGTGGCTTATCGCGCGCAGCCGGATAAACGGTTCCGCTACCTGATTCATGGCGATGGCGGTCTGGACGCGTGACGGAACACCGATCCGTTCCAGCGCATCCTGAAGCGCCAATCCGTTCATAACTGTGCCGATCATACCCATATAGTCCGCGACGGCCTGTTCCATACCGCGCTCGACCCCCGTATGGCCGCGCCATAAGTTTCCTGCGCCGATAACCACTGCGACTTGGACATTTAAATCATGGACAGCTTTAATCTTATGCGCAATGAGGGCCGCTTGATCGGGATCGATGCCGAAGCCTTCTGGCCCGGCCAGAGCCTCCCCACTGAGTTGAAGAACGATACGGCGATAATGAGGTTTAGTAGGTTGGTTATTCATCCGGTCCCTTCCTTTTAACTAGTTAAACGAGCTTTCGTCAGAAGGCGCAAAAAAGGGGATTAGGTGTTATCTCCTAATCCCCTCAATGGCTCACATCACAGGCCCTTATTCGGCCTCGTTTGCGCTTTCGCCAACGGCGAACCGGACAAACCGGCTGAGCGTAATATTCTCGCCCATGTCTGCAATCGCCTGCGTTACCATTTGTCCAATGGTGATCGTGTCATCCTTGATGAACGGCTGATCGAACAGGGCGATCTCTTCGTAGAATTTTGCCATGCGGCCATCGACGATTTTATCGGCTACTGCTTCAGGCTTGCCTTCTTCAATCGCGCGGCGGCGCTGCAAATCGCGCTCAGCCTGAAGTACGGCTTCGGGGACATCTTCCCGCTTCACGTACTGCGGATTGAGGTTCGCAATCTGCAAGGCGATATCATTCGCCAACTGGCGGAACTTGTCCGTACGCGCCACAAAATCGGTTTCGCAGTTCAGTTCCACCATCACACCCAGGCGGCTGTTATGGTGCGCATAGATGTGAATAATACCGTCATTGGTGGCGCGCGATGCTTTTTTGGCCGCCTTTGCCAGACCCTTTTCGCGCAGGAAATCGGTGGCTTTCTGTACATCGCCGCCAAACTGTTCGAGCGCGTTTTTGCACTCCAGCGGGCCAACGCCGGTAAGTTCACGCAGTTCTTTGACCTGTTGAGCTGTAATTGCCATTATGCTTCCTCGTTCTCTTCTGCTGCCTCAACTGGGGCTTCGAATTCCAGGTCTTCATCGTCCATGAAAGCCAGCCCACCGCTGCGCAGCTTGGCGAGTGTCGCTTCACCAAGATACGCTTCATCATTCATTTCGCTGACTGCTTCGGCAAAATTGACATCTTCTTCCGGCAGTTCGCCTTCGTCAACCCGGGCTTTGCGCATGGCAATCCCTTCGAGCGCAGCGTCAGCAATCTTCGCAGTCAGCAGTTTGATGGCGCGGATGGCATCCTCGTTCGCTGGAATTACATAGTCGATGGGGTCGGGATCGCAGTTGGTGTCAACCAGGGCGATCACCGGAATACCC
>DATAMF010000258.1:0-12785 GCA_036260665.1 Aggregatilineaceae bacterium | reverse complement strand
CCCAAATCGACGGTGGGCCGCTCCAATCCTCCGGCAGATAATTCCACCCGAAATTGCTGCCCCACAGTGGCTTTTTACCATCCCCCTGCCGGACCATTTCTTCGCGCAGCAGAATCCATCGCGCGAAGTTCATTACATCCGATTCAACCTGTCGATCTTCCGGTCCCAGATCGAACCCATACGGTTTGCCCGCTGCCGCGTCAAAATAATCCTTGCCGCCCAGCTTATAGATCGCTTGCAGATATTGCAGTTCATTCAGGTTTTCGGGGCCGGTTTCCACCGTCGGAGCCAGAGCCGCTGTGATGACGCTGGAAGTCCCATCCGCTTCATGAATCGCCTGGTATGCCTCGCGCAGCATCGCGACATAATGCGCCGGGTTTGGGTCCATCCCGCCCCAGTGGGATCGGATATTCGGCTCATCCCAAATCTGGTAATAATCAATCGAGTCGCCGTAGCGGGTGGCGATTTCTTGTGCAAAGTTGGCATAAGTTGCCACGCTCGACGGCGGCGCAAACGGGTGATTCGGGGTTAATCGGTGCCGTGCCCAGGCTGGCGTGCCATCCAGCACCGCGACCAGTTGCAATCCTTCATGCTGATCAACAGCATCGACAATCGAATCATATACAGCCCACTCAAACTGGCCCGCTTCCGGCTCAACTTCCTCCCATAAAAACGTCTGCCGCACCCATGTGAATCCCGCTGCCTCAATCCGATCCAACTCGTGTTCGAGTTCTTCGGCGGTATATTGGGTGAGTTCGACATTCACTCCCGCTATCGGGAGACGATACGGGAGTTCGAGCGTTTGGGTGGCGCTTTCCCACCCGCGCAGTTGTTCAGATCGTTCTTGGCGTGTAACCAGCGCCCCTATCAAACTACCAAAGAGCAGGGTTATACAACCCCCAAACAGCAGCCATTTTTTCATCATCGGCGCGACCATCGTGGGCGCGAGGCCTTGCCATCACTCGTAATTTGGTGCGACAGGCCAGACTTCACATCAATAATCCACAAATTTCCCTGGTAGATCACAGCAATTTGCCGTGCCTTTGGACTCCATGCAATTCCGTCTTCAGGATCAGGTGGACGGAAACCGGGCTTATCCAGTCCGGGGAACAGAAGGCGCGGGTTGCTGCCGTCGCTGTCCGCCACCCATAAATCATATTCGGTGCCAGGGCTGTTCAGTGCTTCGCGTGCCTTGAAATACGCGATCAGCGTGGTCGTGCCTTCGATTTCCTGTGAATAGGTGGGGTTCGACCAGATTCCGCTTTTAGGAATGAAATTGGTGATCTGAAGCCCGCTGTCCACATTGGTGACAGCAATATCAAAAATAATGCTTTCTTCAGCCGGTTCATCGCTGTAGGGTGGCCCGTGCAGAATGGTGATCAGGCTGTTATCATCCGACCACGACAGCGTAGGAACCCACACCACCGAACGAACCAGCAGCGTAGCGTATTCGGTGAATGTCAACAGGGGGGTGAAATCACCCTTTTCCATATCAACCAGTCCCACACTGTCCGCATTCGCCCACGCCAGTTTGGTTCCATCTGGCGACCACAAAAATCGCCGCCCCCAGTAGGCATATGCGCCCAATCCATTCGGTGCAATAACCCGTTCTGGTACACCGATAATCGTTCCCTCTTCGGGGTCCAACTGCATGATATACAAATCGTTGAGTGCCTGCCATCCCGCGCCTGTCGAGGTCGGTGTAGCCGTTGAATAACTGACGGTATAAGTCTGTTGCCTCGGCACCCACTGTGCATACCGGACATCACTCGGCGCCAGCTGCATCGCTTCCGGTTGGTTCGCGCTGGTATCCAGCACCGCCCACAGTTCATTCGAGAATTCGGGGTCCGTCTCATCCGCTGTTCGGACTGTATACAGCAGTTGCCCGCCATCTGCCGATGTATCAAAAACCCGTCCATCCAAAAAGCTGCCCTGAGTCAGCGGTGTGCGGTTAATCGTATTGGCCTCAATCTTGAAAGCTTGGCCGTTCGAAATATAAATTAACACCCCTTCAATCGGAATCAGCGTATCGGGCGCTTCACTGCCCACAGCGATAATTTGCTCTTGCGCTGGCTCAATCACCAACGGGGAACCAATCTGCGTCTGCCCGGCTTCCACACCATTCCGGTACGTCGTCCGGTAGCAAATCTGCTGCAATCCCGTTTTCCCCACCTGGATGATGCGCTCTTCACCGGGCGCTAATCCTTCATTGCTGAGCGTATGCGTAACTTCGAAGGGTAAAATTTCGTTCTCACACTCGTCTTGATAAACTACCCGTGTGACCGTCACGCGCATTCCATCTCGAATCTGCGATTGCGCCATCGGATTCACTTCATCGTCTGGCCCCAGGCTGATCCCAATTTCCTGCAAAAACTGTCCCACTGAGATCGCCTTGCTGTAGGTATATACCCGGCTGACTCCATCCGTGTCCACCGTAATCGTCATCTTGCCCGACCCCGGCATCGACGGTTTATCCTGACAGGCAGCCAGCAGGAGGATAATCATCAGGAGCAGATTTTGACACCTTTTTTTCATTCCATATGAACGCATTGCTCACCAGTTCGTGTATATTATGATAATCTAGAAACGAAACCACTTTGAAATTGTTGTAACATAATGGTAATCAACGCACGGCAGTTTGATCAAAAAAAGGGTGGGTTGCTGTGTGGGATGCACAAACAAATGAGTACGTTGCCAGCTTGCCAGAAGTCGATACGGCGCGTTTGCCTCGCGGAACCCTTTTTCTGGCACAGGGGAAAATTTATCAGGTCATCGAGACGGGGGCCGGCGGATTTCACAAAGCCCGCGAATGGCGGCAGGCGGAAAACACCGATGTTGCCCTGATTCCCGATTCGTTTCCCAGTAAATTTCTGCCCCTTGTCCGGCGTGGACGAGTGCTTCCCGTTTACCGTTCTCGGCTGGAACTGACGGATAACACCCAGCCCGCTTGTTTTGTCTTTCCGACTGAAACGCTGGCGCTGGATGCCGCTTATCTCGATTTGGCCCTGGTCCAGAGTTCGGGCGCTTTTGTGCGTAATCAGGGCCACGATCCAGCCTTTGCCATCACGGATGGCGTGCATATGTTTCGCCTTTATTTCTATCGCCAATCGCTGCATGGCCGCAAAACGGATTTGTCGAGCTTAGTCGGCCAGCCGCCCCGTTTCACCCCGCGCGGCCATACCGACGGCCCGCGCTACTGGCGTTTACTCGCCTCGTGGACCGAACAAACGGGCAATCTTGACGAAACCCAGCCCATCCGCGCCGTTCACATTTCTTCCGATGAACCCACTGTCCAGATTCCACGCGTCCAACCGGAATAAGAAACCCCCGGTTTTTCCGGGGGTATGGTTTGATTCTACTGGATACCCGCTGCTTGTCGAACGGTCTGAAGCACTTGTAATGCCGTCAAATTACGAATATTGTACCCGTAATTCAGGACATTCAAATTGGCCGGACCTTCTGGTGCTGAACTGTTGGGATCGGTAACACCCTGCTCTTGCATCACCCGCCACAGGTTCCACAATGGAATGCCGGACTGAGTAGCAACCTCAACAATCGCCTGGTTAAATGGTGCGAGTTGCTCGGTAGTATACCCATTCCCTGCGGGGATGGTTGCCAATACCGGAATCACACCGCCGGTGAGACTCCCGTTCACCACCGACTGAAGTTCACTGCGGAACACAGCCGGGTCCATAAAGACGACATTCGACGCCCCAAAGCTGATCAGAGCGATGGAAGGTTTGGTCGCTTGGTATTCGCACGTGAGCAGTGTGCCGGTTCCGTCACAGACGGCATCACTCGGCGCGGGGCCTGTTACCGTATCAATCGCATATCCACCACCTGCCGCCACACTATCAACATTGAAGCTGTTGGTTGTGCCGTCTGGCCGGACAGGCGTTGCAGCATAAGCATCGATCAACGCTTGCAGCCCAGCAAAATTATTGCCAAGTTCATAGTTTCCGGGCGTAGCAAAGGGAGCCATAAACGCCGGATTATCCATCGCATCGTCACCAACTTTGGAGAACGCATTGGCTTGGTTCCCAAAGCTTGTCACGCCGCTTTGGTAGACTTGGTTGAGCATCGCCGCGTCTTGCTGGTCGATCTGCGGCAGCACAGGGTAATCCATCAGGTTAAACGTCGGTGCGGCTGCCGATACCGTGACATTAAATGTCGCTTTTGTCACGCCACCTTTACCATCATCCGCCGTCAACTCAACAGCTGCGGTCCCCTCAGTTACACCTTGCAGGAAAACCGAATTGTTATCCACTGCCGACGCATTCACGACCCCTGAATTCTGCGAAATGGCGGTCAAAATCACCGCATCTCCATCAGGATCAAGAACGGGCACGGGGACGGTAATCCCTTCATTGACCGCCACTTGTTGATCGGCCACCGGGGGATCGATCACGGGTGGGGTGTTCGTGCCTGTCACCACGACCTTAAAGCTGGTGGAAGCCATGCCGCCCTGATCATCGGTGACATCCACATAGACGGTGGCTTCACCAGGCCCCACCCCTGTAACCACCACATCCATTCCATTCGCGTTCGCTGTTGCCACGCCGGGCGCATCTGAAGTAGCGGCTACGGTGAGCGGATTCCCATCGGGATCCGAAGCTGTGACAGAAATGGTAATGCCGTTCCCCACGGCAACGGCTTGTTCGCCAATCGGATCCACCGTCGGATTATTGTTGTTCGTCTTCGCGGTGACATTAAAGCTGACACTCGCCGCCGGGTTGGTACCATCCTCGGCATATACACTGACAACCGCCGTCCCCGGTCCCACCCCGGTCAGAGTCACCACACCTGGCGACGCGATTGCCGCTGTGACCACACTCTCATTACTGGAACTCGCTGTAACATTCAGACTGTCCCCTTCAGGATCAGTCGCCGTGTAGCTGACATCAAGTGGCGTTCCTACAGCCAGTTCCTGATCCCCTATCGGATCAATCGTCGGCGGCAGGTTGGGTGAGTTCACGGTGACATTGAAGGTTTCTTCCACCACCGGATTTTTGCCATCACTGATCGAGAGTTTAACAGTGGCTGTACCGCCGCTTTTTGCCTCCAGATGGATCGTTCCAGGTTGCGTGATCGTCGCCGTGACCACATTCTCATCGCCTGATATTGCCAGCGGAGTCAGGGTATCCCCATCGGGATCGCTCGCATTATAGGTGACATCCAGTGTCGCTCCCGCATCCATCGTCTGATCCCCAACAGGATCAACCGTCGGCGCGCGATTGGGTTGTCCCACCACCACTTGGAAGATCGAATTAATCGATCCCCCCTTGCCATCGCTGACGGTAACGGTAACATTGGCGGTACCCGCCGCGACACCAGCAAACCGCACCGTGTTATTTCCGACAGCGCTCGCGCTGACGATCCCGGTGTTGTCCGATGCAACCGTCAGCGTCAGGCTATCGCCGTCCGGATCAGAAGCCGTTACGGGCAGATCCCGTGACTCATTAACATTGATCGTTTGGTTGGTAAACGGATTCAGTTTGGGGGCTTGGTTCTGTCCCTGCACCGATACCACAAAAGCCGCGCTTGCCGTTCCCCCGTGATTATCATTCGCCGTCACCGTAATCGTTGCTGCGCCTTTGGTCACACCGTTGACTGTTACTTCTGCAACGCCGCTCACCAATGCCGTCGCGATAGAAGGATTATCCGACGAAACGAATAGATTCACCCGGTCGCCATTCGGATCGCTGGTCGTGATCGACACCTTAACCGAAGCGCCGGAGTTAACCTGTTGGCTGCCTATCGGACTGATTACAGGGGGTTGGTTAGGTCGCTGGGTAGGTGTGTTGGTGGGAACGACCGTAGCTCTGCGATTCGATACGCGAATGTCGCCCACAATATCATCCAGATCGGTGCCGTCAATCAGCTTAACATGCAGCCGAATCTGGTATGAGCCATCCTGTACAGTCGTCGTATCCCACGCCGCCAGTGGGCCATTCAACACCGGCGTGGTGCGTTGGCCGGAGAACGGATACCACAAATTACTGGGGTTTGGATGTGGCCCAAATTCAATCACATAGTAGGCCATTCGCGGATGACTCGCGCTGCCAATCAGCGTCAGATACCCTGCCACTTGGCTGCCGTCCACGGGATATGCCAGATCCACAATGAAAGGTGCCGGACTCACAGCAAAGAAGGTAGAGGTTGGGTTCAAGCGAAACGGAGTCGCAGTTGGCACAAATCCCACGCCGGGTGAAGTTGCAATCACGCCCGAAGTCGGAAATCGTGTCGGACTGGGGGGAAGCGTGCGCGTTCCTGCGGGTGTACCCGGTGTCCCTGGCAGTGTAACCAGACCCGACGCCGTCGTCGGTGTCCGTCGCCCGCTTGGGCCATCATCATCGTCGCCGCTGAGGTTGCATGCCATTCCCGCCAAAAGGATCATGATTAAAACAATCCCCAGGGGGCCAAAACGTTTTTGAGTCATATCGACCTTCCACAATTTACGGGGTAAATTTTATCTGATTCTACAACCGTTCATGCTTGGGTACCACGCGTTTACCTAACGGAATGCACACGCTGCAATATTCACCCCCTTTTGGGGGTATTATTACTAAGCATATAGACCAGTAGAAAGACAAGCGGATGCTTGAACCAACGCACTGGACTGCCGTAATCATTGACGATAACCCCGACAATCTCGATGTTGTGTGCGCGGTCCTTTCATTTTATGGCGCGGTAGTCCACACAGCTTTGGATGCTGAAGAAGCCTTTCAAATTTTGGAGAATGTCACGCCGACCTTTATTTTGCTTGATATTTCCATGCCTGAGGTCAGCGGTTGGGATGTCCTCAAAGCGGTTCGTTCCCACCCCAGTCTGGATAGTGTGCCAGTGATCGCGCTAACCGCCCATGCGTTAGTTGGAGATCGTGAGAAAGCATTAGCCGCTGGGTTTGACCATTACATCACCAAACCCTTTTCCATGCGAACACTCATCCGGGATATTCAGTTCTGCCTTTAAGAATCAAAACGAGGGAGTTTGTTTGCTCCCTCGTTCATTGTTGCTAAGTTTAACGGTTGTCTACCAAACCGAGTAGCCCGGTTGGTACTTTCGGCTGGCGTGATTTTTCTTCGTCCTTACCGAACCGGATCACTTCACCCGTGTCCGTGATAGCTTCCACTGCCAGTCCGAGACTTTGCAGTTCCTTCACCAACACCCGGAAGCTCGCCGGGATGCCGGGTTCCTCAATCGGTTCGCCCTTAACGATAGCTTCGTAGGTCTTCACGCGGCCCTGAACATCGTCCGACTTCACGGTCAGCATTTCTTGTAGGGTATGTGCTGCGCCGTAAGCTTCCAGCGCCCACACTTCCATTTCACCGAAGCGCTGTCCACCAAACTGAGCCTTACCACCCAGTGGTTGCTGCGTGACGAGGCTGTAAGGCCCTGTCGAGCGAGCGTGAACTTTATCTTCAACCAGGTGGGCCAGTTTGAGCATATGAATAATGCCCACAGTGACGGGTTGATCAAACGGATCGCCCGTCTTGCCGTCGAAGAGTCTCACTTTACCGAAAATCGGGATAGGTTCCTTGTGCTTAATCGAGGTTCGCCGTGCCAGATCCCGCAGTTGTTCTTCGGTCATCTGTTCTTGTGGCATCTCACCCGTTACCGATTCAATCCACAACAGCAGGGTGGCGAATCGGGCATTCATATCCCGGTAGTTGCGTTCCGCAATATCGACTTCTTCCGCGAAGAGTAAGACCGTATCCGGGTCGAACCCGCGTTCCCGCAGCCATTCCCGCAGCACGCAGCGCCGCGCATACACAATATCGAGCGCCAGCCGTTCCATGTTGTATCCACCCATTTGGCCTAGCCAGTGATCAACATAGAGTCGGCGTACCTCGTCGTCATCGTCCAGGTACTCGGTGTCGTATTCTTCTTCCTTCAACCAGGCCCACGCGCGCTCCGTCACATCGTTCCATGCGCGTTCCGTCATCCATGCGCGGCCCAGTTCGGCCTCGATCTCATTTTCTTCTGCGCCATCAAACACGGGCGACAGCGCGCGGAAACCCAATCGATCCGCCGCCCAGCCCAGATGCGTTTCCAGCACTTGGCCGATATTCATACGTCCCGGCACACCTAGCGGGTTGAGGATAATCTCGATAGGCGTACCGTCTTCCAGGAATGGCATATCCTCAATCGACACAACCTTCGAGATAACACCTTTGTTCCCATGACGCCCGGCCATCTTATCGCCCTGCGTCAGTTTGCGTTTCTGCGCTACGCTGACCCGCACCATCTGATCAACGCCTGCGGGCAGATCCCGGTGTTCTTCTCGCGTGAAGATTTTGACATCCACCACTTTGCCTTTTTCACCATGCGGCAGGCGCAGCGAGGAATCTTTTACTTCACGTGCTTTTTCACCGAAAATGGCACGCAGCAGTTTTTCTTCTGGGCTGAGTTCTTTTTCACCCTTCGGCGTGATCTTACCGACCAGAATATCATTCGGGCCGACTTCCGCGCCGATCCGGATAATCCCATTTTCATCCAGGTCTTTGAGTGCATCTTCACCGACGTTTGGAATGTCGTAGGTGATTTCCTCTGGACCCAGTTTAGTATCGCGTGCTTCGACTTCGTGTTTTTCGATATGGATGGAGGTGAACTTATCGTCCCGCACCATCTGTTCGCTGATCAGCAGGGCGTCTTCGTAGTTGCCGCCTTCCCACGACAGGAACGCACACAACACGTCATGTCCCAGCGCCAGCTCACCCTTCACCGTCGATGAGCTGTCCGCAATCACTTCGCCCGCATAGATATACTGGCCCTTCTGAACCACCGGGCGCTGATCAATGCACGTCGATTGGTTGGATCGGTTGTACTTGCGCAGTCGATATGTACGGGTTCCATTTTGCGTCTTGACGATAATCTGATCGCCTGTGACCGACAATACTTCGCCTTCAACATCCGATACCAGCACTTGCCCGGAATCGTATGCTGCGCGTTTTTCCACACCCGTGCTGACAATCGGCACATCAGGCCGGATCAGCGGTACAGCTTGGCGCTGCATGTTGGAACCCATGAGCGCGCGGTTCGCGTCGTCATGTTCCAGGAATGGAATGAGCGCCGCCGAAATCCCAACAATCTGCCGGGGCGCAACGTCCATATATTCAATCCGCATACAGGGGACTACCAGGAAGCGCTGGTGATACCGCGCCGAAACCTTGTCGTTCATGAAGTTATTATTGGCGTCCAGCACCGCGTTCGCTTGCGCGATGGTGAAGCGATCTTCAGAGTCCGCCGACAGATACTCGATTTCGTCGCTGACAAACGGCACAACCGCCACACGCTCGACTCCAGCCTTAGCCAATCGTTGCAGCACAGCAGGTTCAAGTACCGTGTTCGCCGGAATCGGTTCACCCTTTTCGAGTTCTATCCCATCCCGTACCAGACGTCCAGCCACACGCGGATCATCCACCGCCAGTTCCCGGTAGACGCGTCGATAGGGCGTTTCAATAAATCCATATTCATTGACCCGCCCGTAGCTTGCCAGACGTCCAATCAAACCAATATTCGGACCTTCTGGCGTTTCAATCGGGCAGATACGTCCATAATGGCTGTGGTGAACGTCACGCACATCGAAGCCCGCGCGTTCACGTCGCAAACCGCCAGGACCGAGCGCCGACAGTGTACGTTTGTGTGTCAGTTCCGCCAGCGGGTTGACCTGTTCCATGAATTGGGACAGTTGGCTGGAACCGAAGAATTCGCGCACGGCAGCCACCACCGGGCGAATGTTGATCAAAGTCATCGGAGACAGGTTGTCTGATTCACGAATCGACATGCGTTCCCGAACCACCCGCTCCATTCGCCGCAGCCCAATGCGCAGCGCATTCTGGATCAACTCGCCCACGGTCTTTACGCGGCGGTTGCCCAGGTGGTCAATATCATCGGGATGTTCCAGCCCGTTGTTGATCAAAATCATCCGTTCGACCAGTTTCACCAAATCGAATTTGGTAACTGTTCGCCGTGACCGTGGAATAATATCATCAATCCGCAGCCGCTGGTTCAGTTTATACCGTCCCACCCGCTCCAGATCGTAACGCCGCTGATCGAACAATTGGCTTTCCAGGTATTCGCGTGCGTTATCCAATGTCGGCGGATCGCCAGGGCGCATGCGCTTGTAGAATTCCAACAGCGCCGCTTCCCCAATCGTCTGACCGTCGCGCAGATCCCACTGCGGCTCCATCCGAATGGTGCCGGGCAGATACTGGTGATCAGGGTTATTATCAACTTCCTTGTAAATTTCGAGCAGTTCTTCGTCACTCCCCGTCTGAATCGGAGAATGGATGTCGAACCCATCATTGACTGCGGCCAACGCCCGCAGCATAATCGTCACAGGGATAGTACGCTTGCGGTTGAATTTGATCGCCAGATAATCGCTTTTGCGGGTTTCAAATTCCATCCATGCCCCGCGATCCGGAATCAGCTTGGCCGTTGACAGCCGCCGCCCCGTCGTGCGATCCTCTTCCGCGTCAAAATACACACCGGGCGAACGGATCAACTGGCTGACCACGACGCGCTCAGTCCCGTTGATAATGAAGGTGCCCTTTTCGGTCATCAGGGGGAAATCTCCCATAAAGATGTCCGAAATCACCACCTCATCACCTGCTGCGCGGTTAACCAATGCCACTTTCACATAGAGTGGGGCCGAAAAGGTAATATCGCGCTCTAGGCACTCTTCTTCAGGATACTTTGGATCTTCAAACCAATACCGTAGGCCGAATTCCGCAGCTTCTTTGGTGTTACCCGGAAAATGAAGCCGTAGATTCCCATTAAAACTTTCAATGGGACTAATCTCATCGAACAACTCATTGAGGCCTTCTTCAGCAAATCGCCGGAACGACTCCAACTGGATATCGATCAACGAAGGCAAATCTTGCACGTCTAACGTGCGGGCATAGTTCTTTTCGTCAAGCCGCCGCTGCATTCACCACTCCTCGAGTTTACTTACAAACAAATAGACCCCATACAAGGGCATCGATGGGGAGAGGGAGACTCGATCTCCTGCCGTATTCAGCATCACCAGAGGTAGTTTTATGTCTAGACAACCAAGAGGTACACGAATTTTCAGTATATCATAAGATACAAGTTTGTCAACGTCAAGATCGAAATGGCTTCTAACAGAAAAGCCGCCCGTCGAGGTGAGGGGCGGCTCCTCCTCAAATTTCCCGATAACCTACGGGATAATCCAGCCCGATTCCTCTGTCGGCTGAGCAGTCGGAATTTCTGTGGGTACTTGAGTTACCCCGTCGGTTGGAGTGGGAGTCGCTGTGATAGATGCAGCTTCCTGCACCGCCAGTTCATCGATCCCCCACCCTGCCGACATCTCGTTAGCGCCAACAACACCAAAGCTATCCAGCCGGAAACGCAGCCGGATCACCTGTCCGCGATACAGGCTCAAGTCCACCGTCCGCTGTACCCAGTCACTCACGATCCCAATCTGCGCATCCAGCGGCATCCAGTTCGCGCCATCGTCCGTACTGACATCAACCCCCATCACATCCCCACTGGACAAAACCGTTTTCTGCCAGAAACGGAGCTGAGGATTGATCGCTGTCCCCAGATCGATCAGGTACTCGGCGTTTAGCGTATTACTGCTGCCTCGCGTGGCGCTGCTGCCAAACCATCCCATTCCCTGGTACGCTGCCTGCGTCGTCCAATTTCCATTCGCTGTCCATACCATCCCACCCTCAAACGAATCAGTGAGCGGCAGAGACAGAATGGGTGGTAGTGCGGTGCTCGTTGGTTCAATCGTGGGCGTGCTGGTTGCCGTCATGGTCGCCGTTAGTTCAGTAGTTGTAGTAGGTTCTGGAGTCGGCGTAACCGGCATAGTCGCGGTTGCTTCAACGCCCACCGCATCTACCGCAATAGTGCCTTCCAGGGCATAAACCCGCAGCATATGCACCCCTTCTGCCAGATACCCCACGCTGATCCGCGCCCCAAAGATTGTCTCGTCTGATGTCGAAGTGATCGTTTGCAGCAGCACCCCATCCACTTCAATTCCAAATGTACCGAGTGCCGCGTGTTTCACATACACCACATCGACTTGAGTGCCGCTAAAGGCCATGCTGAGCGCTTCATCGGCTGCCCCACTGCTGTAGACATACCCACCACCGCTGGCGGAGGAGCTGGCATAAGCCGTCCAATTACCCGCCAGGACCACATAAGCGCTTTCCGCTTCAACCATTGTGAGCGTAGTGGGTGTGCTTTCGGCTGGTGGCGCGGCGCTGTACGAGACGGTGAACTTCCGGTAACTCGACCATGCCCCGATATTGCCCGCCAGATCAATCGAGCGCACCCGCCAATAGTACGTGCCGTTGGCAAACGGTGTCCCATTATAGGTGCTGCTTGCAACCGGAGCCGTTACCAGCGGACTGGCGAAAGTCGCAATGTCATCAATTTGGATCTCGTATTGGTTAGCATCAGCGACATCACTCCAATCGAATATAGGCTGGTTGGTCGTCGTGATAGCTTCACCATTTGCCGGACTCACGAGGGTTGGCGCAGCCGGTTTCACCCGATCCACGTTCAGGGTGCGCGCATTGCTCCACGTGCTCCAGAGTCCATCGGTGGCCTGTGCCCGCATGCGCCAGTAGAAGACCCCGTTAACCAGCGCGGTTGTGGGAATATACGAAGTTGTTGTGGAGACAGCCGTCAGCACCGGGCTGGAAAAATTGCTATTGTTATCAATCTGAATCTGATACCGGAAAATATCCGCTGCCGCTTGCCAACTGAAGGTTGGCGCACCCAGATTCGTCAACGCGTTATCATTCGGCAGC
>DATAMF010000257.1:0-6055 GCA_036260665.1 Aggregatilineaceae bacterium | reverse complement strand
GAATCGTACCAAAAAGAGGGCGTGATTGATCGCGAAGTGAAAGCGGGTAACTGGATGACCGGGTGGAATCTGGGCAGCCATACCGGGTATTGGAAGAGTGAGGAAGTCTGGCGTTTCATTGGGCACAAACTGGCGATTGATTGGGCGCGGATCAATGATCCAGCTTTTGCTGAGCGCGACTATGAAAAGAGCATGAAAACTTACCGGAAGGAGCTTAAAGGATGACCCGCGACAATCCCTACCGGCAGCAGGTGGCCGAATGGGCGCACGACCTGTTACAGCAGGAGTTTGTGATCTTCGATACCGAAACCACCGGCATCGGCAGAACGGATGAGATCGTGCAGCTTGGGGTGGTGGATCACAGCGGGGAAGTGCTGATCAGCACCCTGGTCAAACCGGTCTGCCCGATTTCGCCTGAAGCCCAGGCGGTCCACGGCCTCACCGCCGCCCACTTGATCGATGCCCCCGGCTTTCCCGGCGTCTACGATCAACTCGCAGCGGTTCTGAGTGGGCGCTGTGTGGTCGTCTACAATGCCGACTTTGATCACAAAATTTTGGATCAAACCTGCCGCCGCTACAAAAAGCCGCTCGTCGAACCTGCCAAATGGATGTGCGCGATGAAGCAGTATGCCCAGTTTCGCGGCGTCCGAAAAGGGAATGATTTTCGCTGGTTCAAGTTGACCGAGGCGTGCGGACATCTCGGCATTGAGTCAAAACGCGCACACAGCGCGGTGGATGATTGCGTGTTGACGCTGCGGGTGATCCAAAAAATGGCGGAAAACTGCAAGGGATAAATTCATGCGAAGCGTAGCAGGGATGACACGTGCCATCCCTGCCCAATCCGGTTAGCGCCGGAACCAGTTCCGATCCTGGCTGGTCAGTTCATCCAAGCGCTGCATTTCCTCATCGCTTAAACGCAGCCCCGCCGCTCCCAACGATTCATCTAACTGTTCCACCGTGTTCGCCCCGATAATCGGCGCGGTGATATAGGGCAGCGTCAGCAGCCAGCCCAGCGCCATCTGCGTGATGGTCTTGCCGCGCGCCTGCCCCATCTCGCGCAGCGCAGCCAGCAGCGCGAAATTCTGCTCGGTACGGTAGCGCTCCATGCGATCACTGCCTGCGCCGCGCGCATCGGAAGGGGTATTGTCGCGGGTATATTTCCCGGTCAAAAAGCCACCCGCCAGCGGGCTGTAGGGAATCATCCCGACGCCCTGATCCAGGCACAGCGCGGCCAGATCCGGTTCGACTTCGGCCCGGTTGAGCAGGTGATAGTGCGGCTGGATGCTCTCAAAGCGCGCCCACTGGAACTTGTCGCTGATCCACAACGCTTTGGTCAGATGCCATGCGGCATAGTTGCTCGCGCCGATATACCGCACCTTGCCCGCCGTGATGAGGTCATCCAGCGCCCGCAGCGTCTCTTCCAGGGGAGTATCCCAATCGGGGTGGTGGGTCTGGTAGAGGTCGATATAGTCGGTTTGCAGGCGGCGCAGGCTGTCTTCCACGGCGCGCAGGATATGCTGGCGGCTCAGCCCCTCGCCCGTCGATCCGGGCCACATCCGCCCGCGCACCTTGGTCGCGATGATCACCTGTTCGCGCGGCTTGTTGCGCAGCCAGTTGCCAATGATCCGCTCAGCGGTACCGACTTCGTTGCCCGGTGCCCAAAAACTATACACGTTAGCCGTGTCGATAAAGTTGATCCCCGCGTCCCATGCGCGATCCAACACCTGATAGGACTGTGCTTCGGTGCTGGTCCAGCGAAAGGTCATCGTGCCCAGGCAAAACTCGCTCACCTTCAGTCCGGTGTGGCCTAACTTGCGGTAATCCATGCTGCACCCCTTTCTTAAACAACGTTTTGCGACTAATTGTCGCCCGGCGCAGCCTGATCTGCCAATGGCGTTTTTTCGATCTGTTAGTTCGTTCCTTAATATATGCACAATGTTGTCTTAACGTTTACTTTGGTATAAAGTAAAGTCACAACTCCTAAGTGGGCTGGAGCGGGGCGTGGTTCTACAAATTATTCTGATTATTTCGATACTTCTCCAGTTGACGGCTGCGATTCTGGCACTGCGCCTGATCTCCTTCACGGGGCACCAGCGCGCGTGGCTGTTGATCGCTTGTGCGGTCTTGCTGATGGCGCTGCGCCGTATCGCTTTTTTTGTCGGCCTCGTCAGCGATAATTCCGATTTCAGTATCAATGCGGAAGTCCTCGGGTTGTTTATTTCGATCTTCCTGGTACTGGGTATCAGCAGTATCAAACCGCTGATCCGGTTGATTCAGAATGCGCACGCCGAAATGGAGAGGCGCGTCAACGAACGCACCGACGCGCTAGCCAGGCTCAACACGGTGTTAGAAAACGAAATTATTGAACGCCTGCTGCTCGAACGTGCGCTGCGGACCTCCGAAGCCCACTATCGCGCGGTGGTTGAAGATCAGACGGAACTGATCTGCCGCTTTCTGGCGGATGGAACCCTGACCTTTGTGGATGCCGCGTTTGGCCGTTATTTTGGCAAGTTGCCCGAAACTTTGATCAACGATAATTTTTTCGCGATTGTAGGCGATGCGGCGGCGGTCATTCAAGCTCAGCTTCAAGCGGGACACGCATCGAACCCGCCGCTCGTTCAGACTGTCACACTAGAGATCGGGGGGCGGTGGCAGCAGTGGACGATCCGGGGAATCTATGATGAGGAGCGCACCCTGGTCGTATATCAGGTGGTCGGCCACGACATCAGCGACCTGATCCAGCACCAGCAGGCGTTGTTGGAAGCGCAGGAACTGCTCGAACGCCGCGTGCAAGCGCGGACTGCCGAACTGAGCACGGCGAACGAACAGTTGCAGCGGGAGATAACTGAACGCGAACGGGCCGAAACCGCACTGCGCGAGAGCGAAGAGCGCTACCGCATTATTTCGGAGATCAGCTCCGACTATGCGTTCAGTTACCGGGTGGAACCGGATGGGCACACTATTCCCGAATGGACGACGGAGGCTGCCCAGCGTATTACCGGTTTAAGCCAGGCGGAACTGCTTGATCCCGGTGGGCGGGCGCGGTTAATTCATCCCGACGATCTGAACAAAGCGTATGAACGCTACAGGCGGCTGGTACGGGGCGAAATCGATGTCACTGATCTGCGCATTGTGACCCAGAACGGCGACCTGCGGTGGCTGCGCACGTATGGGAAACCGATTTGGGATGAAGACCAGAAGCGCGTGGTCCGCATCTATGGCGCGTCACAGGACATCACCCAGCACAAACTGGCCGAAGAAGCGCTGCGCGAAGCCAAACAGCGTTATGAAATGGCGGCTGGAGCCGGGCATACCGGGATGTTTGACTGGAGTCCCCTCACCAGCAGTCTATTTGTGGATGACAGCATCAAAGCGATGTTGGGATATGCGCCGGACGAAATCAAAGACACCCTCGACGATTGGATCCGGCTGCTCACGCCCGCGACGAGCGCCGCCACGATCCAACTGGTGATTGACCAGTTGGCAGGCACCGGGACTACTATCGAATTTATCCAGCAGTTTGAGCACAAGGACGGCAGCAAACGCTGGCTCCTGGGGCGTGGCAGCATCACCCGCGCGCCCAATGGTCAGGCGATCCGCGTGTTGGGGACCAATACCGACATCACCGACCGCAAAGCGATTGAACAGGCGCTGCGGGTCCAAAAAGCCTTCCTCTATCAGGTGATCGACTCGATGCCGAACCTGATCTTTGCCAAAGATCGGGCAGGACACTATATGATGGTGAATAAGGCGATGGCCGAGCGGCACGCGACCACCATTCAAGCACTGTTAGGAAAACGGGATGAGGAGATTAACCTCAACCAGTCCCAGGTCGAATACTATCGCCAGCAGGATCAACAGGTCTTTAAAACTGGAAAACCGTTGTTAGTGCTGGAAGAATCGATCACAGTGCCCGATTCAAACGAAGTTTATTGGTATCAGGCGCATAAAGTGCCGCTTCTCTCGCCCGATGGTGAGGTGGAATATGTGCTGGGCGTATCCACGGACATCACCCAACGGAAGCTCATCGAAGAAAAACTGAGCCAGCGCGAAGAATGGCTGCGCACGCTGATCAACGCCACACCGGACATCATCTGTGTTAAGGATGGGGTCGGGCGCTGGCTGGTCGCGAATGACGCCGATCTCAAGGTGTTCCAGCTTGAACATGTCAATTATGTGGATAAAACGGACGCTGAGCTGGCCGCGTATACACCGTTTTACCGCGATGCCTTTTTAGGGTGTATGGATACCGACGAAATCGCGTGGAATGCGGGCGGGCCGACACAAAGTGAAGAAGAAATTCCTCACCCCGATGGCACGTATCGCGTGTTTGACATCATCAAAGTGCCGCTGTTTAACGAGGATGGCAGCCGGAAGGGGCTGGTGGTGATCGGGCGCGATATCACCGCGCGTAAGATCTCCGAACAACAGGCGGTGCAGTTGGAAATCGAAAAGAACCGGGTCAAAATGCTGGCCGACTTTATCCGCGATTCGTCCCACGAATTTGGGACGGCTCTGTCCGTCATCAACACTAGCCTCTACTTGTTGAGTCAGATTCACGAGCCAGCCAAACAAAAGAGCCATCTGAACCTGCTCGATAAGCAGGTTGCTTATCTCCAGAGTCTGGTTGAGGGGCTGATCACGATGTCGCGGCTGGACAGCGGGCTGGATTTTGTCTTCCAATCCCTCGATGTCAATTACTTGCTGCACAACATTTGCACGCGCCTCTTAACCCAGGTAGAGAAGGCTAATCTGTCCCTGGTCACGAATCTGGCGCAAAACCTGCCGCCGGTGATGTCCGACCAGACGCATTTGCAGCGCGCGATTATGAATATTGTGGACAATGCGGTGAAGTATACACCCGGACCGGGCGTTATTACCTTCTGCACGGGCGTGCAGGACGGTCACATTACGATTGAAATCAGCGATACCGGCATTGGGATCGGTGAGGCCGATCTCCCGCACATCTTCGAACGGTTCTATCGGGCCGATCATTCGCGCACCAGCCGCCGGATCGGGTTAGGGCTGTCGATTGCCCGGAAGATCGTCGAAGCGCATCACGGCGCTATCACCGTTGAAAGCGCCCTCGGCCAGGGCAGCACCTTCCGAATCTTTTTGCCGATTAGCGCCAGTTAAACTATATTCCCTGTGTTTCGATCCGTCAGAGGGCCAGGGAATATGCTTAGCTATGTGAAACGCTCGTTCTGGATCGTCTTGATGGCAACCAGCCTGATGGCAATGGCCTGGGGCGCAACCACTGCCGCTCAAGACCTCGCCCAGAATCCGACACCTACTCCCGCTTATGGGCCGGTCATCACAGCGCCCCCATCCACCAGCGCGCCCCCTACCAGCACAGCGGCGACGGCGCTGCCGACCATGACACCATCGCCCACCCGCCAGCTCCCCACGCTCACCCCGACGCCAACCGGATCACCGGGAACGCCGACGGTCAGCCCGACCCCGCTGCCCGCCTTCACCCGCCCGGATCGCGTTATAGGCGGCGTTAAAATAGCGCATATACTCCGCGCCGCTGATCGTGCCGCCGTTCCATTCGCGCCGCAGATTCGGTTCGTTCCAGACTTCGATGGCGTCAAAATAGGAATTGCCATACAAATCCGCGCGAACCTCCGTCATCATGCGTGAGATAAAATTGGCGAGCGCCTGCGGATCGTTGGGTGGTCCCTCTTCTTCCGCAGTCGAACGTGCCCAGTCTGGAGCCTTGACGAGGCTGACCATCACGTTGAAACCTTCCGCGTCCGCCCGCTGAAGATAAATGCGGTAGGTGTAAAACAGGTCGCTGAGCGTGCCCTGCTGCGGTTCGAGCAAATCCCACGCGAACTGGAATTTGATCCACTTGATCCCCAATCGTTTCGCCAGCCAGAGGCCAAACTCGTAATCTTCCTGCGACAGGTTGGGGTCCATCTGCACGCCCATCACATCGGCGCGATAAGTGGGCAGCGGGGTCGGGCTGACCGTCGGCGTTCCCGGTGATCCGGTTGGCGTCGGGGTGAGCGTGGGGAGCTGACGGGTGGGCGATGGTGTCATGGTCGGCAGC
>DATAMF010000256.1:0-8080 GCA_036260665.1 Aggregatilineaceae bacterium | reverse complement strand
AAACGGATGGAAGAAATCAGCGAGATCATCAAACGGATCGATTTCCGGTGGGATCAGGGGTTCATGAGTCCTGATGAATACGTCCAAAAGCGCCAACAACTCGAACGGGAAATGGAATCCTTACGCCCGATTGATTACGATGAACTCACCGAAGCTGCCGATTTGATCCAAAACTTCCGTTCCTACTGGAATCAGTGTGAACAATTCGAACATCCTGAAGAAGCCCAGCAGCAGTTGTTGTACAAAATCGTTGAACGGGTCTTTGTCCATAACGGCCAAGTTTTAGCGGTGGTACTGCATGGGGATTTTCGGATCGTACTGGGTAAGGATGATGCAGAGTCGGCGGAACTAGCGAATGCCCTGGAAATAAAATTGGCTACCACTAACGAGGATATTAGTGATAGCCAGTACGGGAGCGACGGGCGTGGAACGCTCGTTGGCTGCGGCAAAGTTACGGGAAGATTGACCTTTTATCCCCGCATTTTACCCCAACGCATCGCTGCTTAGTCCATCTTTCTCAGGGTCAGTCGGCTTAACAAGGTGGAGACTGGCAGATGATCACCAACCTTCGCCCACTAACTCAAGAAGATCCACAGCAAGCGCAGCAGGTTGCTTGCAAACGATCTTACATGTTACTCGGCCTCAAGTGTGCAAGAACAATTTGCTCATCATGTAATCATCGGGTGGATTTGAGTGAAAATCGGCTTCTGAGCAACTTTGGGGCCCCACACCCGCCGCTGCTAGTGGACTGTTTGTTTCGGACTTGGGACAAGATCGGCTGATCCATGTTTTTTCCACCTACTTAATGTTTATCCCATCGTTCCAGACGTTGGGCACATTAGCAGCAGGTAATCGTGCCCCTTCAGCCAGCATTTTGCGAAGACTATCCGCAAGTTCACGACCAGAAAGCTCTCCAGCGCTTTCAAATTCATCCAAAACCCATAATACGCCGTGAGTCACGACGGAAAGTGATATGGCTAAGTCTCTCAACCGTTTGTCGCCTGTCAGGAGCATCGCGTTCTCGTCACGAGCCGCAATCAAGGCTGTACAATCACCTAACGACAAGCGCGGTTCGTCACCATGCATCTGTGCTGCTTCGAGTAGTTGCTCAAGGGTCAGCGAAACCGATTTCAGCCCTTGTTGTTGTAGTGTGCGGCGGTCTGGCTCGGTCAGATCGTCCAATACCATATCTGGGGCAAAGATATCCAAAGAAAGGTCGAACAGCCGGACCAGAATATCGCCATGATACAAATCGATCAGGATGTTTGTATCAACGATGCACTTCAAGTGTCACACGCTCCTGCTCAGAGAACAAGGCTACGCGCTCGCCCAGCAGTTCCTTCGCTTTGGACCGTGAGATTACATCTTCTGCCAACAGGCGTAGAATGAGCCGCTGCTGGCGCTGGGGTTCTTCCGTAGGTAAGGATTCACTAGGTTCATGTTTTCGCCATCCTCGCGCGCTGAACTCCTGCCAGGTCCGTTGAGCATCGCCTGGACTGAGGATACCGAGATCCTGAGCGCGGTGTATCCATGCCGCCATGCTCATGCCGTACTGCTTTTTAAGCAGGAGCAACTCATAAGGGTCCAGGGAGCGACGAGAGCACCCCAATTCCAGGAAAGCGGAGTGTGCTGGGACAAGAAATGCGGCGGCAAACCGATACGCGGCTTTTTCCTCATCCACACCATCGACATCCATCATGATATGTCCCAGTTCATGAGCCAGGTCGAAGCGTTCACGATCTCCCGGAACACCCTGTTTGACAGCAATCACAGGGGCCTGATCATTGATCCAGAATGTGCAGGCATCAAAGTGATCATCCCCTTCGATCAGCCCTACCTTGATGCCGGATAGTTCCAGCAGTTCGGTCATATTCTCAATGGCATCATCGCCCAGACGCCATGCTGCACGCAGAGTCTCAGCCGCTTGCTCGGCATCTTCCATCCGCCGCACAGGGTAGGGGAAGCCCCCTGGAAAAGTGAAGGTTAATCGCTCCTCTGGAGGAAACAGATTTTCCAGCGCGATATACCGCTCCAGCCATTCCTGCACCTGTGCGATGACAGCTTCCTCAGCCTTTTTGTTCATTTGGCTGTGAGCACGGTAGACGGGTTTGATTTCTAGTTCAGGAACTGAACGGAGAAAGAATTCCATCCGTACCCCCAGCGCATTGGCGAGTTTGAGCAGAACATCAGACCCTGGCAGCATCTGGTTGTGTTCGTATTTGGAGATTGCCATTTTGCTCACCCCGGCCCGGTCTGCGAGTTCTTGTTGGCTCAGATGAGCCATCTTACGGGCTAGTTTCAGCCGTTCCCCAATGTCCTTCATGATATGCCTCCGTTAGGGCGCTTTGTTTACATTTTAATATATTTAGTCATTTTTGTAAACAAAAGAGAAATAGGATTAGCATTTTGAGGGTATTTGATCGTCGATCACAGATCCTTAATAATTGATGGAGCAATTGTCCTTGAGGTTTGCACCACGACTATCGACGGATTGCTTGAGTGAAGAATCTGCTGCTGATCGACTTTTTAGCCCTCACAGGCATCATCAGTGACTATTACCACGAGGCTGCGTAGGGGCCAGTTTTCCTCTCGGATTAGTTTCTGAACACTACGGGGATCGCTGGCACACCAAGGCCAGAAGTGCTATCGGGGATTGATCTTAGTCCGGTTGGGTAGGATCGAAGGGGGCATGACCGTTCCTAGAATGAGTGAGGTTGGGGCAGGCGTTGAAACACATCTGAAGGTCTGTAAACAAAATGAGTCTGACCCATTTCCAGACTCATCATTCTATTCTGAGTGAAAGTGTACCCTCATCTCTCAGCCCGCGCAAATTCCAAATCGTGAGAATCGAAGATTGATTTTTCAACCACACAAGGCCGTTTACCGCCCATTTCACGCGAAGATTAGTTTTCGCACCATACGGCGCCAACAACATCAAACTGCCGGAGAACCACCGGTTGATCAAAAACAGTCCAAATGGCGGAGCCGCTGTTCCCTGGGGACGATGTTGGATTTCACCGCAAAACAAGTTTCTTGGCCAAATCCCGGCGATTGACACCATCCGACATCGCCACGCCCTTCTCCAGGATCAATTCCCTGGCCTCCACGACCGACCAATCTTTGGCGCTGTCCAGCCAGCTGGCGGGTGCCCAATCTATCACCCGGCGGTAGCGGTTGATGGGCCAACCATACGGTTCACCTTTGGCGCTGATCTTGCGGTCGTTGCCGTCCATGGTGATGTAATACTCGTGTTGTAACTGCTGGATGGCTGAATCTACCGCACTGACACCCTGCTTGTGGCTGACACCCAGGGTTTGCCGCACCTGACTGATGTTAAGCGTGCCCTTTTCTTCAAAAAGCTGCCAAAGCTGCCAGGTTCTTTGGTTGACGGTTCCAGCGGCCCAGCGTTCTGGCATGGGGAACAGAGGATGGAAGGCGACATAGAAGATCGGATACATGCGCCGGGCGACAAAGCCCTTATGCCCACCCAGAATACAGCCATAAGCCAGGCGCTGCTCTTCGGCGGCGCGATCTTTCCAGCGCCACGGGTCCGTGTCAAGCCCGGTGTGCCAGAGACTTTCTGGGGTCTCGCCGCCCAGAGACGGCAATCCTGGCAAGAGGGGCGAGAGGGTCATGAAGCCCAACGACTCAACACGGGCGACGAAATCCTCATAAGTGGTCAACATAGCGGTCATTTTTTGCACCCTGGATAATCGTAAATCGTGCTGCCTCACAATTATTATACAGAGAAATTCCGTATATATAGCCCAATTGGCGATCTATGTGGAATGGTCATTTTATATGATGGGACAGTGGCATTTCTCGTTGCCCTATTTTGATGAAGGAATGACGGATGTTCCTGCCACACCACGGGAAGATGCACTAAATAGCCCCCACAGGCTTACATCATGACTATCGTTGAGTAGCTTGAGTGGCGAATTGAGGGAAGAGCAGTTCGGTAGCCCCCACAGGTGCTGTGCGCCTCAATCCTCAGCACTTTCTCATGTCCTTGGAGGTGATCGATTTCGAAGTCGGGAAGGTCAAATGGGATTGTTTTTGTAGGTTGCATGGGATCGACAGAACATTTGGCATTGCCTCCTCATTCTATCGCCCCTCGTTGCACCAAACCTGCGGGAGAACCACGATTATGATCCATTCGTCAATCAAAATATGTAACAACTCGGAAGAAAAAAACACAGCCAATCGCGGGTCTAGAATATTTGAACCCGCACTGGCTGTGCTGTTATTTCAGGCCTTGGCTTGAGGGGAAAAAAGAAACCCGCGACACAGATTTTGTATCGCGGGTTCGAACGGGAGCGACGGGCGTGGAACGCTCGTTGCTGCGGCAAAGTTACGGGAAGATTGACCTTTTATCCCCGCATTTTACCCCAACGTATGGCTGCTTAGTTCGTCTTTCGCAGCGCCAGTCGGCTTAACAGGATAGAGACTGGCATATAATCACGAACCTTCGTCCATTAACGCAAGAAGAGCGGCAGCAAGCTGCTCGCCAAGCCGTGGCGCGATCCATTGGCCCGGGACCTGCGCGGGCGCATTCCACCTAAATTAGTTTTCGCACCATACAGGGCAAAGGGGTGGCAGGATGAATACGAGGCTATCACCTAGTGAGTGTTTGGACCAGTTCCTGTGCCTGGGACATTACTTTGCCATACAGTGTGAGGCGGTATGTTCTTTTGTCAGTGGTCACTGTAATCCTCGGACCACTTGCTGTGCTGGCAGAACCAAAAAACTTAGCCTATAACCTCGGCGCTGATACTTGGGGGTTACTTTAGACATCTGTTCGAAAACAAGGGAGGAATCTAGTACGGATGAAATAAGTGCCCCCCACAGGTGTGGGAGGGGGCGGCTTCAACCGTCCCCTATCCCGATTTGAAATATCGACTCGTAACCCTAGGAGGGCAGGACCCAACCATCGCTGGGGGGTTCCTCGGTGGGCTGTTCGGTGGGAACCACCTCCGTTGCCGGGACGTCGGTCGGCAGGATCCAGGCGTCGGGGGTTGCTGTCGGTGGGATCACCACCGCCGCTTCCGCGACGCTCAGTTCATCAATCCACCAGCCGAACGCGGTCTGCCCCGCCGGCACTGCGCCGAAGGTGTCGAGCCGGAAGCGGAGCTGGATCACGCTGCCCCGATAGGCGCTCAGGTCCACCGTGCGCTGTGCCCAGGCACTGCTCGTGCCGATCTGGACATCGAGCGGCAGCCAGTTCACCCCGTCGAGGCTGACATCCACCGCCGCCACTTCCCCGCTGGTCAGCGTCAGCTGCTGCCAGAAGGTGAGCTGCGGCGCTACAGCCACGCGCAGGTCGAGTTGATACCCGGCGGTCAGCGTGCTGCTCTGGTCGCGGGTCAGCGCTTCGACGAACCAGCCGCTGCCGCTGTAGGCCGACTGGGTGTCCGCCTGCCAACTGCCGCTGGCGGTCCAGGCGAGCGTGCCATCGAAAGCATCGCTCACCGGCGGGACCAGCACCGGCAGAACCGGGGTCGTCGTCGGTTCACTCGTCGGTTCGACGGTGGGTTCCGCAGTCGCTTCGTCCGTCGGAACGGGCGTCGGCACAACTTCTGCCGCGATGACGTGGAAGGCATCGATAGCAATCGTACCCTCGACCGCCACCACGCGCAGCGTGTGTGCGCCTGCGCTCAGGCCGCTCACCGTTGCCTGCGCGCCGAAGATCGTGCTTTCCGCCGTGCTGACGAGGGTCTGCTGGACGACACCATCCACCTCGATGGCGAAGGTGCCGAGCGCCGGATGCTGGACATAGACCACATCCACCCCGGTGCCCTCGAAGCTCAGGCTCAGGGCATCACCTGCCGTGCCGCTGCTGTAGATATACTGCCCGCCGCTGGCCGCCTCGCTCGCGTAAGCCGTCCACGTGCCCGTCTGGGCCGCGCTTTCGGCTTCGATGAGGCTGCGGCTGGGCGGGTCGAGGACCACCGGGCTGTCGCCCGCGATGGTATAGCCCGCCACGAGGGTGAAGTTCCACGTTTCACTGCACGCCGAGACGTTGCCCGCCTGGTCCACCGCCATCACGCACCACTGGTACTCACCCTGGGAGAGTTTGGTGGGCGGGATGTAGGTCAGGACGTTGCCCACCCGGATCGCCGGTTGGACGTAGCTGGGCGCGCGGTCGAGCAGCAGGTAGTAGTTCACCGCATCGCTGACCTTGGCCCATTGCAGCTTGAGTTTGGGATTCGTGACCGACGCGCCATTCGCCGGGGCAACCAGCGTCGGCAGTGCCGGGGCGGTCGCATCGACTGTGAGGTTCCAAACCGCCGACCACGCACCCGGCACATCCAGGCTGTTGAAGGCCCGCACGCGCCAGAAGTACTTGCCATCGGCCAGTTGCAGGGCGGTGTAGCTGACCACGCCGTCGTCGCCCGTCACATCCTGGACCGGATAGTTGAAGGTGGTATTGCTGGCGATCTGAAGCTGGTAGTACACCCCATTGGTCACACCCCTCCAGGTAAAGGTGGGGGTGTTGTCGTTGGTCAGCGTCGCCGTTACCGGGGCCGTCTGCACCGGACGGACCGGTGGGGTCGGTGTGACCGTCACCAACCAGGTCTGGCTCCAGGCACCGGGCACACCGCTGATCACGGGCCGGACGCGCCAGTAGTACTTGCCATAGGGCAGAACCGGCGTGGTGCGCGCGAGCGCCGCCCCGCTGGAGCTGTCCACCAGGCTGCCTTCGTCGATCACCGGCGCATCATCCAACTGGAACTGGTAGGTGACGCCTGTGCCGGTCACGGCATACCAGGCGAAGGTGGGTGTGGTGTCAGTCGTTGCACTGCCATCCAGCGGGGCGCGCAGCATCGTGACGCGGAAGTGATACACCGCGCTCCAGCCGCTCCAGTTGCCCGCCGGGTCTTTCGCCTGCACGCGCCAGTAGTAGGTCGTGCCGTCGGTCAGCGGGCTGGTGAAGGGGTAGGCCACGGGGGCTTGTTCGATCACGAGCGTACTGCCGCTGTCGAAGGTGTCCACCGTATCGACCTGCAGCCGGTAGCCGTTCGCACTGGCTGCCGCCACCCAGACCAGGCGTGGCGTCGTGGTGGGTGTGCTGCTGTTGTTCACCGGGGTGCTCAGAACAGGCGCTGCGGGTGGGGTCAGGTCAATGACCACATTCCAGATCACCGACCAGGGGCCGGCGATATGGTCCGCGCTCACCGCGCGCACGCGCCAGTAGTAGCGGCCCGCGGGCAGCGGTGACGACAGTGTGAAGTTCAGCGCCGGACCGGTGTAGCTCATCTCCGGGCTGGCGAAGGTATTCAGGTTGTCCACCTGGAATTCATAACTCGTACCATTGGCCGCCGCCTGCCACGTGAATTCAGGCGTCGTGTCGTTGGTGGCGCTGCCGGTGGTCGGCGTGCTCAGCACCGGACGCGCCGGGGTGACCACACTCGCTACCACGCTGAAGTTCCAGGGCGCGCTCCAGGTGCTCGGATTACCCTCCGCATCCACGAACCGCACCTGCCAGTAGTAGGTTGTCCCGACACTCAACCCAGATAGCACCTGGGTCGCAGTGGTGGGCGTGTACGGCGTGGCGCTGCCGAAGGCCGGATCATCGTCCACCTGCACTTCGTAGCTCGCTGCCGTCGCGGAGGCCGTCCAGCGCAGCGTCACGGTGGTGGCCGTCGTGCCCGACAGACTCAGCGGGCTGACCAGGCGGGGAGCCAGGTTGTCAATCACCACCAGCCGCGCCACGCTCCACAGTCCGGCCGTCCCGGAACCGTTGATCGCCCGCACGCGCCAGTAGTAGTTCCCGTTTGCCAGATTCGCCGCCGGGGTGAAGCTTGTCCCCGCCAGTGTCACATCCTGCACCGGGTTGACAAAGGTGTTCACCTTCGCCAGTTGGAACTCATAACTCACGGCATCCGCCACCGTGCCCCAACTGAACGTCGGTGTCAGGTCCGCCGTGCGGCGGTTGGCTGTCGGTAGGGAGAGTACAGGTGCCACCGGAATGGACGGCGTCAGCGTGAAGGACCACGCCGGCATCCAGGCGCTGGTGGTCGCACCCTTCACCACCTGCACCCGCCAGAAGTACTCGCGGTACTCCGTCAGCGTCGGCAGT
>DATAMF010000250.1:0-3325 GCA_036260665.1 Aggregatilineaceae bacterium | reverse complement strand
GTTGTCATGCCATAAGAAAGCGATCCTGTATCCTCATAGATACCCAACAATAATAAGGTGGCGTGCAGCGGTTCCAGCGGAATCTGCTGGGCGTGAATTTGTTCGAGGAGCAGCGTGGTTGTTGCGCCAAGCAGTTCGCCGCTGAAAGTCTGATTTTCTGCCAGTTCACGAGTGAGCGGATGATGATCGATAAAGTGAAGGGGGGTGCTGCGATGCATCCCGCGCACAGTTGAAAAACTCTGGGTATCAACAACGGTGACGCGCTCAACTGGGCCGCCGCGTGGAAGATCATCGGGGTGAACAAACGGCAGCCCAATAGCGTAGAGGTTTAAAAAATGACCCACATTCCGGTTCACCCGGCGAGGCAGCACCGGAACAGCATCCGGCTCCAATTTATGCGCCGCTAGCAGGGAAGCGACAGCATCAAAGTCGGCGTTGTCGTGGGTCAGTATCAGCTTCACGGATTTAGCCCAAAGCGTCCCAAACTGCCAGTTTCGCACGAACGCGGCGGATTACTTCGTCTGTAAACTCCGTCGTCATGGCATGTCCGCCCAGGTCTGAGGTGCGAATACCATCGTAGACAGTTTCGAGCGTTGCTTCGCGAATGGCGCGGCAGGCTCGTGCCGCCTGATCACTGTCCATATAGGTGAGCAGGGTCGCACCTGCCATGATCATCGCCACCGGATTCGCCAGATTTTTGCCTTCAAGAGAAGGGGCTGTGCCGTGCGGCGCTTCTGTAATTATGGCATTGGGCTGCATAGCTTCGTCAAAGCTTAGAATCACAGATTCTGATCCGGCAATTGTGCCAAACATTTTCAACACGAGATCAGACATGCTATCCCCGTCGCGATTGAGGGCTGGGATCACCAGCGCTTCGCCACTGCTCTCCAGCAGTAAGGCATAAGTGGCATCAATCAACTGCGGATCGTACCGCACGGAGGGGTGACGTACGGCAGCGGCATCCAATTCTTCTTTGAACATGCCCTCATAAACTGGGCTAACCGTATATTTGGGTCCGCCAAAGACTTTAGCCCCGGTTCGTTTGGCATACTGAAATGCATATTCAGCTACATTGCGGCAGGTGCGGCGGCTAATATGCTCGGTGCGGTAAGCCACTTCGTCCAGCCCTTCGCCCTCACGCCATTCCTTTGCTCCATAAGCTCCATCCACTGCCATACGCACGACAGCAATTGGGGAATGGACGCCAGCAATCGGCTGCACAGGTGGCAGTCGCCGCCCCACACGGAGAATCACCTGAGCATTGGTCGCTTCCCGTAAAATCGCATTGGGACTGCCGACATCATCCGCATCACCGGGCGTAATTGTCGCCGCCTTGATGCCCAGCCCATACGTTTTTACCGCTTCGGCAGCATCGAGAACGACCTGATTTTTCGTCGTGCGACGGTTCTCCAACGAGAGATCAAATGTTTTAAAATGGAGAGGCACTGAAATCGAATTTAAAACACGCAGTGCCTCTTCGAGTAGTTCCTGTCCGGTTTGGTCGCCTTGCATCACCACAACGGTTTGTTCCACTGTGCAGCCAATCCTTTCTGGATGGGTATGGGGTGGTGCGCTGCTTATTTCTTGTCTGGTTCTACCGGAGGCGACGCAACAGGACCCTTTGCTGGTTCCTGTTTAGCTGCGGTGGGCTGCGATGGGGAAGGCGGTTGAATAACCGGAGCGGGTATGACCGATGGTGCGACAGGAGCAACAGGCGCAGCAGGCACGGCGGCGGCAGTGATCGCACGCTGTTTAATCGCCTTTTCGATCTGGTCGATCAGACTATCCATATCAATCGGTTTAAAGATCACCAGATCAGCCCCTGCATCACCCCGCCGTTCTTCAATGTCCAGTGCCGGATAAGCAGTCACAAACATGATGGGCAGGTTCTTTGTCGCCTGATTAGCGCGCATCATTTTGCACAGGGTAAACCCATCAAGCTTGGGCATCATAATGTCCAGCAGCACGACATGCGGTTTTGTTCGCTCGGCTATTTCAATCGCTTCCACAGAATTGAGTGTGATGATCGGCTCATAGCCACTGATGTCCAAGATCATCCGCAGCAGATTTAAGGTATCTTCCTCGTCGTCTACAACCAGAACTCGTATTTTCACGCTTCACCCTTTTTAAACGCTGCACAGATTATATTAAGACAAGAGTACAATTATATATCGATGCGTCTCAACTGAGCCAGCTAAATAGCAGTAACTTCGATTGACGTTACTTTAGGCAGCGTTAAATGGAAAGTGCTGCCCTGTCCAAGCTGGCTTTCAACCCAGACACGCCCATTATGGCCTTCAACGACGCGCCGGACAATAGCCAATCCCAATCCGGTTCCGCCAAAGCGCCGCGTTGTGCCGCTGTCCACCTGATAAAAACGGCGGAATATCTTTTCGTGCTCATCGGAATGAATGCCAATCCCATGATCGCGTACACTGGCATGTAACATGGGCCCGCCGGGGTCTTCTATCGTGACCTCAATCTGGGTCGAGTTGGGGCTAAATTTGATTGCATTCTCCAACAATTCTTCAAAAACCTCACCCACCCGCACTGGATCGGCGTAGATCGGCGGTAAATTGGCGGGAATGCGCGGCACAATGTGAATATCGCGCCCCTGAGCCTTTCCTGCAATCGAACGGACCGCCAGCGCGACAACTCGTTCCAAATGAATCGGTTTTGGTTCCAGATTATGCGCCTCTGACTCCTGAACGGCGATGATATCTTTAACCAAATCGGCTAAATGCTGGGCCTTGTTCACCACAATTCCCATCGCTTCACTCTGTTCAGGATTCAACGCGCCAAACGCGCCATCTGTCAGCAGACGCAGATAACCAAGAACATGAGTCAACGGGGTGCGCAGTTCGTGCGAGAGATTTTGCAGCAGATCGTCTTTGGCGCGATCCGCTTCCTGAAGTTCCGTATAGGCGGCTTCGAGGGCAGACGCGCGCGCTTCCTGCGTTGCATAAAGCTGCGCGTTCTCCATCGCGTTACCAACTACATTGGCAATACCCTGACACAACGACAATTCGGCGTTATCAAAAACGCGCACCTCGCGCTTCGAGTCAATCAGTTTGACTAACCCATTAGATTCCCCGCGAACAAACAGCGGCGCGATCAGACAAGTCCGGCCTCCCACACCGCTCAAATAGGCTTGTTCCGATGGATCGTGCTCCAACTGCTCCAATTGCAGAGTCACGGCTTCGCCTGAAGTAAGTACGCCCGCCATGCTGGAATACTGCCGGACATCCCAGGTTAAGCCTGATTGTTCGAGCCAGAGCGCGCGCCCGATCTCACGCAGCAGCCGAATTTCGCCTGTCGTTGCATC
>DATAMF010000247.1:0-3309 GCA_036260665.1 Aggregatilineaceae bacterium | reverse complement strand
GCTGCCGCTCAAATCCACCGCGCCAGGGTTCATGTTGCTGCTTTCGGTGAAGACAAAGATGCCGCGGGCGACGGGCATCTGGTTGATGCCGCCGCTGATCTTGACCTGACCGCGGGCGACAATGGTGGCCCGCCAGGGGGCTGCGTTCGCCGATTGCGACAGGTTGTTCAGTTTGACATCGCCGGATTCCACGACATAGAGTCCATCGCGCAGGGTGCCATCGGTATTGGTCACTTCGTTGTTGCCGATGCCATTCGGGTAGGTCGACGCCGGGAAGTAGTGATACATGCTGGCGGGGATTTCCGCCGCGATGAACCCACCGGGCGCGAAGTCTTCAAACTCGTAGAAGAAGTCATCCGGTAAGGTGGTGGGCTCGGTCCCGGCGATGCCAAGATCGGGCGCGGTGGGATTGGGTCCGCCGGTGATATTGCCGGTGTTAATGGACGTGCCACAACCTGCCTGATATTCCACCGGGCGTCCTGCTTCCAGAGTAATGCCCTGACCGCCACCGCCGAGATGCAGGCCGCTGTTGCTGTGGATGCCGCCGCCCGTGACCGAATCGCTGGCCCCGCTGATGTGGATCGCATTCTGGTCGCAGGTAGTTTGCAGAGCATACACCGCGAAGTCGGTGCACCAGGTGCGGTGCTCGTAGATGGCGTAGGCGTCCACCGTGACCTGCGTTTCGGCAATCCCGATTACCCCCGCCAGGAAGGTATCCTGGGGGAAGGTCGCTTTCACATGAATACCCGCCAGGTCATTCCCCGCTCCGATTTCGGTCGAGCAGGGAATCCGCCCCGTCGTACCCACCGCCCAGGGTCGTCCGGTCGTGGGATTAATCAAATCGAAGCGGCGTTTGGTGGCATAATCTTCGACCAGATAAAACGCCTGGACATTGTCCTCGCCTTCCGGCACTTCGTTGTTCTGAGTGTACTGCTCCACCAAATCGAGGATCGGTTCCTCGGTGGAGGCGGCGCAGTTGTAGTTCTTCGCTAAGACCTGATTCACTAGGGCAGTTGTGCCCGAAATCGCAGCGGCATCGGCCCCATTCTGAGCACGGCGTTGATTCCAGTACACCATGCCCCCATCCAACGCCAGCCCGACCGTCGCTAACAAGCCAATCATTGCCAGGGCGAGAATGATCGCCGCCTGTCCTTGTTCACTGTTCTGCCGCATATGCTTTACCATGATGAGCCTCCTCTGTGTTCTGTCGTCAGTTTAATACCGGTATCCAGGTGGGGGAGGGCTCATGATTTGCTGGCGGGCGCTGGCCCGAACTTCAGCCGTGCTTCCCCATAACATAAATCCCAAGGGGGTGACCGGAGAGTAGCGGTAGGTCACATCCACCCGCAGCACACTCCCTGCCGTGATGACCCCCGACCCTTCAATCTGAACCGTCACATTGGCCTCATTGATAGTGACCACAGGCTTGCCTTCTTCCCGCACACGGGAGACCACCGTCTGGTTCATGGATGCCTGACAAATGCTCGAGGCGTAGTCCGTGGTCAGACATTCCGGGTGCGACGCGCCGTACAGCGCCCCTTCGCCCGTCGCACTTTCCACTGCCGTCAGGATGAGAAACGCTCGGCCCACATCAAACAACCCACCCAGAATAATCACCAGAACCACAATGCCAATCGAAGCTTCCACAAAACTCTGACCGCGTTCCCACTTGCGAGCGTTCATTGTCTTCAGTCCTTTTTCCGCTGGTTTACCGGAACCCGAAGGCGGCGCTGGAATTCGTTTGTCCCGCCGACAGCGCCGGGGTGTCATACGAGACGCTGGTGGTCGCACTCTTGCCGCCCAGGGCGGCGTCGGTCGGGCTGACCCGAACCCGGAAGACCTGGTACGTCAGACCGCTCAGCGACACATTCGAGAAGGTGAACGAGCCGTTGGACCCGGTCGTCGCCGTGGTGGCTACATCATCCGCCGTGCCTAAGGTGCCATCCGCGCCGTAGCTGGTGAGCGTCACCCGCACCCCGCTGATCCCGGCTTCGCTGGCCGTCTTACGCCCGTTACCGTTTTTATCATTAAAGACCACACCACTGACCGTCACCGTGCTGCCCGTGTTGCCGCCCCCCGTATCGCCACCGCCACCACACGCAGCCGTGGTCACGACCGCGTCATTCGAGGACGGACCCGCCATTTCGGTATCCGGAATGTGTTCGTCAATGTCGCCCTGCTGACCGTTAAAGGCCACCAGATAGTACATGCCTGACACTGCTCCCGTGGGCAGTTGCGCATCACACGACGGGGATTGCGACGTCCGGCAGTAGGCATAGGCGGGGTTCGGGTTGGCGACCGCATTCCCGCTCAGGGAATCCCGAATTTCCAGACGATCTGGCATCGGGCTCATCGGCGTCCAACTGAACTCCACCTGATGCGTCGTGCAGTTCAGGGTCGCCTGGAAATTCTGAGGCGCCGCGGGCGGTTCGGGCCAGTCCGAGGTGTACGCCGTACCTTCAAACAAAATCGTGCGGCGCGAGGTGTAGCTAAAATCGAACTGGTTGGCGAAGATACCAAACACCGGGGTAATCGGTGCCACACTGCCCGACACCTGCACCACCAGCACATTCCGATTGGTGTCCATCAACTGGGATTGGGTCACACTGCCACAGGAGACACTCTCTCCGCCGTTCGAGGCTTCGTAGGAGACATTCACCCGGACATTCGACATGTTCACCAGCCCTGGCAGCTTTTTGGCGGTCTGCTGGATGCCGGAGCAGTTCAGATACTGGGGGTTATTGCCGTCCAGACCACTGACGATCCCATAACGCACCCCCTGCCGTGCGGCGTCGATTACCTGGGTATACGCAAACATCAGATGCGCCAGATCGATCGTGCCGAAGATGACAAAGAGCAGGATGGGGATGGTCAGCGCAAACTCGACCAGTGCTTGACCCTGTTGCCGTGAATGTGTGTGTTTCATCAGACCACCTCCATAGGTTCACAAATCCAAAAGGCCTAACAACAGGGCTTTCGGATTCATTGGGTATTCGTTACTCTGCCTTAACGATATACCATCCCAACCTATGGTGGGGTAAAGTTGTGTTAAATTTTGGAGGGTTGGCACAACTGCTGCCGCACAGACGATTCAGGCTACGGGCGTTTCCTCTTTCTTCACAGGAAGCCACACAGTAAATGTTACTCCCTGCCCTGGTATTCCATCGCTCTCAACTTCAATATAGCCTTCATGTAAAGCGACAATTTCTTTGGCAATCGCCAACCCCAAACCTGTACCTGGGACTCTTGATTGTCTCCCAACCTTGCCTCGGAAAAAGCGGGTAAACAGCTTCAACTGGTCATCGGGAG
>DATAMF010000227.1:0-5917 GCA_036260665.1 Aggregatilineaceae bacterium | reverse complement strand
GGCTCCCTCGTAGATTTTGGTCGTGAGATCGCTCGACCCCGCCCGTTCCCGGATCAGCGAGATCGCGTCCGGCAGGGTGATCAGGTCCGCGCCGCCGTGCAGCGCCAGATAGGGCAGGCGCAGCGTGGGAAGCTGCTCCTTCACCTGTTCCGCCGCTTGGATCAGCCGGAGCACTGCGCCGATAGGCAGTTTGCCCGTCGTGACCAGCGGATCGTTCAGGTAGCGCTCGACGACTGCCGGGTCGCGGCTGATGTTCTGCGCGACTGAGGGCACCAGGCGCAGCTTGCCGGATACGCGGCTGATGGTCTTGAGTATCCGCGCCGTCTGGGGAGTCGCGCCCGCGGGGATCAGCGCGGTGCCGGTGGTGATCAGCCCGGCGAGTTGATCCTGGCAGCGCAGCGCGAACAGCAGGCTGATTAATGATCCCATGCTGTGTCCGTAGCTGAAGATAGGCGTGTTGGGGTAGGCGGCGCGGATGCGCTCGAAGCAGGTGTGTAGGTCGGTCACGTAGTCATCGAACTGCTCGGCATGCATGCGCGGCCCATCCGATTTGCCATGTCCTCGGTGATCAAGCGCGCTGAGGGCATAGCCGCGCGCGGTGAATGCCTCGGCCACATGCGTATAGCGCCCGCTGTGTTCCGCGATGCCGTGCGCCAGCAGCACGATGGCGCGCGGAGCGGTGTCGGGCAGCCACTGCTGGGTGAAGATGGAGAAGCCATATCGTCCGGGAAATGTTGCGGTTTGATGCTGCATCACAGACCTTTCCTGTGGCAAGTTCAAGTTCTTTTTTCATTCTATATCGAGAAGCGGAACAAAGAAAAACGCCGGAGGGCATCCGGCGTCTTGACTGATCTGGCGTACGATTAGCTGGCCTGATTGGGCACGTCATCTTCGTACTTCGTCGGGCATTTCAAGGTAATTTCGTCGGCGTAAAAAATGAACGTCCCATCCGCTTGTTTTTCGAGTTTGCCGGACATAATCGCCTGGGCTTCGGCCTTCAGCAGATCGGGGATTTCTTTGTCGTGCGCAATCACCTGCATGCGCGTGGCTTCGGGATCAATGGAAGCTTTGTGCAGCACGGCTGCCAGACCACCCTGTTTTTTGATCTCGTCGCTATCGTTGGGGATGTTCGCCACCACGAACGAGAGTTCTCCGGTTTCGGCGTTGAACTTCGGATCACTGATCACAGCACCGGAGACACGGACACTTTTACCGTGCATATCCGCGTTGTTCAACAGTTCATCCACCGTCACATAATAACGCGCACCCAATGTGCCGTTAAGCAGTAAATAGGCAATGGCACCGAGAAGTACAACTCCAACGATCAAAAACTTCCAGCGTCCCGCACTTTTGCTGAGACTACGCTCACGCGGAATCTGAGGCAGAACAGCATCCTTTTCCCATTGAACTTCAGCCATTGGTTCGCCCTTTATTTATTTTAATCGTAGTAAATCAATACTGATTGTAGCAATTATTGAGAAAATACTCAAACAAAATGAGGTGGGGCAATGCATCCATTGCCCCTGCTAGGTTTAGTTCGAACCGCCCGGTCCGGCTTCCAACTGCGAGGTGCAGTGGGGGCAGCGGGTCGCCGCCAGCGCGATGGACGATTTGCAGTAGGGGCATTCTTTGGTGTTGGGCACTTCTTCCTTGACGGGCGCGCGCTTCAGGCGGTTGATCTGCTTGACCAGCATGAAGACGACAAATGCGACGATCAAGAAGTTGATCACATTGTTGATGAACAGCCCATAGTTGATCGTGGCGGCTCCGGCGTCTTTAGCCTGGGCCAGCGAGTCATAATCCCCATCGGACAGGTTGATGAACAGATCGGAAAAATCCACGTTGCCGAGCAAGCGGCCCAGCGGAGGCATCAAAATGTCATTAACCAGCGACCCGACGACGGTCGTAAATGCCGCGCCGATGATGATACCGATCGCTAAGTCAAGCACATTTCCTTTAATGGCAAACTCTTTAAACTCATTGAATAACTTTCGCATGGGTATTCCTCCTTCTATAATTAAGCCGATTGACTATGGGGGCGTGCCCAATAGGCACCGCCGACAAATAGAATCGACGCGATCCCCATAATGATAACCAGGGTGCTCACTCCTTCAGGCGCTTTATCTTGTTTTTCTTCATCGGGCGGCCAGGAGGCCATGTAGGTTTCCAGGTCTTGCAATTCCTGATCGTCCAGGGGGCCGCCGCTGCTTTCCGCGAACGCGGGCATGTAGGGGCTGTCGGTGCCTGTGCGTAAGAGGGCGATCACA
This sequence comes from Aggregatilineaceae bacterium, assembly GCA_036260665.1. GTDB lineage: Bacteria > Chloroflexota > Anaerolineae > Aggregatilineales > Aggregatilineaceae > DATAMF01. The sequence continues at coordinate 3,650 of DATAMF010000227.1, read as the reverse complement.
TCCTCCTTAAATTCGAATGGCGGAAAGTAGGGCGGTACGCGACCATTCCCCTCGCGTCCATGACAGCCATTACAATTTTTGGCATACACGACAGCGCCCGCTTCTGGATCACCAAAATAGTTCGGGACTTCGCTTACACCCGCATGGAGATTCGGTTCGGGGAGTTCAGGGGTATTTCCGGTTTCCCAGGTTTCAATATAGGCCATCACATCATCGATCTGATTCTCGCTCAAAATGCCGCCGTGCGCCTGGGCATAGGGGGCCATCGCCACGCCGTCATCTTTACGAGAGTCGCCGCCGCTGGCGATCTGATCGCGCGTCGTATCGGGATTGTACTGGATTTCTACACTGAAAGCCGGGCCGCTGGCGACGGCTTCGCCCTGGGGGCCATGACACATCTGGCAAAATTCGGCATACAGCGCGGCACCCTCGATGGCACTTGCGCCTTCTTCGTTGCCCTCACCGCCTTGTGCCGCGACCAGGGGAACAAGCCACAGCGCCGCCAGGATGATCAGCACACCGAATAGGACTGAGCCTAGACGTTTCATCATCGATGTTCTCTCCTGATTGGATGGGTCCACTGTTGATTATACTGCAAGGCGTAAAATTGCGGCGAAGGGGGCGCGCCTGTTGTATTTCCCCCTCAGCAGAATTAAACCAACAATAAATATTGAAATAAATTACCGTTGCAAATGATTCGCAAAGAGTTATATTTTAGGGCTGAAAGGATGGTAAACAAAATGGTCAAAATCGCTTTTATGTGTGAAACCCCAACTCAAGTCAGTGCGCATTTTGGCAGCGCACCGTTGGTCGTTGTCGTGACAGTCGAAGAAGGGCAGGAAGTGAGCCGCGAAGTACGGGAGCGCGGCGGATCGCAGGAGCACGAGCATCATCACGAACCAGGGCACGATCACCAGCATGATCACTCGCACCATCAGCACGATCATACCGATAAATTTGCGCCGCTGGCCGATTGTCAGGTGATGATTGTGGGCGGCATGGGCAGCCCCGCGATGGCGCATGCGAACCAGATGGGGATTCAGGTATATCTAACCAAACCAGCCACCGTTGATGAGGTTTTAAAAGCGTACTTGAATAACGACCTCACCAGCGACAGCAAGCGTATTCATTATCACTAATACGTTGCGGCGTAAGTAAGGCAGCTTTTTCGTAGGGGAGGACAAGCAGTGCCCCTACCCCAAAAACGGGGCACTACCGGAGCGCCCCGTTAAATTTCGATATACCGCTTCCAGGTTGCCGGGCCGCTGCCCAACTCAATCACCAGATAACTGGTACGCGGTGTTTTCGGCTCCCACAACAATTTGAGTCCGGCTTCACCGGGGAGGCGGTTGCCTTTGCGGTGATTACATGCAAAACAGGCACAGGCGGTATTCGACCACGTATTTTTCCCCCCGCGTGAGACGGGCAGGATGTGATCCACGGTGAGATCGCGGCGTGTCAGGAGTTTGTTTTTGACCAGGCTGCCGGGTTTTGCCCCACAGTAAATGCAGGTGTAGTTGTCACGAGCCAGAACGCCCTGACGGCTCCAATGCGCGTGACGGCGCGGGACACTAATGTACTGGCGGAGCGCGATGACCGACGGCACCGGGAATTTGTCGCGGACCGTTCGCAGAAAATACCCCGCTTGCTCCACGACCACCGCTTTTCCAGCGAGTAGAAGATTGATCGCACGTGGGATGCTGATGACCGTCAGCGGCTCCCAAGTGCCTCCATTGAGTAGCAGAACATGCCCTTCAACCATACCAATGTTGTCCTAGACAGCTTACGACGGGCACCCTGTCGGCGGACTTTCGATCCTATTATACAAAATTTCACAGAATTTGCAGCACCCATCTTCCAAGCGTACGTGAATTCGGTAAAAATTCGGCTATAAGATGGTTAAATAGAATTGGTATCAGGTGAAAAACAGGGCGAATATTCGCACTCGCCCTGTTGTAGCGCGGGGTCTATTAGTCGCGGAAGTTTAACTGCGTGCTATAGGTGTCGCCCTCTTGCGCTAGGGTGCCGCTGAACAGCGCCACGACTTGGCCGCGATCCACCACCGCCAGCATGAAGGCTACCGAGGACGGACCGCCCGTGCAGTTGAAGTTATAAGTCACATGGATCTGATAGCTGCCGGGTCTGCCTTCCTGCCAGGTGTAGCGCTCGATAGGCACTGATACGATCTGTTGGCATAGATCATTGGCCGTTTCGATAGTGGTCGCGCGCGACAGCTCATCCGGCCCGGTAATTTGGAGATCGAGATCGGCGCTGGTCGCCCAGATCAGCACCACCTCAATTTCAACACCGGGTGTTGGTGTAAACGATCCGCCCGAAAGTTCAACCGGGTTATGTTTAACCACGATCAGCTTGTAATCCGATGCGGTGGTTGAATCCTGGAGCTGCATATCGATGACATAGGTGCCGTCAGCAGCTAAGGGCATGTTGAAAATGTACGAGCGGTAAGGATCATTCCCCACCGGATTCGTGGCAATTTCCACACCGTCTGGTCCTTTGAGAGACAACAGTAAACTGCCGTTACCCATCACCGAATAAGCTCCAATGGTGACGATTTCGCCGGCGCTGCCGCTGAAGGTGTAGCTGGCTGCCGTGTGTTCGGGGTCTAAACTGCCGGAAACCGGCACACCGGGCGTGAGTTCATTCGCCGTTCCACCTGTGCTCACCGGAGGGGTGACGGCTTCCGCATCGGTTTCGATGATCAGCGTGTAATCGCCGCTGGAAGGGCCATTCGCATAGCCGTAGCGGGTGGCGCGGATCAGGTAGGTGCCGTCGGCGGGCAGTTCGAAATTCTCGATCAGCGATTCACCCGCGTTTTCCGAGTCGTCATTGCTTGCCAGATCAACTCCATTGCCATCCGTCAGACTCAGATAGGTGTCCAAATCGCCGGAGGAGGCATTCATGTGGATCGTCAGCCCATCACCCGCCGAACCCTCGAAGGTATACCAGTCCTCGAAATTTTCAGCGGAGATGGTGCCGCTCACCGCGCTGTTATAGGTGATCGGCTGGGAGTTTTCTGGTGTCGCGGCGGTGGTCGGCGGTTCGGTGGTGGCTGGTGGCTCACCACTGCTCAATGATAGGGAATACTCGCCTGTCGAAAAACCGTTTTCGAAGCCAAACCGCGTCGCCACAATGGTATAGATGCCGTCCGCCGGAAGCTCGTAGTTTTCAATGGCGGGCATGACACTGCCCTCGGAATCATCGGCCTCAACCAACTTGCTGCCGTCTGGTCCTTCGAGGATCAGGTATCCGTCCAGGCCGCCCAATTCATCGACGTTGCGCGACATGATGATGCTGATCTGATCCCCTTGTGCCCCGGTGAATGTCCAGCGATCCTCGTAATTTTCATCGCTGATCGTGCCTGCCCCGGCGTCATTGTAGACCAGGGTGTATTCGCCGCCCTGCTGCGGTTCTTCGGTGGTCTCAACCACCGGAACCGCTTCACCCGCGCTCACGCTCAACGTATAATTCCCGCCTGCAAACCCTTCTGATTCCAGGAAGCGCGTCGCGACGATGGTATAGGTTCCATCGTGGGGCAGGGAGAACGTGATCATCGAATTGGTGGTGATGTCGTCGGCGTCGTCGTTTTCGGCCAGCCGTGTACCATCTTCGGTCATCAGGACGAGATAGGT
>DATAMF010000221.1:0-2033 GCA_036260665.1 Aggregatilineaceae bacterium | reverse complement strand
CCTGCCTGTTCGCCGTGACGGGAACCGATCTGCGCGGGCCGCTGCGCGCGGGGGCAACGGATGACGAATTGGAAGCCATTGTGCGCGGCATCTGGTCCAAACGGGCGGATCGCTATTCCGAGATGCGCACATCGTTAACGGAATCCGTCGAAAAAAAGGTCGAGATGTATCATATCGGGGGGTAGGGGCAATTCATGAATTGCCCCTACGGCGTGACCGCATTTTGAGGATGACTGTATGCAAATCCGAGTTGTTTTTTATGGCGGGCTGAAACAGGATGTCGGCGCGAAAATACAAACGCTCGACATCCCGCAGGCGGGGTTAACGGTGGGCGAACTGGCCGACGTGCTGCGCGAGCGCTATCCCGTTTTACAGCCGCGCCTGTCCACCGTCGCCTATGTTGTCAACGATGAAATTGTCTCGCCGGATTATGTGCTGCACGATGGCGATGAAGCGGCGGTGCTGCCGCCCGTGAGTGGAGGGTAGGCCGGTGTGGGTTACGGAATCCCCCTTGATGCTTGATCCGCTGCTGCGCGAAACAGAAGATGTGAGCAGCGGCGCGCTGGTGATTTTTGTGGGCACGGTGCGCGACGAAAACGATAATCGTTCAGTAGGCGGCATGACCTATGAAGCGCATGTCAGCCTGGCCGAAAAAGTGCTGCACGAGATCGAGCAGGAAGTGCTGGCCCGTTTTGAGGTCCGCCGCTGCCGGATTCAGCACCGGATCGGCAGGCTGGAATTGGGCGAACCGAGCGTGCAGATCGTCGTGCGGGGCGGGCATCGGGCCGCCGCGTATGAGGCGTCACGTTATGCGATAGACGAACTCAAACGCCGCGCGCCGATCTGGAAAGAGGAACATTACACCGATGGCGCAAGCCGTTATCTGGATGGCACGCCGCTTCAGCCGGGAGGAGATTCAGCATGAAAGACGTTACGGCGAAAACCGCCACGCTGCGCGAAGCCGTCGCGGAGGCGTTTATCAGCATGCCGCCCGATGTACAGGTTCTGCTGCGCGAACGGCGGCTGGAAAAAGGCGACGCCCTGGAGGTTGGGCGTGTGGCCGGGATCATGGGGGCGAAACATACCCCGGATGTGATCCCGCTGTGCCACCCGCTGCCGCTGACCCATGTCGAGATCACCTATACCTTTGAAGAAACGGGCGTGCGTATCCAATCGCTGGTAAAAACCGTCGCGGTAACGGGCGTCGAAATGGAAGCGCTGACCGCCGCCAGCCTGACCGCACTCACGCTGTATGATATGCTCAAGCCGCACACGCACGCGCTGGAAATTCTGCATGTGCGCCTGTTGTCCAAAAAGGGCGGCAAAAGTGGGGAGTATCAGTACCAGGACGATACGCTGACGGCGAAGGGATAGAACAGTCGCCGCCTTCTGTATCAGGCTTCGGGCGTGGTACTACAGCAGTCGAGATTTCGTCAGGCATTCGTTTAACGCGAATACATCATCTGCTAATTGACCCTGCAAAAACGACTGAATCGGGCGGGTTGCCGATGATTCCCCGATTCATCTATAAATTCTTGTATCGAGCAGGAACCTTTTTACGTATAAAGTGTCTTATATTGTTGGGAGCCGCTTCATCATGGGGGCATGAGAACGGGGAGGGATTCATCATGAATCGCAAACAGTGGATAACCCTTGTGCTGGTTATCTTTTTCGTTGTAACGGGTATCATTCAGCTTCCGGCAGCCGACGCGCAGCAGCCCGCCAATGCACCGCTGATCATCCTGCGCAGCGGTGATTTTTGGGCCTGGACGCCGGAAGGCGTGTTACAACAAATCACCCATTGGGGTTACAACGACTGGCCCGTCCTGTCACCCGATGGAATGCGTATCGCCTATAACTCGTGGGCGCAGATTACCGTCGATGCCGTGACCGCCGGTAAGTCCGTGATAGGCCTCACACCCAGCAACATTGAACTGCTCGACATCGCCAGCGGCGCGGTGAGTCTGGTCGCGGACCAGCCCGCCGGGGCGAGTTTTATGATCGACGGTGTAGATGATACCGCCGTCATGCGC
>DATAMF010000211.1:0-17034 GCA_036260665.1 Aggregatilineaceae bacterium | reverse complement strand
AAAAACGGTTACGGCGAGCATCACCACAATCAACAAGATAGAGCTGAACTTACGAGACATAAAAAATCCTCCCAAAAGTAAAATCACCACGTACGATCTAATTGTATAGGAAAAGTTGTTTTCAGGAAATATTCTCTACGCATCATTCATTCTGTGATGGATACCCCCGCCCCCCCCTTGTGCCCCGATTTTGGTCGATTTGAGGGAAGAACTGATTCGGAAGCGGGCGAGATCCTGGCAGAAAGTCGTTTTTTTTGTCATTTTCTCGTCGTGAAATTTATTTCGTGACGCGAATTTGGTGGGTTTGTTGATCTTCTGAATGATCCCCCCCCTCCGCTTTTGGCGTTTTGAACCTGAGAAGTTCTGCAAAGTGGGGGGGGGGTGTAAAACTAGAGCGGAAAAGTTACCCCCCCCTTTAAAACCTATGCGTTAGTCAGGGCAGTGGGAAAATGGGCGTCATGTGGTTCACCCCTATCCTCCCGGCCTCCTTTCCCCGCGCGCGGAGAAAGGAGGGGAGAAGCGGGCGGGGCAAGCCCACGCCCCTACGACACCGCCCCATTTCTGCCGAAAAAGCAACGGGAAAAAGATGTGGGTGGCCATACGCCCCAACAAGCGGGGAGTTCTCCTCTCGGCTGGTTGATCAGCGATGGGTATAACAAGCCAGTGCCCGCGTGTTGTTAAGGTGCCGCCCTGGAAACGGCGTGATTTCAGTATAGCACGGATGTTCTGGACTGTCATCACCATCGGATGGTGAACTTGGAATACTAACTTCGATAGTGAATAGTGAGGGTATTACAATAGATTAATCGCACGATAGCTGTTAAGATCAATGAGATAAGGATTCGCCCACACCGTTAAGGGGACACATTGAAAAACTGGATGGCTCACCACCGAACCCTCGTCAAATATATGATCCTCACCGCGCTGCTGCTGGTGGGGCTGTTTATTCTTAATCGAGCGAATGTGTTCAGCGGTGTCAGCGACAGTTACGCCGCGCTGATGAAGGGCCTGGCTAAATGGGGCGCGCCGGGCATGTTTGTCCTGGCGGTTATTTCGAACGTCACGCTGGTGCTGATTGTGCCGTATAATCTCCCGTTTTTGTCCCTGGTGCCGTATGCCAAAGTGGGCGAAATGATCGTTCTGGGAACCGCCACCGGGATCGGCGCAGGGATCGGTGCGCTGCTGTCGTTCCGGGTGGCGTTGGCAATTGTCGCGCGGGTGGATGATCTATCGGAGAGCGCGCTGTTCCGGTGGACTAAACGCAACATCGACGCTCACCCGAAATCGATCCCGATTTTTGTTTGGCTGGTGACGGGAACCGTGCTACCGGACTCATTGATTCTGGTGCCGCTGGCAATGATCCATTATCCCTGGCACAAAATGATCATCCCGACGATTATCGGCAAAATTTTCCAGAATGTCCTGATGGCGTTTGTCTTCCGGTATGCCGCCGACCTCGCGTCGCGATTCGTATCTGAAAATATCAATTTTGATATTACGGTGGCGCTACTCATCATCTTTGTGATGGTGATCGCGTATCAAGTCGAAAAGGCGCGCGACAGGACTCCGGCGCGAGAAACCGTGTCAGACTCCCACGCGTGACGTGCGGACGCGCAGCCGACTATAGACGCGCAAAAACGGTGCGACGGCTTCAACGGTCGCTACTGCTTCAGGAACCAGATCGGGGTGGCTGACATAACCACGCAACAGCACATTGTTACCACGCAGCACAACGGTGATTCGTTCCTGGGCGGTGAAGGTATTCCGTTGCAGCGCACGGATGATCAGGTGATACAAGACTTCACGCTTATAGCGCATTCAAAAACCTCCTGCACCTCTCTCTCCCCCTCGCGCCGCCATCTCCTTCTGCATTCTCGCATCAAACCGCCGTTTACACAAATCCCGGCAAGTGGGGCGTAGGGCGATACGCCCGACGAGGAGCCGTTGAGCTGCGCTTCAAAAGATAGGGGTAAGGTAGAGCCAACCGAGTTGGCGCGGCCCGGCCTCTTTCTCCAAAACCGTTCCGGCGGGCGGCGGGAAAAATCAGGGGAAGAATCCCTATCCTCTGGGACTGAGGTAAAGTGTACAAGATTCATGTATCTTTAATATAATTGCGGTATGACAGCGACGAAGTCTTAAGCATTCCGCTGCAATCCGATTAGGAGGGTATTCGATGTTGTTTCATTTGAACGGGAAAGGACGATTAGTGCGGGGGCGTGTGGTGGCCCTGGCGCTTATCGTAGTCCTCACCGCGGCCCTGTTTGTCCCCTTGGTGCAGGCCGCGCCGGACGTCCAAGACTTTGACGGCGTGCTCCGCTTTGGTTTTTTAGGTGTCCAAAATGATCCGCTCGCAAACGGCATCCAGATGGCAATGGATGAAATCAATTCGACGGTAGGCGTTACCGCGCCGGATGGCAGCACCTACAGCCTTGAACTCGTGACACTCAGCCTTGCTCCGACAGCAGATACCATTGTCGCCAGCGCCGAAGCCTTGGTAGACGCGGGTGTGGTGGTGCTGTTTGGCCCGGAACAAAGCGCTTTGTTCACTGAGGAAAACCGCGCAGCATTAACGGCGCTGCAAGTGCCGATTCTGACCGGCTCTACCGTCGATGCGCTCACCGACCAGGATGCTGATAACTGGATTTTCCGCATCCGCGCGCCGGAACGTGTCTACAGCGCGGCGCTGGCGACCTACCTGACCACCGATCTCGGTCTGACCTCCATTGCTTTGATCCAGACGGATGTGGAGTCAACTGAAGCGCTGGTCGATTTCGAAAATACACTCACCTCTGCCGGAGTCACCGCCGCTGACAAAATTCAACTGCCCAGCGGAGATACCCTGGACGAACAGGTTGAGCGGCTGACCAACATCAATCCAGAAGCGGTGGTGATGTGGGGCACGCTGGCCGACGCGGGACACCTGCTCGCCGCGCTGCGGAACAGCGGCTGGACCGGACAATTCGCCTACCGGAACGCGGATCAAGCGGCGCGCGAAGACTATATTCCTGTCGAGCTGGCGGAAGGCGTTTTGGGCGTCGATTCGTGGATGTATTCCTACAAAGGGCGTCTGAGCCGCATTTTCACCCGCGATTATCTGGTCGCGTTTGGCGAAATCCCCGGCCCGCTGTCGTATACCGGCTACGATCTGACGTGGTATCTGCGCGCAGTGATGGAATCGCAGGGCGTGACGGCGGGGGCGATCCAGCCTGGTTTGCTGGCGGGTGCGCCGCTGAGCCTCGTTCAGGGTAACATTCACCCTACCGATTGGGGCAACGGGGATCTCGTCCGATATGCGATGGTGTATGCCTTAGGACCGCGTGGTGGCCCGCAGGTGGTGGCCTTGTTTGAAGATGGCGAACGCCTGCCGTTGGAAGATTCCGGTCAGGAGGTAGCACAGGCACCGACCGAAAGCCCTTTTACGCCGACCCCGGGGCTACCGACTAACACGCCCTTTCCGAGTGCCACATTCGAGGGGACCTGGGTGCGGGTGACAGCGCGAACGCTGAACGTGCGCACCGGACCGGGGTTTAATTACGACAAAGTGAATGAAGTGAGCGCGGGCGATGTCGTGCGCGTGGTCAGTGCTATTGCCGACTATAGCTGGCTGTTGATTGATATTAACGGCGCAGTCGGATGGATCAAAACCGAATATGTGGAGTTGATCAGCGGCGATTTTGTCTCGATTTCGGTGGTTGTGCCGCCGTCGAGTCCAACACCGGCGTCATCGCCTACGCCTTCACTCGCGCCGAATCCGGATATTGTGATCGATTCGGTGGTGTTGAATCCGCCGCAGCCGATCCCGAACCAGCCCTTCACCGCCACGGTGAATATACGGAATGCGGGGGGCGGCGCAGCAGGACGATTTGCTGTGGCGGCGACGTGGCAACCGAATAATGTTTATACAGCGGCCTTTGTTGAAGGTTTAGCGGGCGGCACCGCGACGCAAGTCAATCTGACCGGGACGCTGACCGGAACGGGTCTGTTCTCGGTGGCGGTGGTGGCCGATCTCAACAATGAAGTTCAGGAATTGAACGAAGGCAATAACAGCTTTACCCTCTCGTACCGCGTGGATGCGCCGCTGCTGGCAAGCCAAAGCGGGGTGCAGATTAACTCTGGAACCTCGTTTGATCTGCAAGGCGGCACGACTGATTTTGTGTGGGATGGGTACAACCTGGGCATGCTGAACGGCGCAAAAGTTGGCGTGCTGGGCGGTACCTTCGAAAATGCGACCTCCGATCAAGTTACGCCGGGAGTCGCCAATAATGCCGTTGGGCTGACGACAGAACAAGTGAACGCGGGCGTGGTGATCGCGTTTATCACAGCGGAAAATCGTCCGGCAGTGGTGCGGATTGATAACCGCTCCGGCGATCAAATCTGGATCAGCTACCGCGTGTATAACGATACACCTTAGGCCCTCAGCTCCCTCCCTACAAGCGATTGCGGGGAGGGATTTCCCCCTCTCATTGTCCCTATGAATCTCAATCATCCCGGCTTCCTTTCCCCACGCGCGGCTAATCATTACCCATAAGCAGGGATGAGGGAGAAAACAGGCGTTATCCGGTTCACCCCTCACGTCAAGAAAAACCCTACCCCCGCAGAAGTTGACACCAATCGGGCAATTCATGAATTGCCTCTACGAACCTCACCCCCTCTCCGGCCAAGCTGGAAGAGGGGGAAGTCAGACAAAAATGGTAGGGGAGGGATTTTATTTTCCCCGCACCGGCCCTGCGTTATACTTGATTCCGTGATCAACCAGCAGAGGATGGCAGATGGATGGCCGAATTAACCCGCAGCGATATTGAGATTATCCTCAAAGCCGGAGGGAATCTGCGCGGAGTGGATCTGAGCGGCCTGGATTTGTCCGGGCTGGATTTCCGCGATGCATGTTTGCGCGGGGTTAATTTTTCGTTTTGCAATCTGTCAGGCGCGAATTTTTCGAACGGTGAAACCACCTTCACGGAACGGCACGTGCTGACGCGGGTCAATTTCAGCGGCGCAAACCTGGAAAACGCGAATTTCTTCCGCTGCAAGTTTTTGTTCTGCACGTTTAACGGCGCGCACCTCGACGGGGCGAATCTGCTCGACATCAGCGGGATCAGCCCGCTCAAACTGGTGCGCCAATCCACGCTCCGCCCGCGCCATGTTCCCCCGAAAGCCAAGCGGATTCCGACCCCCGAAGATGAATAATCTTTAGGCTGGATTTTACTTCCCCTTAGCCTTGATGTGTTATGGTTGATATATTATCAGGAAAGGAAATAAGACTGAATGACATTGATGCTGGATATAAAGCTTGATACTGCCATGATCCGCGATTGGGTGGCCGAAGCGGGCGCGATAGCCATGCGCTATTTTGGGAATGTGAATCCTGAATGGAAAGGTGTGGCCGATCCGGTCACAGTGGCGGATCGGGAGATCGAACAGCTTTTGCACGCGCGGATTCGCGCGACCTTCCCCGATCATGGGATTCTGGGTGAAGAGTACGGCAGCGAGATGCTGGACCGGGAATATGTGTGGACGATTGATCCCATCGACGGGACACGGGTGTATGTTGAGGGGCTGCCCTCGTGGAATATCACGATTGCCCTGCTGCACCAGTCTGTGCCCCTATTCGGGCTGGTACATATGCCGATGTACAACGATTGGCTGTATACCGATGGCGACGACGTGATCTGCAACGGGTATTCAGTGGTCAACCAGTTGGCGCAGGCGTGGGCGGCGGATTCGTATATTTTCGCGCGCAGCGACATCAACGAATGGTATGACATCCGGTTTACGCGGATTATGGCGCTGGGCAGCACGGCCAGCCACCTGTCGTACACGGCGCGCGGCGCGTCGGTGGCGACGGTTACGCATGATCCGTATATCTGGGACATTGCAGCCGGGGCCGCGATCCTCAGCAAGCAGGGCGGCGAATTCCGGTTCCTCAACGGCGAGCTGGTGGATTTCAGCAAAATGGACCTCACGCGCCCGATCCGCGATCTGATCGTCGCCGGACATCCGGCTGTGACCGAGCGCCTGATCCCGCTGATCAGACCGCGCCGCGCCCCGATCACGCATCCCGCGTGGTAGTCCTATTTTCGGGTTTCCGATAGGAGAAGTAGAATGTCGTTGAAGCAGCGACATTTTTTATTTTGAGGAGCATGTGCCATGCCTGCGCGAAAACCGCCCGCCCCGATCGACACGTTTCTGCCTGATCTCAAAGCCTCGCATTACAAAGTCCGATCCGCCGCCGTGCGCGAACTGGGGAAATCGCGCAATCCTGACGCGGTGGAGCCGCTGATCGCGGCGCTGAAGGACAAAACGATCACGGTGCGGTTTCTGGCGCTGCGTGGGTTGGGCAAACTCAAAGACCCGCGCGCCATCGAGCCAATGATCCCGTTTTTGAATCACAAAACATGCCGGGTGCATCGCGCGGCCTACGAAGAGTTGATCCGGTTTGGGGAAAAGGCAGTTCCGGCGCTGATCGGAGCGCTTGAGCATTCCGATCCTTATATCCGGTGCGGGGCGGTGTTCTGTCTGGGCGAGATTGGCGACCTACGCGCCCTGGACCCCGCCCAGACGCTGATGAAAAACGATCCTGATGAGTGGGTGCGCATCCGCGCCGCCCGCGCGGTAGAAGAGATCAAGAAAAAACAGCCTTAATCCCGGTAGCACCGTCCCGCGTAGCTGTAACGCTTTCGTGAGAGGGCGACTTTAATCCTCAAACGCTAGTTTATAGTCAAACTGCGCCTGCATGAGGTGCCAGAAAGAGTCATATCGTCGTGCGCCCGGAAGCCAATGCGCATAGTAGTAAGCTTCCCATTCACCATCAGCGCTCACCCTGAGCAGGTATCTTGCTGATCCTGACTCCTCCTTTTCGCTAATCACCACCATCGACTCGATATGTTGGAGGAAGAGACTGGTGTCATCGTCGCGCTGAGCCGCCATCACCTCTGAACGCCAGTTCAGCCAGGAATCAAACACGTTCTTCTCAATCACCCGCAGCCAGTCAATATCACGACAACTGAGTAAGCGCGGAACAAGCATCCCCGGCTGTAGAAACCCGTTCGAGGCAAGCAGAAACTGGCGATAGGAGGGTGGAAGCCCACTGCCCAACCGCGTCTCCAGCGCCTCGATCTGTTCCACGGAGCAGCCTTCAAAGCCAAGCCAACCGGAATGAACCGCTTGGATGATGCTTGAATCATAATACTGGTAATCGTCAGGGTCGAGCTTCTCGATCAACAGGCTGTTCCATCGTTTCAGCCACGTTTTCCAGTCATACGATACCATCGCCCCTCCCTTAATTCCGGTACTCCCAGGTAGCTGCCGCCCGTTCTTCAAGCTGCACAATCCGGCCACCGGGCAGCGTGAACAGGACATAATCCGAATGCTGCTCGGTCAGTGATTCATACGATGCTTCCGGCCCCGTCGCCCACCCTAAGCGATCTGACACGCCGGGAGAGGCATTCCAGGCGAGGCCCAAGTACCCGGAAGGCAGATACAGGCCAGCGGGCGGAGTCGTGGTGGGTTCGCTCACCCCGGCGAGATCGGCCAGCGGTACGGTGGTATAAGTACCGTCGTCATAGTGGAGCGTAATGGTATCATTCCACTGCACCATAAAACCCTGCTCGAACGGCTGGTAGACCGCATCCACCGATTCCTGCGTGAAGGGGCAACCGTCCAACAGGGGCGTCACCGGACAGATGATTTCCACCTGCACATCCTGGATCGTTTGGTTGGAATTCCAATCCCACACATGCAGCTCAAACGTGACCGGACCGGACCAATCGGAGGGCAGCGAATAGGTCATTTCACCCTGCGGTGCCAGCCCATCACCGAGCACAACCGCATCTTCGGCGGATGCCAGGAAACGCACCAGCGTAATCGAAGAGGCATTTAGCACATCCCAAGCGATTACAACCGACGCGCCGCGCTCCGCCGGATTCGGGCTGGCAGTGAGGGAGCGGATTTCGACGGGCGGACTTTGCGGCGTCGGGGTTGGGGGCAGTGTGAGCGGATCCTGCGAGTAAATAAGCTGCCACTCGTACACTTCACCGCCTGACAAACCATCCTGGGACATGACGCCATAAATCCAGCCTTTGGGGGTGAGATAGGCGTACACGATCCGCACGCGCGTATTGGCCGGGATGCGGTTCACCTGTTCGTAGGTGACATAATCAAAGCCGTCACCAATCCCCGCGTTATGCTGCGCGGTGGGGGTTGGCCCCGGCCAGTAATTCGGATCATAGCTGATCTCGTACTCGCGGGCCTGGGCGGTGGTCTGCTCGTCCTGAGCTACAATTTCCTAGACCCAGCCCGCAGTGGTATACCATGCCGAATTGATCCGCACACGACTTTCAGCGGGAATATCGCCCACCTGAACCACTGTGCGCATCGGATAGCCGCTCACGTCCAAGCCGTTTTCAAACAGCGGATAGGGCGTGGGGCCACCCTGATCAGGCGCAGCGGATAACTGCCAATCGTAGGCGTCGCCCGTCGAGACTTCATCCTGGGCTACCACCTGATACACCCAACCGTTCGCCCCATAATAGGCGCTGCTGATGCGCACGCGGGTATTGGCTGGAACGCTGCCGACGCTGACGGTGGTCAAAAACGGATAGCCGCCCACCCCGATGCTGCTGCCATATTGGGCGGTGGGAGTCGGGCCGGGGCCGCTGTCGGAAGCATAGCCGATCTGCCACTCACGCGCCTCGGCGTAGAGGGTATCATTTTCAGTGGAAATGCCGTACATCCAGCCGGTGCCGGTGTACCAGGCATGGCTAATCCGAACGCGCGTGTTGGCCGGAATTTCGCCCACATCGGTCAAGGTGATCAGCCGGTAGCCACCCATGCCAATTTCAGAGCCGTACAGCGCCGCCGGAGTCGCCTGGAGGCCCTGGGTTGTGGGGTCCAGCCGAAAGGGTGTCGGCGTACTCAGCGAGGGGGAACTTGACATCGGCAATGGGGTGCCCAACGGGGTGCGGGTGCGGGTGGAAGTCGCTGTAACCGTGCGCAGCAACACCTGATTGGTGGGACGCGCACCGGGGGACGCCGATTCGTCATCGTTTTGTCTGGATAGAAAGATCAGCGCGATCCCAGACAGCACGACCACCAATACCGCAGCGACCATCGTCAGCGGCAGCCGCTGAGAGCGCGCGGCAGCCTTGCGCGGTTCGGGCATGACGCGGATTGTCTTTTCCTGCATTTCAGCCAGCGCGCTGGTGTGGCCGAAGCCATTGGATGACGGGCGCAGGTTGTGAAAACGCAGTTCGGGGGCCAGCGGCGGAGCCTGAATCGACCATTCTTCGGCCTGATTTTGCACCACCCCGGCTACCATTTGCCACTCGTTCAATGCCCGGCGGCAGGAGTCGCAGCCGGTCAGATGGCGTTCCAGTTCGGCAGCGCTGCTGCGGGGCAGTGTGCCGGCGATGTAATAGGGGAGCAAATCTTGCCACTGCTTATGCATCAGTAACTTGCCTCACTTTGCAGCGCGCGCCGCAGCATCTCTTTCCCCCGGTGCAGGCGGCTTTTGACTGTTCCTGCCGGAATATCCAAGACCTCGGCCACCTCCGCTTCGGAGAGTTGGTGGTAAAACACGAGCACCAGCACTTCGCGCTGCTGGGCGGGAAGCTGGTTGAGTTTGTCGCGCACTTTTTCGTATTCCCCCTGGCGGACGAGCCGTTCCAGCGGCCCGGTATCGCCGCTGGTGGCCTCGACTGCATCGGTGAGCGGCACGGCGGAAAGCGTACGCTTGCGGCGAGTGTTGGTCGCACGGTTACGCGCAATGGTCAGCAGCCACGTCAGCACCTTACTCTCGCCTCGAAACGATCCCGCTGCGCGCCAGGCTGCCAGCATCACGTCTTGCAGCACTTCTTCCGCCAGCGTGCGATCCTCCAGGCGTGCCATCAGAAAGCTGAACACAATCCGGCTGTACTGCGCATAAAAATCATCGAGCGCCCCGCTGGTGCCCGCCGCCATCTGGCGGATCAGCATCTGGCCCTCGGCGTCGAATCGATTGGTAGAAGTCTGCTCGATCATAAGTCCTCATTTGTGTCTGCATGAGATCAGACACTCACTTCAATCCAACGGTTCCCTACGGCTGTTATACGTTAAGGTAACGGCACAAATCCTAACAGCGTTTGGGGATATTTATCTGTGACCAACAGAAAGCCGCGATCATCCAGCCGTTCGATGCCTTCCCAATTGCGCGCATCTTCCCCTTCCAGTTCCAACCAGATGGGATCAGCATCCGCGAGGGTGATGCCATCCGCGCCAAGCTGGAAAGCCACCAACCGCTCGACCTGGGGGTAATTTTCGTGGGTGGAACCGCGCGGGTCGGCCAGGGGATCGGTGTCCGCTGCCAGAAAATCATCACCGGGATAAAAGTAGTTGATGCCCCAGAACAGGCCGTTTGCATCCGGCTGGGTGACATCCGTCAGGCGGTATTCCAGCGGCAGAAAGGGGATGGTTTCGGAACTGCTCAAATCCGGGCTGACGCGGTAGACCTCGGCGTCGGGATTCACAACCGCGCCGTTGGCTTCATAAAAGGCCAACAGCGTGTTGTCATCGATCAACAGGCTTTCATAGGAGGTGTTGAAAAAATCGGTTTGGGGCAGCAATTCGACGCGGTTTTCCAAATCCAGCGTCACACCATCCGGCGAAAGCGCCCCGCTGACGAGATAACCGCGCATGGTACCGTCGGCAGCGATGGCTTCGATCAACAGATACAGAGTGTCATCCTGCACCACTGCCGCCTCGAAGCCGTCGAAGCCGGGGATGGTGCGCGGAATGTCCGCGCTCAAAATGGGCAGCGGTTCCGGTTCCAGGGGGGCGGGCGAATCGGAAGCTAGATAGGCCACAATAGCCGCCTTGTCTAAGGTGAAAAACGCACCCGCATAGCCTGCGGAGGCATACAGGTTCGGATTCTCAGCCACCAAAAGCAGCGTGTCGCCGTACCACGTCAGGCCGGAGATTTCCGCATCCGCATCTGCCGCCGGGCCAGCCAGTTCGATCAGCGTGACCGGCACTTCGGAGGACTGGGCATGGGCCAGCGGGGCCAAC
The DNA here is from genome assembly GCA_036260665.1 of Aggregatilineaceae bacterium. Taxonomy (GTDB): domain Bacteria; phylum Chloroflexota; class Anaerolineae; order Aggregatilineales; family Aggregatilineaceae; genus DATAMF01. Next base: position 5,994 of record DATAMF010000211.1, on the reverse strand, counting down.
ATCACGAAACCGCAAAGCAGTAACCAAAACAGTAATAAAGACTCTTTTCTCATCCTGATCTCCTTGATGTGCTCCTGTCGGGACTCATCTCCTCTTTCCTCTTTGAACCGATGCCGTGTACAATGAAGGCGATGTACGGTCTTTCCGAAGAGGGGGACAATGAATGTCGCAGTCTGATCTAAATACTCGTCTACAAGAAGCTATCACGCTGGCCCAAGCCGGACAGCGGACTGAAGCACGGGCCATCCTCGACGATGTGGTGGCGGTTAATCCCCGGCTGGAACTAGCCTGGTTATGGTTAGCCACCGTCTCCACCAACCGCAATGAACGCATCTCGTTTTTGGAGCGGGCGTTAGCGTTAAATCCTTATAACCCCACCACGCGCGAAGCGTATACCCGCCTGACCGGACAGCCCTACCAACCGCCCAGCGCGCCCACCGACGTGGACGAGATGCAACAACCGGCACCAGCCCGCCAACTCCCGTTAAGCCCCGGCAACATTATCGTGATTGTGGCCGTTGCGCTGATCTCCATTGTGATTATCTGGATTGCCATCAGTATTCGCAACCGCCAACGTTCGGAAGAACCCAAGGGAAACAACCAGGCAACGGCTATTCCGACCATCTATTTTGCGCCGGACACCGCCACGGCTGCGCCCATTATCCCGACGGATACGCTGGAACCGACGCGCCCCTTCCCCACGAATACGCTTGGGCCATCGCCCACCAAACTCACTTATCCGCCGACCTGGACGCCCTCCGTCACCTGGACTCCGGTCCCGACGAAGCGGCCTCCGGCGACCTGGACACCGATCCCAACCTGGACCTCATCACCCACTATCACTGAAACTATGACGCCGCTGCCGCCCAGCGAAACGCCGACACCGTCCAATACGCCCCGGCCTGCTACGATGACGGCGGAGGCGCTTCAGACCCGAAATGCAGCCTCCCCGACACCCTGAAAGTTTGTTTTCGGCTAAAATACGGGGAAAAAGCTATGCACACGGGAAAGATCATGATACAATCATCAAGCGAACGGTAGGCGAGAACTTACCGGAGTATTTCGTAGGATCTATTATCTACAAGGAGTGAACGCCGTGCCTATTGAATTCTATGATGTCAAAACTCGTCAGAAAGTTCAACTAAACGAATCCGATGTCGTCAAGACTACGTTCACTACAAAGAACGGTCAAACCCGTTATGGTCTTCGCGGGAAAACTAAGGACGGTCGCAATTTGACCAAGTTCGTCAGCAAGAGCGACTGGGACACCATGAAACTGCCGGAAGGCTAAACTCTAGACGCTCAAGTTTTCAAAAAACCCGCACCTGATCGTGTGGGTTTTTTGGTTGGGCAGGGATTGCCCTGCCCCATAGGCGTCAACCCCTATCCTCCCAACCTCCTTTCCCAGCACGCGGAGAAAGGAGGGGAAAAGCGGGCGCGGCAAGCCGACGCCCCTACAGGCACGCGGCGGTCTGCGCCTCAAAAGATGTGGGTAAGGGATAGCCGCACGCGCAGCAAGCAGCGCCCAATATGCGTCAATTTAAGGATGTTAACCCCTATCCCCCAACCCCCTTTCCCCACTATCGTAGAGAAAGGGGGCTTCAGGCGCAGCAAGCAGCGTCCCTACCAACCGCCTGTATTTCGAATATTTTCCGCCGAAAAATGGCTTAAGTTGACCCTAATTAGGCAATGCGATTGCCCCTACGAACCTCACCCCCTGCCCCATCTCCAACCGAGTTGGCGAGGGGGAAAAGAGGGGGCGGAAAGCAGTGTCCCTACGACCATCACTTTAAGGCGCGGCGACTGTTACCGGGGCAAACACCGGCTGTCCCGCATAGGCCATTAACTGAGCGATGCTGCTGCCGTTCGCCAACCAGTACAGCGCCGCCGCCGGTTGGGTGGATTCAATCGCGACGGGGTCAGCCCCGGCCCGGAAGACCTCTAAAAGCGGCAGACCGCTGCCGATCAGACTGAACAGAACGCCGCTGCCATCGGGAGCGGGTGTGATGCGACCCACGCCGCGCCCCTGGCCCTGCCACAGAATCGTTTCCTGTTTGGTGGACAGATTGACGCTGGCTAAGGACACCTGATAAACCGCGATCTCAACCGGCCATGTCCCGAATACATCGGCGGCCATCGCCTGGTTGACATCTTCCACCGGGACGCTTTCGACCAGTGTCTCCACGGAAAAATAAACAGTTTGACTATCCGCGCCCCAGGCAATCTGTCCGACACCAGCCCCTACCCCCAGATTGGTCCGCTGCCACGTCTGAAAATCCAGGACCGCCAAACCGGACGCGGTGCGCGCAACAAAACGCTTACGATCCGGCGCAGGGGTGCCATCGATCAGATCGTCGCCCAGTGGAGTCAGCTTGCCATCGGCTGGATTCAGCAGGCCGATGCCGCTCGCGCATTGGGTGGAAATCAAAAACTGATCATCGGTCAGCCAAACCAGCACGGGGGTATGACCGTTCGAGCCGGTTTCGATGAAATAAGGCTTATCCGCCGGGTCCTGGCTGTTCACCGGGCAGGTGTCGAGCGCGAAACTCCCTAACACGCGGGACTCACCGCCATTGAAGCTCACCACGCGAATCTCATATGTTCCCGCTGATTGCCCGGCAGCAATATAAGCGATCTCCTGGCTGTTGAGGTTCCAGCTTGGTGGGAAGCCCGGATCAACCCCTTCGGCGATCTTACGGGTGGACTGCCCGCCCACGACATCCAGGACGCGCAGTTCGCCGTCCGTGGCATCAATGAAGGAGAGATGCAGTCCGTCGGGGGCAAAGTTCAGATAGCGGCGTTCGGCTGTCGGCACGACGGTGATACTCCGGCCTGGGATGTCGTTCAATGCGCCTAAAAATACGTCACCGAGAAAGATATGCGCCAGGGGCAGCGCGGGCAGTTCGGCCATATCGGGGGCCGCCGCCTGCGGGGTGCCGGTTCCCGCATTGGGGGCGGGCGTGGTCGTGGGTCCGACAACGGCGTCGGCAGGACCGAACTGGCTCAACATATTCAAAAAGAGCTGATCCCACTGGTTGGCCTGATCCTGGGGAACCCACTGTTCGACCTGATAGGCGCTGCCGTACTGCACAAAGGCCGACAAGCGCCGCTGCTGGGTGAGGGTGTCACAAGGGACCGTATAGGTGGTGGTGCGGCCAAAAACGCCCACTGTGGCGCGTCCGCTGGGCACATCCTGCACCCCGGCCTGAGTCAGAACACTATCGATCAACTGATCCGGCGTGACTCCCGCCGCGACCCGTCCCAAGACAGTGACAGTCATACCTGGCTGATCGCAGACCGCCTGCGAGTTGGGGCCAAACAACACCTGCCCGGTACCCTCGGTCACAAACCACGCCTCCGGGATCAGAATGGTAAAATCAACCGAACGATAGGTGGTCAGGCGTACATCGGGCGCGACATTAACAGCATTACATAACACGACTATTTTGGCATCGACGCTGCTGTGGACTTCGTAGCGCACGAAATTATCGTAGAAAAAAGACCAGTTGTACCCGTGAACGGTCCCTGGGGTGTAAGTCTGACCTTCGACCGGGCAGCCCAGGCTGGTATCCGGCCAACTGGTACCGCTGTAGTTGTATTCGACCAGTTTTAAACCCGGCTTGCCGATTTCGGTTAACAACCATTGTTCAACCACCGGACGTACTTGTTCCGCCGGATCATCCTGGGCAAAAGTGGCGGGTACGATAAGCCCGCTCAACAGCAGCAGTACAACCAACCATAAACGATAGACCACGCGAGAACTCCCTTAACGCAACTGAACAGACGGAGGCAGGTTGACGAACCTGCCCCCGATAAAAGGATAACGCTCCATAAGCGGTGTGTCTAGAGGTTATTGCAGCAACTCGACACCCAGCGCGTAATCACCGCGCGGGCCATCAGGCCGCCCGATGATCACCAGGGCATAACTGCCGGTCAGCGATAACTGCTGAGTCAGGGTGACGGTGCCGCTGTCTGCCGCGCCGACGCCGATGGCAATGCGGTTGTTGTTCACATCCCATAATTCGAGGACGTGGCTGGCATCTCCGGCGACGGTAAACTGCAACAACACCGCGACTTCATCGCCATGTTGGGCGCTGAACGTCCAGATATGCGACTCATCTTCATTCAGTTCGCCCACGACGATGCCCCCCGGTTCGAGTCCCTGGCGCTGAACTACGGGGATGTCATAGGGTGTATCAGGATCGCCGCCGGACACGGTTCCCAACTGGCCGCGTTCCCCCTGCTTCGCCCCCATGCCCATTGATTCGCCCACATCGTTGACCGCCCGATCCAGCCAGTCAATGGACGAGACATTAGCAATTACGGCCACACTGCCGAACAGCAGTGAGATCACACCCAAGACCATGATCAGATTCCAGATCCAGCGGTTGCGCACCGGCTTGATCTCAATGGTGTTGGGAGAGCGCTTCGGCGGCGGCGGGGGCGGCAAATCTTTGGGATCGAGGGGGTGTTCTTCGTTTAAGCGGTCCAACAGCAGCCGCGCCGGGGCGTGATCCGGATTCAGTTGCAGCACCCGCGCTAACGCCAGCCGTTTGTCCTGGGGGACCACTGCCGCATGCGCCGCTAACCACCAGGCGTCAATATTGTTCGGTTCGGCAGCCAAAACCGGCTTGATTAACACGCGAGCCGAATCACATTCCCCGGCTTTGATCAGCAGATAAGCTTCACGCAGCGTCTGGCGGGTTGCTGGGTCCATGACAATCCCCCTGCCTAACTATTTCCCTTGGAGAGAAACAAATCTTGCAGCCCGTAAATCGATGTGATGGTGTAATCGGTCTGCACATTTGGATCATCCGGCATAAACGCGATGGTGGTGATGCCCGCCTGGGTCGCATTCGATAACTGCTCAGTGGCATGCCCCACAAAAGCGGCCTGCGCAGCGCTTATATTCAGGCGCATCAACGCCCGCTCGAACAAGGCACTGTCGCCTTTGAGCAAGCCCATCTCAGCGGACATCAAACACACCGACCATAAGTCGGGGGGCAGGCCGCGCACCGACAGCCACGATATTTTCTCGCGGGCATGGTGGGCGCTCTCGGAAACCAACCCCAGCCGGAACTCGGCCTCACGCAGAGCATTCAGCGTTTCGGTGACGCCGGGAAACAGTTCAATATCGGCGGCGTCCAGGAGCAGCGCGGCGCGGCCTTCGGGAAAAAGCGTCTCGTCGGTGATGCCGTGAATGCGCAAGATGGCATCATAGAACGTTTCGCGTGAAATCCGTCCACTTTGCACATCAAAACGGGCCGCCCGCAGTGCCCGTTCGACCACTGAACGATGACGCAGTTTCAGGCCGTTCTGGGCCAGAAACATCGAAAGATGCCGATCTTCGCGCGGGCGATGATAGAGTACTCCACCCGTATCGAGGAGAATGACAGATATAGTCATAATTGGATGCAGTTCGTTTTTTACACGATAACCTGATGTCAAGTATACCAGAAAGCCCATTTTGCGCGCAGCGGTGGGTATCCGATATCCCGCTAATTTTTCACCACGCGGCACAACTCCACCGGCACCCCGTCAAAAGGACGCTCAAAACGCCGGATCAATTCGCAGGGATACGGAATCTGATCCAGCTTAGCGAACGGAGCCTCCGGTTCGACCAGCAGATACACGACACTTTCAGCGGCTAACGCCTCGGCAATTGTCTGGTTGACCGTCTCCATAAATTCACCCTGCCAGCCGAAAAAAGGACAGGACAGGTTCACGATACCATCCTCCGGCAGATAGACGCGCAGGGCATGACAGCCCACCGTCGTACTGATCACTGGAATGCGTCCGCTGGTGGTCGAAGGCGGCAGCGACGGTAAATAGCGGGTGGCTTCAGACAGGCCATACCCGGAGGAATAGTTGGTGTAATAGTCCCAGCGATCATGGCGGGGCAGATGCAGCTTGAGCGGATCGTTCCAGGCGTGGGCAATAAAGGGGCCAGCGATGACGACGATCCAAACCAGTAGCAGCACGGCCAGAATAGGC
>DATAMF010000208.1:0-12876 GCA_036260665.1 Aggregatilineaceae bacterium | reverse complement strand
GACTTTTTTGGCCGCACCGCGCTGATCGCACAACTTGTAGGCCGTCTGCGCGAGGAACGTTTCTTAGCCGTCATCGGGCCGAGCGGCAGCGGCAAATCAAGCGTCGTGAAAGCGGGGGTGCTTCCGGCACTCCGCAAGGGGCTGATTCCAGGTTCACAAAACTGGTTTTCGGTCCAAATGGTGCCGGGGACCGATCCATTCCAGGAGTTAGAGTCAGCGTTGTTGGCGGTTGCGATCAATCAGCCCGGTGATATGCAACACTTGCTGCGTGATGATGAGCGCGGATTACTGCATGCGGTTGAGCGTATTTTGCCGCACGACACCAGCGAGTTAGTCCTGACCATTGATCAATTCGAAGAAATTTTCACCCAGGTAGCGGATGAAGAGACACGCGCCCATTTTCTGAACAGCCTTCTGCTCGCCGTAACGACCTCTCACAGCCGCTTGCGCGTCCTCATCACCCTTCGCGCGGACTTTTATGACCGCCCGCTGTTGTATCCCGGTTTTGGTGAATTGGTCCGCTCCCACAGCGAAGTTGTGCTGCCGATGAACACCAGCGAAATGGAAGAGGCGATTGTCGGACCAGCCGAACGTGCGGGGACTGCCGTTGAACCGGGATTAGTCGCCGCTGTGATCACAGAAGTGAGTCAGCAGCCCGGCGCTTTACCCCTCATGCAGTATGCTCTGACGGAAGTTTTCGAGCGCCGCCAGGACAATATTCTGACCGTCGATGCCTACCATCATATCGGCGGTGTGCTGGGCGCGCTTGCCCGCCGCGCCGAAGAATTATATCAGGCCAGCACCCCCGCAACGCAGTCCGCCATGCAGCAGATGTTTTTACGGCTGGTGACATTAGGGGAGGGCAACGAAGACACGCGCCGCCGCGTTTCGCAAACCGAGTTAATGTCCGTTGCCAGTGAAAATATCGTTTCCGATGTGCTCGATACCCTTGGCAAATACCGCCTGCTCACCTTTGACCGCGATCCGCAAACCCGCACGCCAACGGTTGAAATCGCCCATGAAGCGCTGATCCGTGAATGGTCCCGTTTGCGCGACTGGCTCGACGCCAGCCGTGATGATATTCGCCTCCAGCGTCGTATTCGTGCGGCGGCTGACGAATGGCGCAACCAGAACTGCGACCCCAGTTATCTGGCCTCCGGTTCGCGTTTACAGCAGTTTGAAGCCATGCTGAATGAAGAGGGGCACATTGCGCTGGCCCAGGACGAGCGCGATTATATTCAGGCCAGCATCGCCCGCCGTCAGCAGCAGGAAGCCGAAGAAGCGGCACGTCAGGCCCGTGAAGAAGCGCTGGAAAAACGCTCCCGCAATCGTCTGCGTGCCCTGGCAATTGTTGGGCTGGCAGCCGCCGTTTTAACGTCCTTTCTGGCGGTTTTAGCCTATCTGAATTTCCGCAGCGCTGAAGATGCCCGCGAAAAAGCGGAACGTAACGCGCTAATTTCCGACAGTTTAGCGCTGGTTTCGAGTGCTCAGCTTCAGTTGGAAAGTCACAATAACGATCTGGCGATTGCCCTGGCCTTAAAAGCCAACGCTATATCCAATCCCCCACCGGCGGCTCAAAATATGCTGGCGCGTGCCGCGTTCTCCCCCGGTACGCAGCGTGTTTTCCATGTGCCCGACGGATCAGTTTTCAGCGTGGTCTACAGTCCTGATAATTTGACAGCCCTTTCGGGCGGTGACGGTCAGGCGGTCATTTTGTGGGATATCCAAACCGCTCAGGAAATTCGCCGCTTTGCAGGTCACACCGACGATGTCCGCGCCGTCGCCATCAGTCCCGATGGGAAATTAGCACTTTCGGGCGGTTATGATCTGGCCCTCATCCTTTGGGATATCACAACCGGCCAGGAAATCCGCCGTTTTGAAGGCCATACCGATACCATTCGTTCCGTCGCGTTCAGTCCCGATGGCCGCTATGCGATCTCCGGCGCGAGTGACAGCCTGATCATTTTATGGGACATCGCCACCGGCCAGGAAGTTCGCCGCTTTGCAGGCCATTCGGATGAGGTGCGTTCGGTTGCATTCAGCCCGGATGGAACCCGGATACTGTCCGGTTCCTATGATACGACGATGATTCTATGGGATGCAGCAACCGGCGAGAATCTCTTTACCTTTCCGCATTCCGCCGAAGTAACCGCCGTCGCGTTCAGCCCGGATGGTCTGTCGGCCTTGTCCGGTGGGGCTGATACACGTGTCCATCTGTGGGATTTAACAACCCATACCGAAGTGGAGAACTTTGTGGGGCATACGGTTTGGGTTAAGAGTGTCCAGTTTAGCCCGGATGCGCGGTTGATCCTCTCCAGCTCCGATGATGGGACCGTTCGGGTTTGGGATGTCGCCAGCGGTGATGAAATCTGCCGCTTTGTGGGGCACGAAGATTCGGTGGCCCAGGCTGTTTTTAGTGCCGATGGCGACCATGTGCTGTCGGCTTCCGGTGATGCTACGCTGCGGCTGTGGACTATCACCAATGGGGCCGAAATTCGCCGTTTTAAGGGCCATACGGATGAAATCGTCAGCGTGGACTTGAGCGCCGATGGCACCCGCTTACTTTCCGGCTCCTTCGATAATACGGCGCGGGTTTGGGATGTCGAGACAGGCCAGCAGTTAACCCAGTTCGAGGGCCATACGGACATCCTTTTGAGTGTCGATCTCAGCGCCGACGGCACGCGCGCCCTCACCAGCGATGCAGCGGGTGGTTTATTGCTCTGGGATACGGCAGCCGGGGAGGTTATTCAGTCCTTTTCCGGCGAGCACGATGGGATTGTGATTAACGCCGTCCTGAATTCCGATGGCACCCGTGTGCTTTCCGGTGGCGATGATGCCCGGATTATTCTGTGGGATGTTGCGTCCGGCTCGCCGCTGCTCACGCTTCAGGACCCGGATTCCTTCTACATCTTTGCCGTTGCGATCAGCCCCGACGGCAAATTAGCACTCTCTGGTGATGATCTCGGCAACGTGATTCTTTGGAATCTCGAAGACGGCAGCGAGGTTCGCCGCTTCACCGGCCACACGGGGTCAATCAATAGTGTAGCTTTCAGTCCCGATGGCACCCAGGTTCTGTCCGCATCTCAGGATACCACCATTATTCTGTGGAGTCTGTCGTCCGGCAGCATCATCCGCCGTCTGGAAGGTCATACCGCGTCCGTCCAGCGTGCTGTTTTTAACACCGACGGCAGCCAGATTGCTTCTGGCTCCGAAGATGGAACAGTGCGCGTTTGGAACAGTGCCAACGGTCAGGAAATCCGCCGTCTTGAACCCGATCAGACGATCTGGAGTGTCGCCTACAGCGGGTCCGTCCTCGTATCCGGTTTGGCCGATGCGACCCTGCGCCAGTGGGATGTTGTGCCGCTTCAACTTGACACATTGCGCCGCTGGACATTTGGCAATCGGTATGTTCGTGATTTAACCTGTGTCGAGCGCATCCAATATCGTATCGAACCGTTATGTGCTACCGCTGGGAGTTGATTGAGGAGGCGAACTCATTTATGATGAAGTTAGAAGTTATCTTAAATAAGGGGAATTTCCACATGGGTCGTAAACTGATCATTCTGCTGCTCACGTTTGTCCTGTTGGCTGGCGGTATTCCCACGTCTGCCCGCGCGGACAGCTTGACCATTGCGTTGTCGCTCCCGGCTGAAACGGGCACTTTTTACGAAAGTCTGGTGGATGCCGCTCAGAACGAGGCTGATACACTCGGCGTTGAGTTGGTCGTCCTGTCATCCGATAACGAGATCGATACGGAGTTATCCAATATTGAGTCGTTGATCGATCAGCAGGTCGATGCCATATTGTTCAGCCCAACCGACCCCGCGCTGAGTCTGCCTGCGGTAGAGGCCGCGAGCCAGGCCGGTATTCCCGTCTTTTTGCTCGGTTCGACGCTGGAAAGTGCTTCCGAGATCGAAGTGGTGAGTTCGCTCACGTCCGACAACATCCAGGGCGGCGAACTGGCAGCCACTACGCTTTGTGATGCGATTCAAAACACAGGCACAGTGATTGAACTGGTCGGTGCCGTTGCAGCATCCGAATCCGATGCACCCGAACCGCTCAACCTTGTCGCCGCCCGTGAGCGCAGCGAGGGTTTTAACAGCTACATGGCCGAAAATTGCTCAGATGTGACAATTCTCCCCCTGGTAGTGGCGGGGATGGATCGTGAAACCATCGTCACTATGTTTAGCGACCTGCTTCGTGAAGAGGCTGTTGTCGGCGTTTTCGGCTATGACGAATCCTCGACGTTAGCTGCCATAGAAGCCTCGATTAGTGCTCGCAAGAGCGGCCTGACATTTGTCGGTTTTGGCGCTACCGAAGACGCGATTGCCGCGATTCAGCAGGGCCGTTTTATAACCGCTTTTGTGACTCCCGATGCGTGGACGCTGGGTGAATTAGGCGTTCAGACGTCCGCCGCCTATTTGTCCGGCGAAGAAGTAGAAGCCAACATAACCGTTGACTTGGCGGTTGTGAATCTCGATACATTGGCCGCCTTCCGGTGTCGCCCCGGTGTGAACTGCCGCAACTAAGGCCATCCTAAGAAAATAATGATTCCATTCATCCGGTTTGACTCCCCTTCCCTGAGGGAAGGGGTAAGGGGGGATGGGGTCAAGAAAATCTTGGCGCAGCCTAAGCACAAACCCACCCCAGAAATTTTCCCTGGGGTGGGTTTATCACCATTCAAGTTAGTCATTCAAGTTAGCTATCGAAGTTAGCCATCGAAGTTAGTCTGTCACGACCATGACAGACTGGAACTATTGTGCTACTCTATATCTGAGAGTAGCGCACCTTACCAGTCTGCCCAATGCCATTTCACGTCATTTCACGTCACGGAAAAAGCACTTTTTGACAAAAAAACCGACTTCCTGCCATCATCTCCCCCCCTTAGTCGGTGAATTTCCCCTCAAATGACCTGAAAAAGGGGGTTAAAGGGGGGGGGGGGAGGTCTGAGATTGTTTAGGGATGTTATTCGAACGCAGGCGTGTAATTGCCGCCTTCGCAGGCATCCCCTACACCATCACCATCGCTGTCCGTTTGGTCGGGATTCCAGTCCGCCGGGCAGTTGTCGCATGCCGAACCTACGCCATCTTCGTCGTAGTCATCTTGATTCTGATTTGGGGTGAAGGGACAATTATCCGACTCGTTTTTGATGCCATCACCGTCAGTATCCCCGCACAGCCCGCCCAAATTCCCGCCGCTGCCGGTTGCCGGATCATTGGGGCATTCATCCACAACATCCGGTATCCCATCGCCATCTGAATCAGCCGGTGGATCACAGGCATCCCCTTGTCCATCGGCATCGCTGTCAACCTGATCCGGGTTGAAGGTTTGGATACAGTTATCGCTTCCGTCGGGAATCCCATCACCATCTGCATCAGGCGGCGCATCGCACGCATCTCCCGCGCCATCCCCGTCACTATCGGTTTGGTCGGCATTCGCAACCGCCGGACAATTATCATTGCTGTCTGGAATCCCATCTTGATCCAGATCGGGAACAATCTCGCCGCCGCCGCCACTTGTCGCAGCAGTACAGGCGTCGCCTCGTCCATCCCCATTACTATCTGTCTGATCGGGATTGGGCACATCGGGACAATTATCCGCCTGATCCTCGATCCCATCCTTATCTCTGTCGCTCACAAAATCACAGGCATCGCCCAGCCCATCGCCATCCGTATCCGCTTGATCGAAGTTTGCAACATCGGGACAATTATCTTCCGTGATTTCGTCTTGATCAGGGTCACGATCATCGGTTAGATCGCAGATATCCCCAATTCCATCACCGTCGCTGTCTGCCTGATCGGGATTATCCACCGCCGGACAGTTATCTTCCTCGTTTCCAAGTCCATCGTCATCAATGTCTGGATCATCCGGGTCGAGCGGTTCAACATCCAGCCCACCATCCCCCGTATCGACCACCACAGGCGTATACCCCTGTCCCGTATTTCCGGCCACATCTTCAACTGCCGTTGTGAACGTATAAGACCCTGACGGTGCTGTATTCCATGTCACATAAAATGGCTGAGGCTGCGTATCGAGCGCCACTCGGAGATCGCTCGCTTTGGCACTCGAAGGTGCTTCGGGGAAAACAAGTCGCGAGGTTGCAGGTTTTGCAACGAGTTTTCCATCCTCATCCAGCGTGAACCACGTCGGATGGAATATATCCCCCGCTTGAGGGTGAATTTCAAATGGCATCAAGCTGTCGGCGCTCTCGCGTACTCCCCATACGGTGGTGATCAGGTTGGTATTCAAATCGACCACGAGTTGGGCTTTGACGGGCAGGCCATTTTGCGGATGGAATGTGCCGTTGATGATCCCCAATTCCGGGTTATACCGGCTTTTGATAATCAAAACAGGCACACGTGTCAGGCCATTTGACAACCACGGAACCCGCCCCGACCATGTTAATTCTCGCGGCAGCCCTTTTGTGATGGCATCAGGCCGGATATAGTCAATGATAATGCTTTCGCCGCCCCCAATATCCAGTGTTACCAGGACGCTTGTCTGGATCACACTGCTGCCCAAACCCAGTTCGAGCACGACTTGTCCGGCGTCAACCGCAATATCTTTAACGTCACCTTGAAGTTCCGCTGCATTGGCAACAAGCAGCGCACTGTTATAGAACGAATCGAGGAAAGTTTGCCAGGGTGTCAGGCTGGATGGTGCTTCGGTCACGTAGCGTGTCGCCCGATTTTCCCCCTGGTAATCATACAGACTGCGTGGGAAGAAAATCGAGATACCGCTCACATTGATGGATGCTTCGCTGCCCTGGTAATACAGGATCATATCTTTCCCTGCATTAGATACATCTGCCGCCGCCAGCCCCACTTCCGTATCCGGCAGCAGTTCTGCCAGCAGTTGCATAAATCCGAACAAGTCTGCCGCCGCCCAGTAATCGGTATATTGCGGATCATCAAACGCGCCAAATAGCGGCGTTTCATTGCGGGCTTCGCTGACCGCGTCCAATACCGCACTGGGATCAGTGTTGACTACATCGCTAAAGGCTTCCATGCTGCTGATCACATCCGTGATTTTGCTGAGGTCCACCACACCGAGGTTAAAAATACTGTAGGTGCTTACGATCTCGGTATAGAATTCGATAAAACTATCGACTGTCGCGCGACCAAATTCGCCGCCATCCATTGCTGGATTCGCCGCCAACGCATCCAACGCACCCAGATAATCCCACCCATTTCCGGGGATCAACTCTGGGCTGCCAATTCCATACCTGGCATAGGGCGCAATCGTGTTATAGACCTCAAACGCTCCCATCAGACACGCATCAAATCCCACCACATCCAGTTGTGAAACGCCGGTTGCCGTGGTGGTTTGTTCGAGCGCCTGTCCCAGTTCCGGCAGCGTGAGATCGTCAAAATCAGCCGATTCATCCGTTGCCACACCCAACCATGACCCGCCGTGATCCCACACCACGAGCGCATACCGTTCAGCCGGATAGGTGGTCATCGCCCAGATGGCAAAATCAGACAGGGTATCAGGATCGCCGGTGTTCGTTTCACCCACGATCTCCACTTGTTCGGATACGACATCGCTCAGATTGGTATCCCGGTTAATAAACAAACGCCGGGCGTCCATCCAATCGCCGTTGGAACTGTCGTAGTTTTCCGCTCTATCAATTTGAGCAACAACGTTCACATCCGTCGTGCTGCCGACGAACTCCATTTCGTTCAAATCCGCCAGCGCGAACGCTTCCAGATCGTTGTCCGCCGCGAGATAAATCATGACCGTCCAGGCGGCTGTCGAGGCTTGCGCTTTTTCGCTTGTTGTTGGGATGCCTGCGACATTTTGGATGTCGTACATTCGTGGAGAAAGGTAGGATGCGGAGGTTGGAGACAGTTTGGTGTAGGGCGAGGTGAAAACAAATATGATCAGGCAGATAAATAACACACGTGTTACTTTCATAGCCTCCTCCTAACTAGGTTTTCGGCGGTGCGCGTCGCGCATCCCGCGCGCGGCTGACGTTAGTTTTTGAAAATACTCACTTTCGGTGATCTCACTCACCTGCCGTTCGATCTGATGTTGATCCAACTGAATTTGTAGGTGCGCCAATTCCCGTTGTGCTTCCCGCAGATCATCTTTAACCTGTCCATACTGTCGAGCATTTTCGATGGCAATAGCGGCTTGTGTCCCAAATGCAGTCAGCAGCGGAATGCTGGTTTGTTTAAAAATCCCTTGCTCAATCCGGTTATCCGCATACAGCACCCCCACCGTCCGTTTGTGCAGCGCCAGGGGAATGCACAAAATGGACCGCAGCCCGTGTTCAACAATACTTTCCGATTGCTGAAAACGGCTGTCCCCTAATGCATTAGTCGTGATGATAGGCTCCATTTGTTCGACAGCGGTTGCCACAATACTGCGGCTAAAAACGACATCTTGTTCCGATAAAGTTTCCTTGTCCCAATTTCGCGCTGCTCGAATTGTCAACTCATCACTTTTGGGGCTACGCAGCATCAAATAGGCCCGCTCCGCCCCGGTGAGCTGAATCACCGTATCCATCACTTCCGCCAACACCTGATCCAATTCGAGCGAAGAGGTGATCAGCGCAAATGTGCGCACTAAATTCTGGAGTTGTTGGGAGTGATCGATCACCACCCGGCTGTTTTTCTCAGCGGCATTTAAATCCTGCTGTATCTCTTGCATCATGCCGTCGAGATCAACAGATAACTGCACACCGTGTCGATTCAAGGCTTGCACAGTTCGCCCTAACACGATCTCAAGTTGGCTGATGCGTCCTACCAGATGATTCAAGTTATCGGAATAATCCGATATGATCTGATCTACCGAATCGGGCATCTAAACTTCTCCGCGGATTTGAGTACAAATGGGCGATAAGACTATGCATTCGAGTCGCCAGATGGTCTGCGAATGATTTTGTATTTTAACCGTTCTTGAGAGAATTTCCTACCACTCTGTTGGATAGCAGGTTAAGATTAAAGGGACTAAACAGGAGACGTTATGATGGTCGATCATTTTGAATTGTCCGAGCGCCCCCAAGCCAGGTATATGATTTTGGGTTGGCGGCAGTGGGCGGATGCGGGATCCGTATCTTCCGGGCTTCCTTACTATCTTGTCCAACAATCCAACGCCCGAAAAATTGGAACACTTTCACCGCATGGCTTTTATCTCTTCCAAATTCCTGGTACCCATGATCTGGTTCGCCCTATGGTGAAGTTCGATCAGGGATACCCTGTGTCCGTTGAAACCCCGCGTAATGAATTGTTTTTTACCGGAACGGATGGCCTGATCTTTCTGGGTGATGAACCTCATCTGGACATCGAACGTTATATCAGCGCTATTCTTGATATCGCCCAGGCTTTAGGCGTGACACGTATCATTAGTTTAGGCGGCGTTTATGGCGAGCTTCCCTACAACAAAGAGCGCATGATCTCAGCCATGTACAGCCTTTCTAAATTAAAGGAGGAAGTGAAATCTCTGGCTGTCACCCTCACCGACTATCAGGGTGGAGCCAGTATCGGTTCCTACCTCTGCCGTCGCGCCAGCGAAAAAGGCATCGAGATGGTTGGGCTTTATGCCTTTGTACCAACCTACGACTTCTCTAAGATTAGCGACGTCGAGAGTGCCATTCGTATTGAGAACGACTTTATGGCTTGGCTGGGCGTGATGCGCCGTATCAATCATATGTTAAAAACGAACTTCAACCTCTCCGATTTAGAGTATCGGAGCCGCCAACTCATTGAAGTCATGGATGCCAAGCTGGAAGAATTCGAACAAGGCGCGCCTGAATTGAACATCCGTGAGTACTTTAGGCATTTAGCTGAGGACTTTAATGAAGTCACATTTGATCCGCTGGCCGACGTATGGGAAGATGAAATTCGCCGCATTCTGGATGACGATGCAAGTTAGCTGTGCAAGACACGATCTGGACCATCGCGCAGCCAGAGGGAGACATGAGTAGGCTGCATAGTCTCTGCGATAACTTCCAATAGTCGCGCTTCTAACCGCTCCAGATCCACCTCATCCCGTGCAACTGTGCCGAATGCGGCCAAAACTTGGACCGCGTCATACCGTCGCCGGTAAAAGCGGCGGTCAATCTCAGTTTGCACGCGATGTCGCAGCGGGTTAAACAGGGCAGCAATGATGAGCGAAGACGTCATCACGGCTAAATTCGATTGGTGTCCTGTGATTAGGCGGAAGGTTCCCTGTAAAATTGCCACACTGCCCACGTAGAGCAGTGCTAGCATGGCGGTCAGCAAGCCATAAACAACCGCCCGGTTAATCACTAAATCGACATCGTACAATCGATAGCGCAGCATGGCTATTCCGATAGCCACCGGAATACCAATCGTGCCGGTGGCTACTGCCGCCATATAAAAGAGTGATCCAAGCGGGACAATATTAGCGAATCCGATGGCACAGGCGAGAAAAACCAGCAGCATTCCACTTATAAAAGCCAACCATTTTAGTTGTTGGCGGGTTTGCCCTGTCGCGCGGTGACGTCGCAGCAGCATCGCAATCACGGCGCACCCCATGAGCAGCACCGACAACAAAAAGCTGCTGAAGCCTAAGATGTTGAGGAGCTTTTCCCCCGTCTGGATACCAAGTGGATTAGAGATCGGATCTTCCAATCCTACGCGAAGCTGAGGATAAAAAGTGCCTGCAATGCCTTGGGCAGCGGCGCTGATAACCGCTAACCTCTCGATCCACCGCCAGCGTGTAGAAAGCAGATGTCCATCGGGAAACCGTAAGAGCAAAAAGGTGAACGGCAGCGGTGGAATATTGGGTGCCGACAACCAGACCGTTAGCAGTGCGCTTGGTACGACGGTCGGCCAATCATGCACACCAGCCCGCAGTGTATACTGCCAGAACAGATCCTGGCTCACAATGATCAGGCTGGTCGTGATGCATAACCATGCGATCAGATTTCCCGGTTGCCGGGACAGAATGACAGCGCCGACTGTTGCAAATACGGGTGCCGCTAAGGGGAACAAAACGACCCAGATGACAATTTCTTCAACCAGGGGCCATCCTGACATCGAATTAATTTCGAAGGTGTTCCACAGACGCAGCAGCAGCGCAAGCATAACAAGGCCCATAATCATGGACCAGAGCCACCAGATATGCCGTCGATTTGAGTAAAACTGCCGCATCACATTCATATGGGATTAGCTGTGGTTTTGTTTTCGAATACGACGCCAGGGCCAACTTACCGTTGAACGCAGCGCGGCATTTTGCCAGACATTTTTCGCCCGCCGCCATTGGACTCGCCGATCCAGACAGGTTTTGTTGACTTCAACGATTGGATTCTCAAGGGCAAAGTAAGCCGCCAGTTGGCTCAGGACATAAGTCCAGGTATTTTCCTGCTTCGATGCACCTCCCATAAACCGTAATCCGAACTCATAAACCGGATCGGTTGCGCGTGCCAATGACTGAATCTGTGCCACAATCACGCTCTGGTCTTCATAGACACTGAAGGTGTTCCATCCCGCTTCAGGGAATCCCTGTGGAGTCATGACTGTAAAAGACTCAGCATCGCTGTATAGTACCAGCACACCGCTCGCAAAGGGGATCACTCCCGGTGTGCGAGGCATCGCCGGCAAGCGTGTATCAATGAACAAAATATCCCCTGGTTTGATCCCGGTCATTTGGGGATAAAAATGATTATCCGGCGGCTGGAACTCTGCAAAGTGTTTCTTCCAAACCTCCATCACCTCGCCAGCGTTGCAGTCCACGCCTTTGAGCTGAACCCGGTAGGTTTTCTGCCATAGTTGCCCAAATCCCTGAAGTGGGCTGATGACGGCGCGGCCTTCCACATTGAGATTAATTGCGCCGTCCGGTATGCTGGATACCGTGAGTTTGTCGGTGGGTTCGGCCCAATACGGCGCATCACGTGGGGATGTAACCATCGTCGCGGTGATTGTCTGCCGTTTGTCTGTTGACGGCATGCTTGTTTTACCTCTCAGTCGTCTCCAGGCGTTTTGAGGTAACGATACAACGCTGTACAAGGTGCTTCGAATAGCCGCATTATGCCAGATATTTTGGGCCTGTCCCCATTGCCGCTGCGGATCGACAAGGGTTGCTTCCAACGTCGGCTCCTGGTCATAAACACCAAAGGATGCCGCCAATTTGCGAAGTGTCGTCAGCCAGAACTGATCCTCTTTTCGGAATCCGTAGAGGCGCATAACCACTTCCCACAGCGGATCGTTGGTTCGTAGCAGGGGTTGAATCTGGAGAATCGTCGTCCCTGCCTCGTCATATGCGCTAAACGTGATGAAGGCCGCAAACATATGCCCTTCAGGCGTCATGAAAGCGAACGATTCCTCATCCGCAAACAGGACCATGACTCCGGTTGACAGCCGCATGCCGCCCGGTGTAGGGAGATCCAGAATCCCGACCTCACCGGGCATAATGCCTGTCAATGGCGCATGGAACAGGTTGCCAGCAGGCCAAAACTTCCCAAAATTCTCCTTCCATGCCTGGATCGCCTCAGCCGGGTTTACGGTTGCGCCCTTGAGAGCGATCCGGTATGTCTTCAGCCACATCTGCCCGAAGCCTTGCAGCGGCCCGTTGACATGACGACCTTTAACGTTCACGCCCCTCAAATCAGGTGGCAGATCGTTGATTTCAATGGTCAGACGGCGTTTGGCCCAATAGGCGGCATCCCGCGGAACGTCTGTCTGAGTTTGAGTGGGTGAAGGAGAATTTTGCGACATGCTAGGTGCTCCTATAACTCCTGCGCAGCAGAGACAGCATCAGCCTCGGTGTCATAGATGACAACTGCCTCATCCAGCCGCGTGAGTTTGAAAATCTGGCGATAGTGCTCCTTCAATCCGAACACGAATAGCTTCTGTTTGCTCCGGTTAATACGGATCATCAGGGTGATGAGCAGTCCGATTCCGGAAC
>DATAMF010000206.1:0-8806 GCA_036260665.1 Aggregatilineaceae bacterium | reverse complement strand
AAATCTTCCCTCAGATTATTTCTGAACACTACGCGCTAAAAATATCGGCCCCCCCAGTCTTAACTACGCCCGTTTCATGGCACGTTCGCTCTCGACTGCGTTTCCCGTACCCTATCCGATCCCGTCCTTGTTGGCAATCCTCAATCTCAAATGCTTAAACTATTTTGTTTTCATTCCTTAGGGGGAAAATTGGCAATTGCACTAATCTTTTGAGACAACGGGTGGATCTGTGACCGTTTTCCCCATGGATGGGATTTTTTGACCATATGGGGTAAATTTCATCGTAGTCGAGCAACTTATCGCCGATCTGCAATGACTACAGGTGACAGTAACACAATATGCGTCATACGTGGCCAATCTCGGTATCTATGGAGAACATGATGAAATACAGTAATCCCGTAATTCCCGGTTTTTATCCGGATCCCAGTGTGTGCCGCGTAGGGTCTGATTTCTATCTTGTGACCAGTTCATTTGAATACTTCCCCGGCGTGCCGGTGTTCAAAAGCCGCGACCTGGTGCAGTGGAAACAAATCGGTCACTGCCTGACGCGACCCGAACAACTACCGCTGGCCGGTGCGCGCAGCTCAGGGGGCATTTACGCTCCGACCATCCGCTACCATGAGGGGCGATTTTACATGGTGACGACTAACGTCACCGACAAGGGACATTTTTTCGTCTGGACAGATGACCCTACCGGTGAATGGTCCGATCCCATCTGGGTGCAGTTTGGTGACAAGCCCGGTTTCAACGACTCGATTGATTCATCCCTCTTTTTTGATGACGATGGCAAAGTCTATTTCCAATGCAACCATCAGCAGGAGGGCATCTTCCAGTTTGAGATCGATATCGAGACGGGTGAGCACCTGAGCGATATGCGTCACTTATGGACTGGGACCGGCAGCAGTTGGCCGGAGGCTCCTCATCTGTACAAGATCGATGGTCGCTACTACCTGTTGATTGCTGAGGGTGGCACGCACCTGACACACATGGTGACGATTGCGCGGAGCGACAATCCCTGGGGACCGTTTGAATCATGCCCGAATAACCCGATTCTGACTCATCGCAGCCGCTACCACCAGATTCAGGCCACAGGCCACGCCGAACTTTTCCAGGCTGAAGATGGCGGCTGGTGGGCAGTATGTCTGGCAATTCGGTGGCCCGACACAGTCAAGTACAATCCTCGCACGCATCATCTGGGGCGTGAAACGTTTCTGGCTCCCGTAAAATGGATAGATGGCTGGCCGGTGATCGGGAACAATGGCCAAATCGAACTGGAGATGGAAGTCGATCATTTACCCGGTCATCCAGTAACTTGGGATCAATCATTGCAGCCCACATCCGACGATTTTGCACAGCCTGAACTCCCTCTGTACTGGAACTTCTTGCGCAATCCACACGCTGAAGATTGGTCGATGACCGAAAACACAGGGATGTTAACACTGCATGGTTCGGCAGTCACACTGGACGATGTAGACTCGCCCGCATTCATTGGGCGGCGACAGCAGCACGCCGATTGCGTCGTATCGACGACAGTCGACTTCGAACCGACACAGGAAAACGAAGAGGCTGGACTTACGGCCCTGATGAATGAGTGCCATCATTACGACATCGCAATTACCCGCCGCGACGGTCAGCGCAGCGTGATATTCCGCCAGCGGATTGGCCCATTTTTGCAGGCCGAGTTAGCCTGTGAGCCAATTGGTGAGGGGGCAGTCACATTGGTGATCGAAGCGGGCGCGCTGACCTACCATTTTCAATACGCGGTCACGGGCGGCGAACCCCGCGAACTGGGAACCGGCACGGTACATCATTTGTCCACCGAGGTAGCCGGTGGCTTCACGGGCGTGTACTTTGGGATGTACGCAACAGGTAACGGCCAGCCAAGCACCACTCCGGCGCACTTCGTCAATTTTGAGTACCGCCCTGACTAATCAGCGGGGGCAAGTTCGTTTTTTCTGTAAACTGGGGACGTGGCATCGGACTCAAACCTGTGAAAGTTGGAAGACCACAAGCCTGCCATTCGATTTCTGATGCGGAATAACCCATAGTCCTCAGAAATTAATCTGAGGGAAATTGAGTCTTAAGTGTTGACTGGCGTCCGCTGAGAACACCCTGCAAGTGTGTTATGCTTGCGGGGGTGTTGTATTGCCCTAAAAAGAAAGTGAAACTGCACGTTCTTTCGCATGGTGGTGGTTGTCTGCGAGCTTGTGCTGGACTTAGTGGCAGTGATGCACATGACGAATGTCCGAAGCCGTAAATGCAGTCAGGAGCGGGATCAGGCAGAGCAGGAAATTAGGCCCGTGAGCGCCTTCACGGGCACGACCAAATAACAACCTCTGACCCCACTTTGAGCAGACGGAACAGGCCGTGCGGCTGCCATTACCGCCGCTGCCCCCCCTCACTGGCACATTCCAAGCTACCGTAATGAAAATCAAGGCTGGGGGAGCACGAGTAACTTACGCATGGTCGCCCTCGACGGCGTACTCCGAATAGTCTTACATTCCCGGTCTCCGTGCCCCGGCTTGCACCCCTTTCTTTTCCGTTTGCCCCATAGAGACGCTAAAGAGACGTGTTAAAGTCGGAGCGTCTCGGTGTTCGATACATAGCTGGAGTAAGTTAATATAGTAACCCTGATCCAGCTTCGTGGGATCGAGCAAAGTGGATTGTTTCAGTGCGCGGTGCATCCAACAGGTGTAAAACATCGGCTCAATAAAGTGCTGCGGCAGTCCAATGTTCTCAGTGTGATGTCGAACTGTGTCAACCACCAGCGAACTAAACGACGAAGAGTCCAGAAAATACTTCATAAAACCTTGCAGCCTATCGTGCATGCCATTTGCCTGTGCGATCCCATTCATATAGGAACGGAAAAAGTAGAACAGATCCCACAGCGGTATCCCCCGCGCTTCTGCCGACTCCCAATCTAAAAGCGCGATGCGTCCTGTCGGGGTGACAAGCATATTCCAGGGACCAGGATCTCCATGTTGGAAGACAAGAGGAAACGATACGTTATTCTCCCGTAAGACTGCAATCTGCTCAGCCAGAAAACGGTGTTGAGTATCAGGCAGGTGGTAGATTGCGCTAAAACGCGTGAAAAGGACTTCTAACACATCGGCAACTTGTGTAGACTTTACGGGCGATGGATTTGCGGCTAAGTTTCCAAACCAATCAATCGCCGTATGTAGTAGCGAGCAATTAGCCGTCCATTCTGTCCGTTCGCGGAAGGGCACACCATCGATAATCGTCTCGCCAAGAAGCGCAAGGTTATTATGATGCCCAAAGAAAACGACCTGCGGCAGAATTTCACTATCGCCAATTTGCCGCTCATTCAGCAGCTTGAGAGCCTGATATTCATTTTCCAGTCGGCGGTTAAGCGCAGGATTTCGAACCATCTTGACGAGATATTCTGGAATATGACTGTTCTGGTTGAACAAGAAAAACAGCAGCTTTCGGGAACTGTATTCTCCACCCGCCCATAGTCCCCAGCGATGGTCATCTAAGCTCTTGCCCGCTTCTTCCGCGATCCGCGTGATGTAGGTTGGCGGACGGGTGGTTGTTTGAGCATCCGCCGATATTCGGAGCAGGACGCCACAACGAACTGTCAGCCATGTGTGCCGGTATTGAAATCGTTCCACACGGGCTGCGATTTTGAGAAATGTGTTACCCAGTTTGCGAACGGCAGAATGTAGGCCGTACTTCGACGACTGTTTCCTCGTCGAGATTGTATTTTCGGCACTATTCTGGGATTTCGATGTGGGCCGATCAGATAAGGACCGTTTGGTGTACAGACGCTTGGCTTGTCTGAAGACATGAGTAGTAAACGACAAACTGTAAAGTTTCCGGCTGAGGAAGTAGTTCTTGGTTTTGTTATCATCCAGCGGCACAGCCGTATACATTTCGCCCGATAGCGGTGTCAGCCAGAAATACCGGCCTGTTCTCAATGGTTCGATGAGATGGTTAAGTGCTTTGAGTTGTCTCGGTCGAGTTCTGAACTCAAAATAGACACTTCCGTCCGATTTGAGTATACGCATGAATTCTGTTTGCAGGGTACTATCGTGGATAAATTGCTGTACATGCTGCTTACCCACAATCAACAGCAAATCTGCACTACTCGTTTCAAGCGGCAATGGGTACTCGTCGCTATTGACAGCAATCCAACTGATGTTTGATAAATCGCTGCGGTGATTCGAATCCTCTATTTGCTGCGAGCTTGCACAAACGGTTACTTGGCGGCTTGTTGCCGCCAGCATAGCCAGCGTAGTAGAAGCGGGCATACCCCAACAAATCACCTGCTCCAACTCAAGCGAGGGAAGCAGAAATGCCCAGTTTGCGCCTGATACTTCACCGCGCAAATTAGTGCCAGGGACAAATTGAGTAGCGAGTGTCAGTTCCAGCATAAGCATTCTCTAGTCATTGAACAACCACCTAACCATGGGGATACGAAGCAGTTCCGGGAAGGTGTTCGCTATATCCAGGTCCTTCCGGTTAATTCGGAGCACGAGCAGTGATATAAGCACCGCAATGATTAATCCGATGATGGCGGGTGGTGATAGAAGTACTTGGACTAGCAAGAGTCCTCCCGCGGCAAGAATAATAACCACATAGATTTTGAAATAATCCCGATCAAGAATGCTAATGCCTGTGCCGAGCATCAGACCACCTTGTTTCAAAATATTGAAGATGATCATCGTGCTCATTGTCCCCACAGCCGCCCCAATCGCTCCATAGCGTGGAATCAGGATCAGGTTAAACACCAAGTTGATGACGGCAGCCAGAATATCAACGGTTACGATATATCGCAGCTTGCCCATGACCTTGAGTGTCAGCCCATTTTGACCGGTTGCCGCATTGAAGTAATAACCGAACGAAAGCATCGCCATGATTAGAGCCGACTGCTCATAACGCGAACCATATAACATACTTGTGACAGGTCCGGCCAATGAAAAGGTGAGGGCAAAGATTGGGAAAGATGCAATCGCAACCCAAACTGCATTTTTCCAGTAGAGGCGGTTAATCCCTTCTTTGTCACCCTGTGCAAACAAGCGCGCCGCTGCCGGTGTGAATAACAATGCAAAACTCGCCAAGACCACCTGATTTAAGCGCGCCGTTGGCTGTACAGCCCGAAATGCTGCGACATCGCCGGTTCCTCGATTATGTTCGAGCAGTACAGCATCCATTGCATTCATGACCACATAAACGAGATCAGAAGCTAGGAGAGGAATGGTGAAAGTCAGGACTTCACGCATGGGAATGTTCATCGTCTTCCGGTTAAACCGCGAAAAGAAGTCCTGCTCACGCATCATGCGCACTAATAGGACGGCGAAGATGGCGATCCCCAACAGCCCCGACGCCAAATATCCAAAGGCAAGGAAGGTAACACTGCTTTTCCCCAGAATGAGCAGCAGAACTATTCCAATTTTTAAGGCCGGGCCGAGCACATACTTTCGGAAAAAGATGGCTTTGGGACTGGAAAAGACTGCAAACAGTCCGGTTAGAATGTTATCAAAGGCATTGATGGGCGCGAGCGCAATGAGGATCACTAGTAAATCAACTGCTTGCTGATCGTTGACCAGATGATCAGCAATAAAACCCTGGAAGCCGACAACCATCAGCACGAGGATGATGCTGAGCGCAAAAATGGTGGACGCCACCATGAGCAGTGTGCCAAACATCCTATCATAATCTTCCTTCTCATGATAGATGGGCACAAAACGTGTTACGGCTCGATCTAAGCCTAGAGTAACAATGGTTTCCCCTAATGTGGCGATAGATAGCGCGTAGGCAAATGCGCCATAAGCGTTCTTGGACAGGTAACGAACTGTCAAAATCTGAACGAGCGTAGTAACACCAATCGAAATCAATTTACCCACCAGCAGTAAACTGGAACCACGAATTTGGCGGCGAGACGATTTTTCGGCGGAAGTTTTTTTTACGGTTAGCGCGGGTTGCACAAGCCCTGCGGTTTCCCCACCTTGCTTCGCCGTTTGTACTTCGATGGATGGTTCCATAATTGACTCCGACTATACATTAAAGAGATAAAGAGAAACGGCATCCCATTTGAGCAATCTGCTCCAAGTTGGATTGTGATCGATTTGCTCAGGAAACTTTGGCTGTGCCGTGATTGGCCGATTAGCTCAGTGCCTTTTGCTGAACCCTTGCTCCAAGACGGCTAGGTGATGCGTTAAATATCAGAACACCGGATTCGGCTAGCGCCATGAGAAACCAGTAGTATCGGATATATGAGAGGTGCAAAAAAAGCCCTGTGATCTGAAAGGTGATAATCGATGCTAATAGGCCGATGAGAGTATAAAAAACGTCAGGCTGGCTAGCTTTGAACCGGCGCGCAGTACGCCATAATTGAATTGAGGTAACCAGTACAATGCTAAGATAACTGGCGAAACCGATAATTCCACCATCCGACAGTTGTTCAAGATAGAGATTATGACTGCGACGATCCGTGGTCAGATTTTTGTAACCAATCTCGTTTGACGCTTCCTGAATATAATATCGAGTTTGTCCCGGCCCTACACCCAAAACTGGATGAGCCGTAAAAACGTTGAACGTAGCCAGATTTTCAGTCGCGCGCCCACGCACCGATCCACCCGCTTCAGCCACATTCCCATTCGGCAAATTGAGCGTGTTGATGACAGTTGAAATACGATAAATGTAATTTGGGACAAAGACCATCACGGTAACAAATGCCACCCCGCCTATGATCAGGAGGTGTTTTAAACGTAGGCCACCTAAAGCGAACAGCACGAATATCATGAGGATGGCGGCAATTCCTGCCCCCCGCGAATACGTGAGCAGGGTTCCCCCTAGAATAGGGATACACATTGCGATGGCGAGAACACGCAGTGCGGTCGAGCGCTCGGCGGAAAATCTGGAAATCGCCAATGGTAGCAAGACCACCATAAATTGGGCATAAAAGTTTTTGGATCCAATTGGTCCAGCAACACGCCGCGCGCTTGCTTGATTGCCCAGAATATCCGATTCTCCGACGTTAATTTCCGATTCTTTGACAATCGCCCATCCACCAAAATCGTTATCGTAGGACTTGGTGAATTCCTGGTACATTGAGACAGCACCCATCAGCGATCCAGCGATCAGGATCACCCAAATTGCTTTCCTGAGCACATCGGCGGTTCGTATGGTATTTATAATCAAAAAATAGAGAACCAATCCCTCCAGCGCAAAGGTGATTAACCATTCGATGGAGTGTTTGGAAACGTCCGTAAATATGGCGGACAATAATGCCAGCCCGAAGTAGACAGCCATGAGAAAAAAAGGGACCGCCCCTACGAACTTTTCTTTTCGGTTAACCAGATAATTGAATAAAGGAATGCCCAACAGCAAAAAGGTGACTCCGGCAATCGGTCCCGGCACTCCATTTCTGATAAATACAACCGACACGTTAGCGTAAAGCATAAAGATCGAAAACAGGGTTGCCAACTCAGGCGAGATAAACATCGCCACCAAAAGTACACATCCCCCTATTATGCCCAGCACAATCGGAAGGCTGGTGGACATGAGCAGCAACTGCTGCGCAGAAATAGCCAGAATGATGGCACTGGCGATTGCGAGGCGCGGGGCCACATCCTTTATTGTGAATTGTTTTCCAAAGATTGACATGTGTTTTCCCCGATTCAGCTCAATATTGACGCCGATGGAATCTTCCCAGCGCCCCCAATGGCCTCGCTTTGAAGGCCGGATTACACGTTCTACTTTACCATTGTCAATACAACATACCGGCAGAAACGCCGTAGGAATGGGAAATGCTCTAGCAATACCCCGTCCAAACGACGCAACACAGTTAGTGGTCGTCGCTTTCTCAGTCCTCGCTCCAACATGCTCAAGAACTGGATTTCGCGGTAATTGAACACCTTGTAATTCGCACCCCAACGGTGAATAGCATCGTAGGTTAGCGGGCGATCTGCCCCCCGTGGGTGTTTGTGAGGATAGGGAATATAAGCCCGGACAAACGACAGGAGCGGATTAGTTCCCATTGGTTCAGAGAAGGCTGCTTTTCCACCCGATTTCAGCACGCGCAAAATTTCAGGCGCTCCATATTCAGCATTCAAATGATGTAAGACCCCTTTTCCAAATACAACATCAAAACTTTCGCTGGGAAACGGCAGGATTTCTCCTGCTGCGACAGCCAGGTTGACATGTTCTGTCATCGAGTTAAGAGTGACGCGTTGTTGTGCGACATCAACACTCTGCGGCGATAAGTCAAAAGCAGTCACCTTTGCCCCGCTCATTGCCAGCAGTGTGGTCAGTTGACCCAGCCCACAACCAATCTCGAGGACCTGTTTATCAGCCAAAGGATCCAAAAAATCAGCAATTCCAGTCATGGTGGAAGCCCGAGATGCATAGTCAATAAAATCTCGATAAGGGCCGATATTTGCTATATCTGTTGCCTGCCGTGCGATGTCATCCCATTTGGTCTTTTCGACACGATAAATCTCGTTTTGGAGAGACATTTTGGAAATTCCCTTTCCTAACTCTATATGGGGCTATATGGACTTAAGTCTTAGGCAGCCTCCCGGCGCTGCGTTTGCCAGCTCGTGATTCGATGACCTCGGATGACGTTCCAGGTTGCCATTGCAGCGGCGACATAAATCATGCAGAAATAAAATGGAAGGGTGAAGAGTTTTAGCTGTCCCACTTTTTTCCGGGCGAGAGCCATTCCTATACCGGCGCAACCATAGAATGCCACCTGGGCCAGCAAGGTGAGTTTGTAAAATAGCCCCTGTTCCCAGAGCAGTGGGTTTACCAGAAGCAAAACCAGGAATGGGATATACATCAA
>DATAMF010000203.1:0-14226 GCA_036260665.1 Aggregatilineaceae bacterium | reverse complement strand
GTTAAGGAAGAAGTTAAGCTGACTAATCCCCTGCCAATCGAAATGTTCCTCATCCATAATGTCTCCAAGAAATCCCATAAAATCGAGTATACATCTCAAAATAACGCTGTTTCACATGGTAAACTTAATTTTCTTCAGTTTCACTACCCTGCTCAAGAATTGAATTCGCATAATGGATTCCAGTTCTCGCTTTCCTAGCCAAGCGGATATGTAATTCTTGTCATAAATAATTCACTAGTTCTTTGGACTACATGCCTCCAATACGTTCTTGTCCTGGTCCGACACGGGTATGTTTGACTTTAAGACCTCTTGGGCAAAAAAGTGATGTAAACTACGAGAGACTCGACCCGCCCAGAAGAGAAAGGCGCGCAACATGGGCAAGGAACGAGGCTCCGCCTATGCGTCTTCAGCCCCAGTTGGCCTCGCTCATCGAGACTTTTCCAGCGAAGCCGGGCCGATTCTCGTCGGCTCCTAACGTGTCCTCAAGCGGTGGACGATGCAGACGAAAAAGTCTCTTCGTTTTGGACTGCTTTTGTCTGAAAGGTTCTGAAGATTTACACTGATAGGAAATTCATGGAGCTAAACATTATGGATGAGGAACATTTCGATTGGCAGGGGATTAGTCAGCTTAACTTCTTCCTTAACCAGCGAAAACTACGTCAAGAGCGGATACAGTTACTAAAAGAGAACGGCCTGGTTGTTGATCTTGAGCAAATAGTTTTGGGAACTGACAAAACAGTGGTTGTTATCGATATGTGGCATTTTGGTAGGGAATACTGGTTGTTGGATATTGATATACAAGATTTTGAAGGGATTAACGATCTAGTCTATAAAAAAATAAAAGGGTCAAAAGTTGCAGTATATCTTGACCGGGGACAGTTACTATGCCAAAAGGGAGTGCCGCTAAAAACGGCTAAGGCACTAAAAAAGTCTGGTGTCAAACCTCGCGAGTTTTGGATTTTTCGATAAGTAGCCAGATGAGTTTTCTGCAGAGGGGAATATAGGTCGCGAGAGAGACAGATTGGCAGACCCTAATTATTTTATGCCTCAGCTATTCCTTTACTCTGAGGTTTCTTCTGAAAATCGACGCTTGGCGGCCTGTAGAATGGTCGGATCGATGTCTTTAGCCCAATCCAAAGATCGAGAACCGCCCGGAAGTTCAGTATGTGCCCGCCCGATGGCTCGCCCCAGAGCGCGATAGGCGACCTCTCGCACGATCTGGCGTTCTTCAGGATTCTCAAAGATCGTCATGAGTTGTCTGAGTAGGGTTGGATTGGGTTTAGCTCGCAAATATTCTCCCGCAATAGTGATAGCTGATATGCGGACATCTTCTTCGCTATCCCACGAAACGCCTTGTACGAAATCTTGAACTTGGGGAAGATATTGACCCGTAAGTCCCCAATAGATGCATAACGTCCATAAAGCGCTTTGCGCAAGCATCGGATCACCTGGACTATTCAGGAAGCCCTCAACCATCTGCCTGTAGGATATACCTCCCCCCTTACCCAGAATGCGGATAAGGATATAACGGTCAGCACTTGGCTTATCCTTGCGAAGCTCTTCGGCAACCTCGGCAAGCTCTTCTTGAGACAACGTCAAAAGACTTGCAACTCGTTCCCACATTTCTTTAAACTTACTATCCCCCACTGAATTCCTCCTGCTTAGTGCGGCCACTATCACGGTGAGCCGCGTCCTGATGCTGTATGCCTTCAGACCGCGTTAGCCTCGCCAACAGAGACTTTTCAGCCAGTTCGCTTGATGCTGACGACGCACACTATACTCGCCCCGGAAAAACAAAAGGGGCAGCACGTGCGCACTGCCCCTCTGATTATTCCCCAAACCGGGTGATTTACATCAGGAACATCGGCATACCGAAGACGTGACGCACCTTCGGGCGGTACTCTTCGACATCGTACAGTTCGGCCACGTTCACGCGCTTGATGCCCTGCATGATCGTGCTCATGTTGATGTCGGTGTACAGGCCGCGTTGCAGTGCCACCATCCGACCAAAACGGCCCTGCTCCACGAGGCTCATCGCCATCTGGGCATAGTTCGCCGCCACCATCAGGTCGAGCGAGTCCGGCGCACCGGAGCGCATCAGGTAGGCAACTTGCTGGTAAATAATGTTGTGGCCGGTGATCTTCTTGAGCATATCGCCCACCAACTGCCCGACGCCGCCAAGCTTCTGGTGTCCGTAGGCATCCGCCTCGCCGCTCTGGATGATCTCGCCTTCGACCATGCGCGCGCCTTCCGACACGGTCAGCATGGCGTAGTTGCTGGGATTCACGGCCTTGTCCTTCAACAGTAGTTCGGCCAGACGGTGGGCGTCAAACGGCACTTCGGAGATCAGCGCGCGATCCACGCCCGCCAGATAGGCCGCGATCAGCGAGGTTTCGCCGGAGTTGCGGCCAAACAGTTCCACCACCGCGATCCGTTCGTGCGATCCGGCGCTGGTTCGCAGGTTGTGAATGAATTCCACCG
This sequence comes from Aggregatilineaceae bacterium, assembly GCA_036260665.1. Taxonomy (GTDB): domain Bacteria; phylum Chloroflexota; class Anaerolineae; order Aggregatilineales; family Aggregatilineaceae; genus DATAMF01. The sequence continues at coordinate 11,745 of DATAMF010000203.1, read as the reverse complement.
AACGTGTAACCGCCGTCGAGAAGCCGATGCAGTAGTCCGTGCCATACACGTCGTTGTCCATCGTTTTCGGGATCGCAACGACTTTCATACCTTCGCGGTGCATGCGTTCGCCGTAGCTCAGCGTGTCGTCGCCGCCAATCGGGATCAACACGTCGAGGCCCAGGTGTTCCAGCACGCGCAGGGAATGTTCGGTATAGTCGCCGACTTCACGCCCGTGTTTGTCTTTTTTCGTCGGAACGGTCATGCCCTTCAAAAATTCGGGCACCGCGTCCGGCGTGACATTGCCGGGATTCGTGCGCGAGGTGTGCAGGAACGTGCCGCCCGTGCGGTCAACCGTACGGACCACCTGCTTCGTCAGCGGCATGACCCACTCGGCTTTTTCCTTTTCGGTTGCATCGAGATTGTAGTTGAGCAGGCCGCCCCAGCCCCGTCGAATGCCATACACTTCATGTCCGGCATCTTCCGCGCGGTAGACAATTTGTTTAATGCACGGGTTAAGGCCCGGAACGTCACCGCCACCCGTCAAAACACCAATTCGTAACATGTAGAACTCCTCCAATTGAGCAATAACAAGAAGCGATCAGGCCCGTTTTGCCTGAAAGTAAAATCAAAATAATAGTTTGGGGCAAAATACCTTCTCCATTATAACAACCCCTGCGCGATTGTACCGTGACATTCATCATTATTTTTGCACAAAAAAAGAGCGGTGTCCGATTTTAACACCGCTGAATAGAGGAGCGAGGACAAAATAAAAAACCTACGCGAGCTGGCTGCGAACATAAGCCAGAGCATCCTCGAAATTTTCGTATACCGGGATGTACAAATTCCCATACACATCATAGCCCATGCCCATGGCGGTGGCCCGGACGGCTGCACTTCGAGTTACCACTACCGTCTGTCGCAGGTTCGGATGATGAAATGGAGATGTTTCGCCGCGTCCCATCACGGTTGCCCCAATCATTAAATCATCCATATTGAGTTCCGCATCAGACAGATCGGCAATCTGGAAAACTGGCTCGGATAATTTGTTCAAAAACGCTAGCAGTTCATTGGGCAGCAAGGGATTTTCAGGTTGCGCGTCCAGGTCCCAGACTGGAGTTAGTACAATAATCGGTTCATTGGGCAGCTTTTTGATAGTCGTTTTGAATGCCATTACGCTAGCTCCTTATCATACTTTAACAAACGTCAATCGTTAGCATTAAACAAAATTTCTCATTCCGACCCTCAAGGAAATGGTCGCTCGTATATCACGGCGGAAGGAGGGGTAGAACTCACCGCAAACCGTGCGGGAATTCCCCCCCTCATGTTTCTTATTTCGCCAGCATATCCGACATCTGGATATATTCTTCTGACACATTGCGCTGGTTGCTCGTCGCTTCTTCCAGCGTCACCGTGCCAATATCGCGCCCCTGCAAGCCGACCATCACCCCGGTTTCCCCGGCCAGCAGCCGTTCGACTGCCGCGACCCCCAGCCGTGTCGCCAGCAGACGGTCAAAGGCGCTCGGACCACCGCCGCGCACCACATGCCCCAGCACGGTCATACGCACTTCAAACCCAACCTCATGATTTTCGAGATATTCGGCAATCTCGTTAATCTTCAGGTTTGCGCCTTCCGCGATGACGCCCATCGCGTGGCTCTTGCCCTTCAGATACGCCTCATTCAGCGTGTTGCCGATCTCTTCCAGGGTCGAAGGCTTTTCGGGGATCACAATAAATTCCGCGCCGCCCAGAATGCCGCCAATCGTCGCCAGATAACCGCAGTTGCGCCCCATCACTTCCAGCAGAAAACAGCGTTCGTGGCTGCTGGCCGTATCACGCAGTTTGTCAATCGCATCGAGGATCGTGTTCAGCGCTGTATCCACGCCGATGCTCATGTTGGTGCCATACATATCATTGTCAATGCTGCCGGGAACACCGATCACCGGGAAGCCCAATTCGTGCAGCGCCAACGCCCCGCGCAGACTGCCATCCCCACCGATCACAACGATCCCATCAATGCCGTGCTCGTTCAGGCGGCGCAGGCCGCGTTTTTGGCCCTGCGGCGTTTTGAATTCCAGGTTGCGCGCGGTTTGCAGAATCGTGCCGCCGCGTCCAATGATCCCGCTCACGTCGCGGTTATTCATCCGCTCAAAATCGCCCGCCAACAGGCCCGAAAACGCCTGTCGAATACCGTATACTTCTACTCCATGCGCGGTAGCTGTTCGTACTACCGCGCGAATCGCCGGATTCATGCCGGGAGCATCGCCCCCACTCGTCATCACTGCGATACGTCGCAACATGCCGCATTCGCTCCTAATCTTGACACAATAGCCGAGGTTTTATAACACCGCGTTGCCGCCGCGTCAATCGTCAGCTTGTACCGAACTGGAGTGTTTTTACTAACTGATCAAATACCCACACATTCGCTTCGTACAGTGGGGCTGCCGTGCTGAACGCGGCGCTCCAGACCCCAGCAGAAGTCTCCACAAACACCAGATCAAACACCAGCATCGCCCGCAGTCCATCCGCAAACAGATAGCGCGTGCGCCACCCGTGTTCATCGAACTGGAACGGGGGGCGGTTGATGTCATTCGCGTACAGTTGCGTCGTCCGCGACTCATACCGCGCGCGGGCCGCTGCGTGGGCCTGTAGGCTTTCGCGCACCGGCTCGATCTGAATTCGCAGCTTTTCGCCCGATTCGTCGGTCCACACCAGCCGCACAGCCTGACTCTGTTTACCGTGCTCAAATTGAAAAATGCGCCCCGCCGCCGGATACTGAAACGTCATCCAGCCATCCTGATACGTCCACAACGTCGTATCCGGTGGAATTTGCGCTGCAAAGGGTTCGATCATCACGACCTCCTACGCGTTCACGGCTGGAATATAATCGGCTTGCTGCATCAGGCTGACCTGCACCTGCCCACCCGAATCGACCCACACATCGACCTCGATCCCGTTGTTTTTGAAGTAGTCCATCTCCCCAATCGCTTGCTCGTAATACGCCTCGTAGTTTTTATACTGGCCGCCCAACGAGTGATGCAGCACCTTTTCGGCCTCAGTTTTGGTCAGCACGCCGTCATCCGTATAACTTTTATCCGCTTCGATAGCGCCCCCGCGCGCATACGCCCGGTTTTCCGTTTCCACCTGCTGGATCACGGCCTTGCGCACATCCTCCTGAACCTGCGCCAGACTCTTGCCTTTCAAGGCGCTGGCGCTCAGATCCGGTCCCGCCATCAGCCCGCCAGCATGATCGACAGCATGCTGCATTTCGTGACCCAATAAGGCGGCCAACCCATTTTTATCGCCGCGCATCGCAAACCGCTGCCAGAAGTCATTGCTGACCACAATGGATTTGTTCTTCGGGTCATAAAGCGCGCTCCCGACGCTGGCATCATCAATGGTGATCGGGATCAGCGTGCCATCCTTGCCCGTATACCCGATAATCGTCCCGTCCGGCAGCTTGAAGCCCACTTTGTTCGCTTCGGCCTGCTTCAGCAAATCTTGTCCGGCGGCGGTATCATCCAGATAATCGGCGGCTTCTTCCAGCGTATACGGATCAAACGCGAAGTGCCACAAATCCTCAAGCCCCAAAAAGCCCATCACGCTGGGCGCAACCAGATACTCGGCTTGCAGCGCCTCGAACAACGCCGCACACTCGGCATCCATCTCGCGCAGTCGTTGTGATCCGGTCATCAGATCACGCCCGGCCTCGTCTACTTCTAACGACAGCGCATACACACGCCGCTGAATCGCTTCCGCCCGCGCTTCGATCTCCGCCCGAAACGCCGCCTCGAACCCGGCTCCTAACAACCCGTCGCTGCTTCGCCGCACATAATCATAAATGTCGTAGAGCGTTTGGGCCTGCTGCTGCAACCCCTGTGCCGTCTCGCTGGTATGCGAAAAGATAATCCGAACCCAATCTCCATCCACGATCCATACCCCCTAATTCACTTCCACTGATTTGATCATCTCCCGGATGTCATCTTCATACTGGTAATAATACTGATCCTCCGGCATGACAATCGACCATTCCAAGGCCGTATACTCGTCAATAGGCGTATAAAAAATCACCACATGCAGCGCATCCGGCACATCAACATCTTTAAAGCCATCCATGTCATCCGGTTCGATGTCCTCTTTATAATCTTTGGCGATCCCGCACAGCCGCCCCAACCGGATCACATCCAGATCCCCTACTTGACCTTCCACATCATCACAATCGAAGCTGGATAGATTGAGGCTGTAGCCCTCAATATACACATTCTCGACATCCGATACTTCATCCAGCATGAGCATGCTGAGATACTGCCCGGCCCGCAGCGAAACCGGATTTGTTTCGACAATATAAAGCTCAGCATAATCATCCAAATCGCGCTCACTCACAGCCGCATCGTGCCAATCCGTCTCACGCTCTTCAAACGGCACAAGCGCGTTGAGCATATCCGCCATATGTTCCCACCACGTCTCGTTCTCAATCGCCGGGAACCAGCTACGCGGCACTTTCATCGACACCTGATGGCCCTCGGTTTCAAATGTGACCGTTTTGCGCCCCATATCGCCGGGAAAATAAGTGGCGATCAAATCCAGCGGCCCCAGTGTGCCATCCGTGACGAGAGTTGATCCCACACAGAAGATCGACGGCAGAATGAAAAACAGCAGCACGATGATCAAACACGGCCCCACGCAGCCGCGCTTCTGGCGGGGCATCGGCGGCGGCGCGACATAACCCGGCCCGCCGTACCCGTAACCATAACCGTAGCCGGGCGGCGGCTGGGGCGCGGGTGGGCGCGCATACGGCGGTTGAAGCTGTGCCAGTTGCAGCCGCGCCTGTTCATTAGCGGGATTAATGCGCAGCACTTCTTGCAGCGCGCGCTGGTATTCGAAGGTGTCAGCCGCTGCCGACGCCAGCCACAGCCACGCCATTTCATTGTTCGGCTCGGCCTGGACCACCTGTTGGAACAGTGCCCGCGCCTGATCACGCTGGCCGGATTGCAGGAGTTGGATTGCGCGTTGCAGAATATCAGCGGACATGGTTTCCCCCTCTGGTGTGTCGTTATTCAACTTTAACAGACTGGATCAGCGTCTCAATATAGCTCTCTATGCTGGCATACCGTTCCCCCGGTACCGCGATGATCCAGCGGGTGATGGTCTGATCATCCAGCGGAATACTCAATCCCACGGTGTAAAATTGAGATGGCATCTCGCTGCCGTCGAGAATACTGGCCCCCATATATTCTTCCGCCCGCACACTCCAGCCCGCGCACAAACCATCGTGTAACTCAAGCCGTTCGAGGCTGCTGTCCGCCATCTCGCTGCATTGCGTTCGCTCGGGGGTAGCGGTGCCCATTCCCGCGTAAATCAGCAGCGTCGGCGCGCCATCCGCTTTCAGATGCAGCGGGTTGGTTTCGACAATATACACCGCCCCATCATCCGCCGTCGCCGTCTCATAATGGGCCTCAACATCCGCCCACGAATCGTCGAACGGCCCATATCCGGCGTCAAACTTCATATACTCATCCAGAAAGCCCTGCCACGCATCCCACCAGGTTTCCTTATTGTGGGCCACATACCAACTGCGCGGCACTTTAACCGATACCGTAGACGTGCCCCCCCGCCTCGCTCGGCAGCTCGAATGTGATGGTTTTGCGCCCGAAATCCCCCGGCAGATACGACGCGATCAAATCCAGCGATCCCAGGCTTTTCCCGCTGTAACACAACCCCAGAAACACCCCCAGCGGCAGCACCACAAAAATCGCCAGCATCAGCAGGCAGGACCGCACACGCACCGGGCGCTGCCGAACTTGCGGCTGGGCTTGTACGGCGGGCGCATACGCCGACTGAACGCGCTGCTGTGGGATACCTTGCGCGGGCGACACCGGCTGCTGCGCGACGCCATACGGCGGCGACATGGGCCGCTGCTGTGGGATACCTTGCGCAGGTGACACCGGCTGCTGCGCGACGCCATACGGCGGCGACATCGGTCGCTGCGGCACGCCCTGCGCAGGTGACACCGGCTGCTGCGGCACCCCATACGGCGGCGACATCGGTCGCTGTGGGACGCCCTGTGCGGGTGACACGGGCTGCTGCGGCGCACCCCAGGGGGGTTGGACGCCGTGCGCGGGCGACACCGGCTGCTGCGGCACCCCATACGGCGGCGACATAGGCCGCTGCTGCACGCCCTGCGCGGGTGAGATTGGCGGCTGCGGCGCACCCCAGGGGGGGTTGGACGCCGTGCGCGGGTGACACTGGCTGCTGCGGCACCCCATACGGCGGCGACGTGGGCACGTAGGTCATGCCTTCCCCCAGATCGGACGGCGGTGCAGCCGGGGCAGGCGTCACCTGAGTCAGCAGCACCTTCGCCTGATCATTCGCGGGGTTGATCCGCAGAACTTCCTTCAACGCCACTCGATATTCGTTCTGATCTTCGGCTACCGAGGCCAGCCACAGCCACGCCATCTCATTCCCGGTTTCAACCGTCACCACCTGGCGCAGAATCTCGCGGGCGGCCTCGCGCTGCCCCGCATTCGCCAGTTGAATTGCTTCGAGGATTTGTGCGGACATAACGATCTCCTGATCTGATCGTATGGAATAGGATCATTATGCTTCAGATCAGCGTTTTGGACCAAATAACAAAATGGGGCGGATCATCGATCCGTCCCACCGAAATAACATAAGGAGGTCGTCGCGTTATTGTTCTTCCGCTTCAGGCCACGCGGGAATACGCGGCAGGCCGTCAAACTGCTGAATATACAGCGGCCCCAACTGGTCAGCCCACCACGTCTGATAGACATCGTTGCTGATGTCAAAAATGAAGTTCTCACGGTGACGGCATTCGCGACAGATCGCGACCAGTTCGCTTAAGCCCTGCCCCCCGCGATTCAGATGCGCGACCACAGCCAGCGTCCCGCCGCATTCCGGGCACGGCGTATGCTGCACATATTCATGCTGGCAGGCGACATCTTCCGCAATGATATACCCGTCTTCAGTCCACCAAAACAGATGCTCGTCCCGGTGCGGATTATACCCCGCCGGCAGATCATCCGATCCGGTTCCAGATTGAGATTTACGTAGCAACCTCATCCCCCCACCAAACCTACTCTTCTGTGCCCGCCACAGCGACATCAACAACTTTAGCGTTCAGCACCCGGACAAGATCGTCCACCTTCACTTTTAGATTCACCCCGCGCTGCCCGGCATTCACCAGAATCGCCTCGTGCGCCTTGGCTTTTTCATCCAGATACACACCCCAGCGTTTGTGTACCAGCGCCAGCGCCCCGATCCCACCGGCTTTTAAGCCCGTCGCCATTTCGGCGGTTCGCTTCGGCGGCATACTGACCTTTTTCAGCCCGACCGCCCGCGCAAACTGCTTGAGATCCAGCGTATGATCCACCGGGACCATCACCAGCGCAAACTTGTTGCTGTCCAACTGCACAACCAGTGTTTTATACACTTCGGCGGGTGGTATCCCCATAGCTTCCGCTGCGCGTTTACCATCCGTAATCGACTCATCATAGCTGTGAGTCTCATAGGTCACATTCTGGCTGTCCAATAACCGCATTGAATTCAGTTTCTTAATCTCGCTGCTCATTTTGTCCTCATGTTTCGCCGTGACGTGCTGGCTGCCCCATATAGCCCATCACATTTCCCTTTAAGTCGCAAATTGCATCGCCATCGAGCAGCCACATCGGGGTATCGTTTCGATCATGCACCAGTTTGCCGTGAATCATGCCGATCCGGTTCCCCTCCAGGTCATAGACATCCTGCTGGTCAATATACCCGAACATTTCCCCTTTTCGATCATAAATACCTCTGGCGGACATGTTCTGCTCCCTCCTAGGTACTGACCTATTGTCGTCCCTGCTAATCATTATATGTCATTTTGCGCGCGAATCCGAATGGGTGATTAGTCCCTGAATAAGGTCGTCCCAGGAAAATTCATCCGCTTTGACTCCCCTTCCCTGAGGAAAGGCTATACCACATCTTTTGAGGCGCAGAACTACGGCTCCTCGCAGGGTCGTATGGCGCTACGCCCCGATTGTCTCCCCTTCCTGCTTGCGGGAAGGGGCCGGGGGTAGGGTTCGTCTTGCTCCCCCATGGGCATCAACTTAAGCCTTTTTTCAGCCGAGAATCGCCCGAAATCAGACTCGTCGTAGGAGTCGGCGTGCTGCGCCCATCGCCCCCTTTCTCTACGATAGTGGGAAAAGGGGGTTGGGGGATAGGGGTTCACTGCACAACGCCCGTCTCTCCCCTTATCCCCGACTTGTGGGTAATGATTAGCTGAGGAAAGGGGGAATGAGGTAAAGAAAATAGTGGCCCAGCCTAATTTGTGAGGAGCTAACCAGAAGCCGTTATCCCACAGCCAACGCGCGGCGTACTTCGCCAATAACTGTCCGCAGCGCGCGACCTGGATCGCGCGCGTCATGCCAGTTCCGGCTGATCAGCGACGTAGGGATCGCATTGGATTGTTCGCCCCGAACCAACATCGGAATCACGGAAACCCCGTACAGGCTGGCATACGACACTTCGCGCTCCAGCCACTTCGACAGTTTACCGTCGGGTGACATCAACACCACGACGCAGCCCGCTTGTTTGATCGCCGTTTCGATGGCCTTAGTCCATGACATGGTGCCCGGAATCAGCCCGTTCTGCTCCCAGGTCGCGCAGCCAGCCGCTTGTAACGACTGCTCGATATAACGTTTAATTCCCCCATCTTTGGTGTGGTGGGCAATATAAACGTGCTTCATTCCCGCTACCCCCTGCATACACATGTGAAACAGTTCTCTTACTTAAAGATAACGCCTAATAAATCCCTTAGCAAGCCTTTTTTTCACTTTTTTATAGTTATCTCTACTGTTTTAATGTCTGAAGCAAGCTGGCAAGGCCCTGATCGAAGTCCTGCGTAAAATCGAGGGGTTGGCGCAGTTTCAGCCGGAATGGAATTTCACACGCGCGCACGATGATCGGGATCACCAGTTTCCTTTTTTCCAAAAAATCAGCCCACTCAGCGGCGATAATCAGCGACCCCACCGCCTCCGGTGATAACACCACAATCATCGACTGCGAGCGTTTCATCGCCCGTTGAATCGCCACATCCCAATCCTGCCCCGCGTCAATATCCTGATGATCCACCCACGGGACAAAGCCGCCGTCCTTCAGCACCGCCTTGGCGAGCCGTGTCACCGTGAAATCGTCTTTATTGGAGTGGCTGATAAACACTTGCTTATAAACCTTCGTTTTGTCCATTGCCACGCCTGGAGCCGGTTCGCTAAATTCGACCATTTCCATCGTGCGCTTTTCCGCTTTGCGCCGGTACATTCCCACCACCAGCGGGCTGACCAGCCGCCCGGTAGGCGCGTTCGGAAAGCTGATGCTGACAATGCTCCGCCCCACCGTAATAATATCCCCCGCCCCCAGCGGTCCGGCCACGGATTCAACTTTTTCGTCGTTCAGCCAGGTGCCGTTCGTGCTTTTGAGGTCTTCCACAAAATAGCCCCCGTCCCGCGCGACGACACGGGCATGTTCTCTGGATACATACGTATCAGTTAAAACGAGGTGACAGTGCGGCATTCTGCCGATCAGAAAAGCTTCGGTTTCCAGCGTCAAACAGCGCTCATGTCCGGTCGTTCCCCACACGATCAGTAAGGGTTTTTGCTCCGTTAGCATCTTTTTCCCCCCTAAATGCAGATACTACCGATGAGGTTTGAAATAGGTATATAAATTATAGCGTGAAGTTCCAAAACATCGATCAGCTAAATGCAATAAAAAAGCGGGGCAGAAGTTTTCCCTCTGCCCCGCTACCGTCACATTTGTCACCGCTCCACAACGTGAATTTCGCTCCCGATCCCACCATATGCCAGATACTTTCCATCCGGGCTAAATGCTGCCGCGTAAATGGGTGAATATTCCAGGCGTATATCCTCGACCATCTCGCCTGTGGTCACATTCCATATCCGCAACGTTCCATCTTTGCATACACTGGTCAGTTGTGTCCCATCAGCGCTAAATTGTACCGCCCAGATGATAATGGTACTATCACGCGGCAGATCATTCATCGCCGCATCAGTCGCCGGTAAATCGTACAGCAATTCGGCATCCGTTACATCCCAGATGCGGACTCGACCATTCTCAGTTCCTATCGCAATGAGATTCCCCGTACTCCAATCTGCGGACATTGCAAAGTCTTTTCCGGTTTCCCAGTTGCCAAACTCTCGGACGAGACTAAGCGGGTCACTTGACCACAACGCGGATATGCCAGCGAAATTTTGCATGAGAAGCTGCGTATGATCCTGATTGGGAACAATACTGATATAGTATCCCGCATCTGCTGCAAAAGTCCGCTCCCCCGTAATTGGATCCCAGCCTTGCAGCGTCGGGACACCAACTGAACCCGCATTCGTGCTCAACAGCAAATCATCCGATACCCAATACAAAGCATCAACAACATCCTCTTGCCGCAATGAGCGAACCCAGCGTCCAGTCACAACATCATAAAGGCTGACAATGCCCTCAAGTCCTCCCGCCGCAATCTGAACGCCATCCGCGCGCCAACTAAGCGCTGAAATTCGGATCAGACTCGGCTGAAACATCCGCAGCACCTCTCCGCTGGCTGCATCTCGAATTTCTAAAACGCCGCCCCACGATCCCACTGCAATTTTGTCACCTGCCGGACTCCACGCAATCCCTGCAATATCATCGGCTTCTTGAGCTTCTTGTGCGTCCCCATGCGAATACGCAGCAAACAGGAATATACAGATCAGCACCACTAACCTGAAAAAACTATTTTTCATAGCCGATCTCCAGTCTATGGCCCCACAATTAGATATAGTTTTTACCTCGGTATAGTAACTCAATAAAAAAGCGGGGCAGAAGTTTTCCCTCTGCCCCGCCTGGATGTGCTCAATTGACCGGATGAACTACCACGTCATCGGACGGAGCAGCGTCACCTTTGCCAGCGGCACATACACCGGCTGGCACGCCCCGATAAACAGCCCGACCCAGCGTTCCTCACCAACCAGGCCGCGCGCCACCACCAGATATTCATCCTGCCCGTTCTGATCCACATCATGCAGCAGATCGAGTTTGGTTTTGTCCGCCAGAACGATCTCATCCCCGCCCGGTTTCCAAAAGCCTGGTTGGTGCGTGGTGATCAGCGCCGAACTCAGGATGGTAAACGCCTGATCACACCCCGGCACATGCACGGTTTCTTCTTCAGCTTCACCGGCGTTCGGATCGTTCACGACGATCTGGGCGTTGTCAAAGTAATCACCTTCGCCCTGGCTGCGCAGATAAATATCATCAAATTCATCGGACCCGGGATACGTAAAAACGCCTGCCCCGCTGAAATCCGTCGAATAGACAACCGTCGAAGTCTGGCTGTTGTAGAATTCGATGTGAAACATGCCGCTGTACAAAAAGCTCACGCCCGTGAACATCGCGCCGCTGACCGGTTCGATCCGAAACACCGTTGACGGATGCATCAAACATTCCGGCGCGCTGCCCCCGGCATTTGTGGTATTGATCACCTCCGATGTGCCATCTTCGGACACGATCAGATACGGATCGGCGTCGATAACCTCGGCGCACGACACACCAATCGTCGCCCCATCAAAATTCACCGCCACGCTGACAGCCGCCGCCTCGGTATGCTGAATGAGGCCGCCGGTCAGCAAGACCAGTGCCACCACCAAGCCTATCATCTTTTTCATGGTTTAATGCTCCTGGAGAAGAGAGGAATACGCGCAAACAAATATTATAGTTGAGTCGTTC
>DATAMF010000195.1:0-6993 GCA_036260665.1 Aggregatilineaceae bacterium | reverse complement strand
CGCATTTTCAACGGAACAATGGAGCGTATAACGAGGATCGCGCTGTAGATCTTTGCCTTTGGGTGAGGTGGGTTCCATAAACAGAAATAGTTCCTCACCCAGAATGGGAGTCACAGGATGCACGCGCGGGCCTCCATCGGCGCGCAGGGTGCCAAGATAGGCCACGCCGCTCTGCAAACGGGTCCGACCAAAAGCCGCAAGTTCCGGAGCCTGCTGCGTGAATTCTTTCCAACTGCTCATAACATCTCCTTAAGTCGTTTTTGAAGATAAGCACGTTCGGCACTGTTGCCGCACAGATGGATTGCGGCCTGATACGCTTCCGCCGCCGCGACACGATCATTCATCCGCCGCCACAAATCCGCACGAGCAGCATGATACGGATAATAATCCTCCACGTCCTCTATCTGGTGCAGCAGTGCCAGACCAACATCCCACCCCTGCGCCATGGCGACCGCAACCGCCCGGTTGACCGCGACCACGCGCGATGGACTCAACTTTAGCAGCGTGTCATAGAGCGCCGCAATCTGTGCCCAGTCGGTCATCTCCGGTGTGGTGGCCTCCGCGTGGAGCGCACTGATCGCTGCCTGCACCTGATACGGTCCCGGATCGTACAGACTGAGCGCCGTGTCCAGCACTGCGATTCCCTCCTGAATTTTCCCGTGCTCCCAACGCGAGCGATCCTGCGCCTCAAGTAAAACGAGTTCGCCCGCCGCGTTGAGCCGTGCTTCGCGCCGCGAATCGTGCAGCAGCATGAGCGCCAGCAGACCATGCACCTCGGCATTTTGCGGCATCAGAGCGACCAGCACGCGGCCTAACCGGATCGCTTCCCCACATAATTCGCGCCGGGTGAGCGTATCGCCGCCGGTGGTACAGTACCCCTCGTTGAAGATCAGATAAAGCACGGCCAGCAGAGCTTCCAGGCGTTCTGGCAGCAAATCAGCGGGCGGTACACGATAGGGGATACCTGCCTCGCGGATTTTCTTGCGCGCCCGTGCCAGCCGCTGCGCCATCGTCGGCACAGGGACCAGAAATGCCCGCGCGACCTCCGGCGTGGATAACCCACCGAGCGTATGCAGGGTCAGCGCGATCTGAGTGTCCAATGCCAACGCAGGATGGCAGCAGGTAAACATCAACTTCAATCGTTCATCCGCTATCGCGTCGTCCATTTCAGGTTCGTCTTCCATATCCGGTAAATCGAGCAGCGGCACTTTGCGTTCCCATGTCGCGGCGCGGCGCAGATGGTCAATCGCGCGCCGCTTCGCTGCGGTCATTAACCATGCGCCAGGGTTGCGTGGAACGCCAGTGACCTCCCAGCGTTCCAACGCATTCACCAGCGCATCTTGCAGCGCATCCTCGGCCAGTGCGAAATCTCCAAGCTGGCTGATGAGCGCCGCCAGAACACGCCCGTGCTCTTCCCGAAAGGTGGTTTCGATCTGGGTTTTAGTGATCACTGCGACCAGTGATTCAGCGGGCGAATCTCAATCGAGCCGTATGTCACGCTGGGAATCTTGGCCGCCCAGCGAATTGCTTCATCCAGGTCGGGGCAGTCCAGCACGTAATACCCGCCTAATTGTTCATGCGTTTCGGCAAACGGGCCATCCGTTGTCAGCGTTTTACCTTCCCGAACACGTACCGTCGTGGCTGTGGCAACCGGGCTAAGCCCATGGTTCGATACCCAGACTCCGGCGGCTTGTACTTCCTGCATAAACGCGTACCAGGCGGGCGCGGCGGCTTGTTGTTCTTCCGGCGTTTGCGGAATTTCAGACTCATTGGAATAGAGCAGCAGCATGTATTTCATATGTTTACTCTCCTGTGAAATAGATTTTCGCCGTTCTTCTATCTAAACGTCGAACAGAAATACCTCCCAATGACAGTTTTTGTTATGAGTTTGGATGAGATGTAAGAAGTGCATTGACCTCGCTTGTCCGATCATCGGGTGCAAGCTACAATTCGGAATTAGGAATCACCAGTCTTTATTGAAGGAGTCCTTATATGCGACGCTCGCTGTTGATCATACTGGTTCTGTTCGGCTTCCTGTTGGCCGCCTGTGCTGGTGGTGACAACACGTCGGATCAAACGGATGAGCAGGAAGATACCAGCCAGTTTGGCCCTTTTGAATGGGACCGCGACCCTGGCACCATTGTTGTGCGGATCGATACCCAACCGGACCAGGAAACCCCCGCGTTTATGATGAACAGCATTCCGCCGTGTACGGTCTGGGGTGATTCGCGTGTCGTCTGGACGGCCCGTGATGGGGTCGGCAACCAGCAGGTTTTTGAAGCACGTATTTCCGATGAAACCATGCGTAGTTTTCTTGAAGACATCATTAACCGGGGCTTTTATACCTGGGAAGATGAAATCGTCCCGTCCAGCAGCGTCGATCCCCAGGTTGAAACCATCACCGTCGATCTGTATGACGAGGTGCGCACCGTTCGCCGCTTCAACAGTTGGCCTCAGAATGCCTATATCTTCATCCTCGAAAGCTGCCAGAAGTTGAGCGATGAACCAACGCTGGTCCAGCCATCCGGTGGATGGGTCAGCGCCTGGGAAATCCCGCGTGATTATCAGGCTCCGTCCTGGTATTGGCCGACGGATGCCGCCTACACCCTGGCCGATCTCACCACCCAGGGCCAATGGGTTGACGGCACCCTCGCTACCGAAATCTGGCTCAGCACTCGCCAGGAACGTGACGATATTCAGGTCGTCGAGGGCGAAAAAGCCTATAAGATCGGTATTATCGTCCCCGGTATCTCGCGCGACAGCATGGCCCCACCGGCTGAATAAAACGTGATCCCCCGTAGAGCGCCATCCCAACGGCGCTCTTTTTTTCAAATGGACGCTTGTTTTTGACTAGTGGGGAAATGCAGCTCGCGTTAAAATACAAACAATACTTTGCAGTTCAAAATAAGGATTAAATAATGTTACGCTCGATCTTTTTGTATCTCGCTCGCGCTCGTTGGGCGCAAAATCTGATGCTGCGGATTGGACCTGCCCGCCGCACCGCCTACCGCTTTGTGGCCGGGGATACCCTCGAAGCAGCCATTGAAATCTGCCACAAGTTAAACCAGAAAGGATTAGAAATCACCCTGGATCATCTCGGTGAAAGCGTGGAGGACGAAGCTGGGGCAAACCAGGCAACTGAGGATTACCTCCATATGCTCGATACGATTGCCGAGGCAGGCGTTCGGGCTACCGCGTCGCTCAAACTAACCGCGCTGGGCCTCGACATCCGGGAAGACCTCTGCCTCGCCAACATGCGCCGTATTCTTGACTGCGCCAAAACTCACAACAACCATGTCACAATTGATATGGAAGGCAGCGATTACACCGAAACCACGCTGCGGGTTTATCGCACCCTGCACAAAGAATATGATAATGTGGGCATTGTGATTCAGGCCTACCTGTATCGCAGCGAAAAAGATGTCAAAGAACTCGCCGCCGAAGGTGCATTCATCCGGCTGTGCAAAGGGGCTTACAAAGAGCCGCCGGACCGCGCGTTCCCTGACAAATCGGATGTGGATGCCAATTACATTCATCTCGTGCAGCTTTTCCTCGCCCCCGAAGCGATCCAGGCGGGCGCTTACATTGGCATCGCCACGCATGACGAAAAGATGATCAATGCAGCGGCGGCCCATGTCAAAGCCAACGATGTCCCCTATGAGAATTTTGAATTTCAGATGTTGTACGGCATCCGGGGAAAACTTCAGGAACAGCTTCGTGATGATGGCTTCCGTACGCGCATTTATGTGCCCTACGGCACGCACTGGTATCCTTACTATATGCGCCGTTTAGCCGAACGTCCGGCGAATGTCTGGTTCATCATCAGCAATTTCTTCCGCCGCTAACCAACTCAATCTCCCTCTCCAACACAGCAGTGAAGAGGGAGATTTTTAACCTGACTTCAGGACGCCGGTTCCCGCACGACCACCCCATCGCGCAGCACCCAGCGCACGTTCAACAGGGTTTGCAGGTCCGCCAGTGGATCACCGTCAATAACCAGCACATCCGCGATTTTGCCCACTTCCAGCGTGCCAAGATCATTGTCCAACTGGCAGACTTCGGCTGCGTGGAGCGTTGCAGACATAATGATCTCCATCGGCGTCATACCCGCCTCATGCATCAGATTGATCTCGGTAATGGGCATACCTTCTTCAAACGGCGTGAAATAGCCGTGAAAATCGGTCCCCAGTGCGATTTTTCCCCCTGCCGACGTGAAACGCGCCACATTATCGAGGGTGATCTCCCGGAAATTGGCCCCGTATTCCTCGCTGACGCCCTTCCACAATTCGAGCGTTGGCACCCAGTACACATCGTGCTCAACCGCTTGCTGGATCACATCATCGGGCAGTGGATCAACCGCCATATGCTCGATCTCATCAACGCCCGCCTCGATAGCCATCAGCAGCGGCTCGGAACGCATAATATGCACCGCCACTGGGACTCCCCGTTCATGAGCGGCTTCCACCAGCACACCGAATGTCTCCGGTGAGTAGATCGGAAGCTGCTGCCCAATCACTTGGCCGTCATCCAGCGCTGTTTTGATGAGGTCTGCGCCCAGGTCCAGCAGATCGTTCACCGCCGCCTGCACCTCTTCCGGGGATTCTGCCTCATAGACTGTGCCGCCGTAACCGCCCGGCACATTCAGAAATGGCCCGGCAGCGACAAGCCGCGCGTAGCGTGTATCCTGGCGTGTCAAGTCGCGGATAGCAAACCCTTTGATCAGCATTGCCCGAAACGGATCCATCTCGTCCGGCAGCGGTGGTAACTGATCGTCCGGCCAACCGGACACATCCTGAATGCCCATATCGCGCACTGTCGTGACGCCCGCCTGCACCCAACTGGTGAGGTAGGCTTGATTGTAACCCTCGTGAACATGGGTGTTGAAGAAACCGGGCAGCATCGTCCCGCCGCCCACATCGATAATCTGCGCGTCAGCCGGAATTTCAACGTCCGCACGTGCCCCTACCGCCACAATCCGCCCAGCCTGGATGACGATCACCGCATCCGGCACCGGGTCTGCTCCCGTACCGTCGATCAGTGTGCCGTTAACCAGCGCAATCGTTGTGATGCGGTCATCTTGGGCTTGGCCCACGCTAAACCCTCCGAAGGACGCCAAGAGGCCGACTACCAATAACAGAGTAAGTCTTTTGTGAACCATTTTTATTTATCCTTTGAGCAATGTGGGTAACTCAATGGCGCGGCAAATAAGCTCTAAAATATATTTACGTCTCTTTCGCGGGTTGGGTAGCGAAAATCCGCATGCTGTCCTCTTCATCCCGCACCAGCACCGAACGATCATAGCGCAGAGCAACCACCGTCATCCACAGATCGCCAATTGCGCCCGCCGCATTCATCACAATCGCTAACCCCACCCACTGCGCCAACCCCAGCGGCAGAAACAGCATGAGTACGATGCCCGCGCTGGTAATAATGACTAACGGCGCAAGCGCCACATCGATAAATTCATTGCGCCGGAAGACGCCGCCTTTCGAGGTCGCAAACAACACCATCCATTTAACCCCATAACGCGGCTCGTGTCCCACGCGTTTGATCATCTGCCCATGAATCCATTCGTGCAGCGGCAGCACCAGCAGGGTCAGCACCAATCCGGGCAGCGTGGGTATGGTGTTGGGCAGCGCATCGATCACCAACACAGCCCCTAACTCCTCGTGATACACCAGCAGCAGACCGAAAACAAGCAGGCCGCTCATCACCAGCGGGATCAACGACAGCAGATTCAACCAGATCAGCAGCGACGTTGTGGTGAGCTTGAGATAGTGAACTTCACGATAATCGGCGGGTATAACGCGAACCGGATTTGCCATTCCATTTCACCTGTTTTCTTTGACATTGTACGAGAATTTGGTGTTCTCTGCACATCTAACTCATGACGATAGGCAGGCCAACGCCTAGTTTTTGTCACTGAGACTGCACCTTTTATCACGGTATAGTTTTATAAAGTTCTTCCTATTGTTTTAATTGGATCATCTGAGGAGCTGCAATGGCTGACCTTTCAACAACCTATATGGGCGTTGCCCTAAAAAATCCCATCATTGTCGCGGCGTGTTCGATTTCCAGTTATGTTGATAAAGTTAAAAAAGCGGAAGAAATGGGCGCTGGCGCGCTGGTGATCCGCTCGTTATTCGAAGAACAAATTCAGTATGATGATATGACCCTGGCCGATTGGATGGAACGTGCAGCGTCGATTTCACCCGAAGTCCATTCCTCTTTTTACCCGCCGGTTCAGGATGGCGGTGCGCGCGAACACATGATGTGGGTCGAAAAAACGCGCAATGCGGTGAAAATGCCTGTCTTCGCCAGCCTGAATGCCGTCAATCCGGGCGCGTGGGTCAACTACGCCAAGCAGATGGCCGAAACCGGTATTGATGGCATTGAACTCAATTACTACACCGTCGCCGCCGATATGGAGTGCTCCGGCAGCGAACTAGAAAAGCGTCTGTTTGATATGGTGGCTGATGTCCGCGCCGCTGTATCGCTTCCGCTGGCCGTTAAACTCAGTCCCTACTACACCTCGACACCGAATGTGGTACGTGAACTTGAGAAGCGCGGCGTGAATGCAGTGGTCATGTTCAACCGCTTCCTCCAGCCCGACATCGACATCACCTCTGAATCGCTGGTCAATGAGATGAGCTACAGCGCGCCGCAGGAAATGAAAGTTCCGCTGCGTTGGGTTGCCCTACTTTATGGCCGCGTCAAGCTGGATCTCGTCCTGAACACGGGTGTTCACACGGGCGCTGATGTCGTCAAAGCGATTTTGGCTGGTGCGTCGGCTGTCCAGTGCGCATCGACGCTCATCACCAATGGGCTGCCCTATCTCGCCAAGATGATCGTGGACCTGGAAAACTGGATGGACGAAAAAGGCTATGACAGCCTCGCGGACTTCCAGGGTAAACTGAGCCAGAAGAATGTGGACGATCCGTTTGGTTTCGAGCGCGCCCAGTATATGAAACTGCTCCTGTCGCAGCAGTAACC
>DATAMF010000194.1:0-7335 GCA_036260665.1 Aggregatilineaceae bacterium | reverse complement strand
ACGGGAATTTGCCAGAAACTTAGTAGAAATAGCTACAACAATTATCCAAATTACCAGAACTGCGACTGCCTATGCCAAGGCCGTTGCGCTTGAAAAGCCACAACAACAAAACATAACAGCGGTTGAGGAAAGCTTGTCTTTGTCACCAGCAGATTATTTCAATTCCGGCGATGTTTCCAGATGGATTGTCTATACTCCTACGAGTTTTATTCATAAATTTGTAGAAGCAGTTCGTTACCAGGTGGACATGATCAGAAAGCTAATTATAACTGTTGATAAAGATAAAAGCACGAAAATAACTGCAATTATTCCAGATCAGGGATTGGTGCGTGAAATGACTTTGGATGAGCTGGTTAATATTTGTGTTCTGTCGAGTACTATAATCGATATTACACTGGATACGGCATTATCATATTCTGAAAAGTTGGTTGAACAGTAGGAGGGGAGCCACCTGTTGGTTCAGGTTGGAGAGAGGAATTGCCCCCAAAGCTCTTCGATCCGTGCCGACATTCTGCCAGAATATTCCTGGGGGCCTACCTGGACAAACTGATCAAGCAGTGGGGTGCTCAGTTAATGATAAATCGCCTGGGGCGCAAAGCTCTCGCCAATGCGCCCCAATTCGACCTTACAATCCACACTATTCTGGATCAAAACTGTGATTGCTAAACTTCAAGGTGCGGCTGTTTTCACTAATCGTGCGCACCGTCGCCTCATCAAACCCCTCGGCGCGATAGGCTCCAATTTCAAGCATGATCTCGACCTCGCAACCCGTAAGGCTGGTGAGACGTTGAATCACTTCCTCTACAATCAGCCCGATTTCCCGGTTCACCCGTTCGGGGTTGATAGACACCGCCCCAAAGTAACGCGACAAAATTTGCGGTTGAGGTGGCTCAATGATGGGGGACATCCGTTTTTTACTATCTCCAGCAGCAGGAGACACGAAGCCATCTGGCTCCACAGGGACGCGTTCGGCTTCCTTCTGACGGCGTCGTTCCTCTTCGTCCCACAACTGCTGCTGGGCGGTCTCCGGGTAAACCAGAAGACTTTCCTCATCGAAGTAAATGCTACTGGCACTGCGAAATGCCAACCCAGTATAACGGCCATCGGCAGCAATCCCGGTAGCATAAGCAAAGGGAGCATCCAGGCGGCTAATTCCATCACGAATAGCGCTCAGGAGCACACTATCGTCCAAGAGGCGAGAGAGATAGCAGTAGCGAGCGAAATATTCCCACAGTTGCTTCAACTTGATATGCGGGGTGTCGCCCCACAGGTTGAAGCGGTCAATTTCCATGCGGAGATTATCAGGCGACCAGGCAGGAATTAAAGCTTCACTCTGGCGAAGTTTCCGCGCGGCTCGATCATAGAAGCTACCGTCGCCGCTGATCTTATACTTCTGCAACTCAATTGCGCCAATAGCTTCTGGTTGGTAAGGGACAATCAGCCAGTTATAGGCTTCCATCAGCCGGTGTTCAACCGTTTCTTTGGTACGGACAAGCTGCGCCTGAACCTGCTTCTGCTGCTGGAGATCTAAATTGAGTTGTTCGGCATCGTCGTTGATCGACTCCCAGGCCAGGTACTCGCGCACCACATCGCGCAAGGCCTCGGTATCACCTTCATCGGCGGCAATAAACACCAACATATTCTTGTACAGTCGGGGCGAGTTTCCACGCGATTCGAGCAATTTCTGAATGAAATCGATAGCGCTGGTCATGCCATTATTGCGCTTATAAGTTTTATCAGGCGGCAGCACCACGACGCGCGCCTGCGGCTCGTCGATCACATCGGAGGTGGTGGTTGGAGCCACATGGGCCGCCGCGAAATCACGCGTCTTACCGACCTTCTTCAGGCGGGCAACAATATCCTGATCCGCCACATCCTGGGAAATGTTCTGGGCGCGATCACGTGCCAGCCGATTGACGGTAGGACGGGTGTCGTACCAGTAGCGGCTGCCATCCGTGTAGAGGTAGGTGAGTTGATTACTCATTCGCTTGAGTGCGTCGCCAAAGGCCGTCGCTTGTTCTTCCGGCTGGATCGTCGCTAACCGGATGCGTACTTCCTCGACCCCACGCACCGTTTGAGCCGTCACCGACGGCGCACTGCCAATGAAGATACTGCGCGCGACGCGACGGCTGGCGGCATAACGCCCCAGGGTCGGCACGTTACTGTCAATCTGGTAGGGGCGCGACTCCGGTCCATCCACATCGGCATCAACCACCGCCGGCCACGTCTCCGGAAGATAGCGCAGCATTTCGTTGCGCACGGAGGCCGCATCCAAGGGAATCGTTCCAGGCATAATGAGCAGCGATTGATCATTCCGCACCCAGAGTTCGTGAATTACCGCCGCCATCAGCCGCAGTACCCCACGCGTGCGCTGGAAGCGATCCAGCGTGGACCAATCCTGGTACAGCCGGTCGAATAGTTCCGGGTGGATCGGATACGCCGCGCGCATGCGTTCGATGTACTCCCGCTCGGACACATTCGAGGGGAAATCGGTTCGGTTGGCGTAGTACATTTTCCCAAACGCATCCAACACCGCATCCCGTGCCGCGTAGTCAATCTCGCTGGCGAACAGGCGGCGGCGCACAATCTCAAAACTCTCAATCGCGGTGATAGGCCGCCAGACCGCTTCCATACGCCCCACAATATGTGAGAGAATGTTGAGCGTTTCCTGACCGCCCTCACCCCCAATCTCAATCCGTGACTGCGGAATGGAGATCACCAGCAGCGAATCCGTCGAGCGCCGGACCGCTTCGGTCAACGATTGCACGAAGCTCATCACCGAGTCGAATGTTCCGGCGGGCAGATTATCGGTGTGATACAAGTTGCGGGCATACGCGACCAGTTCGTCGATAATAATCAGGCAGGGACCATACGCCTCCAGCAGTTCCACCAGCGTATCCGAGCCGGGATTCACGCCGTTGAGATCCGCCTTCTCCACCAGCCGATAGCCTTCCAGCCCACCCAACTGATAGGCCAGTTCCCCCCACAAGGTACTGGTTGTGCAATCAGCATAACGACGGGGATCCGCCGGATTGAGCGCCTGACCGACGAGCACGGCGCGATTCGCTTCCGGCGGGTCGATGTCGCCCACTTCCTCCGCGATCCGTTCACCTCCCACAAAATCCGACAGTTTTTGGATTTCGCCGCCCGCCAGATGATACAGCGCCAGCATACTGTGCGTTTTACCACCGCCAAATGCTGTTTGTACCTGCACCACCGGATCGCCGCCCTGACTGGTCAACCGGCGGAGGCCATTACTCACCAGCGCCAGCAGCCCTTCCGTCAGATACGTGCGGCGGAAAAATTCCTTCGGGTCCTGATACTCGCGCGCAGCGCGACCGGTCAGAACCTGCGACAGGTCCGCCGTGAATTCGGCCTGCATAAAACGCCCGCTGGCCACATCGGGATGAGGCTCCACAACCTGTCGCCAGGGTTTAAGCCCCATGCGGACCGGAGCGGACACCTCTTCCGGCAGCGGAGCAGTTGATTTGCGCGATTTCTGTGCTTCAGATTCATAGCGCAGGCGGAGCAGGTCCCGCGCGATCTCCTGGACCTCTATGGCCTGATTGCCCGCTGTGACCGCTTTTAGCAGCAGCGTGGCCGTATCCGCCACGCGGTAGGCCTCTTCGTTGTTGAAGGCTTTCTGGTGCGCCCAATCGTTGCGCGCTTCAAGTAACTCGCTGACATACGAGCGCTCCGCGTGCCCCAGCTTCTCCTTAAAAACCTCGCCCCACTTCCGCCACATCAAGTT
This sequence comes from Aggregatilineaceae bacterium, assembly GCA_036260665.1. Classification (GTDB taxonomy): domain Bacteria; phylum Chloroflexota; class Anaerolineae; order Aggregatilineales; family Aggregatilineaceae; genus DATAMF01. The sequence goes on along the minus strand of DATAMF010000194.1, from coordinate 3,584 downwards.
CAGCCACCCGTGCGTATCAATAGCTTCCAACAACGCGGCTTCAAGGTTGAGCGAGTTCAACACTTCAACGGGGAGATCATAAGCCGCCGTATGCAGCGCCTCATCGATCTGCGTGACATAACCCTTGTGATAAACCATCTTAAATTCGCGCAGCACAAACGGCCCCAGCCCGTCTTTCAGCAGGTCCATCACGTGCGCGACACGATCTCGGTTGGTGGTTGCCATTTTATAAGTACTCCACGTGATTTTTCATATCGTCGGCACTATAGACAAAACAGAGCATCTCGAGCGCATTGACCCAATCGCCAATGCTGTGATCCTCCTGGACGCCGAATACAATCCCGGTGTGTTCCATCCCATCGGCAGCCAGACGCAAAAAATCGGTGTCCGCCGTCACGAGCACCCGCCCCATTTCCGTCGCTCGAACCAGATGATTGATGTCCGTATCCCCGGCCAGACCCAAATCGTACACGGTGACGACATCAATCCCTTTTTGCCGGAGCTGCACCGCAATTTTGTGGGTCAGATTCTCATCTAAATAGAGGTTTATGGCGGCTGCCAACGCGCTGCTCCTTCATCTCGGCGGCGAGCTGGCGGCGGTCCTGGATGCTGGCATCGATCTCGGATTTGTGATCGTAATAATAGGCCAACGCCGCGTAGACCTGCGGTAGGGTCAGCTTGTAATTCTCCGCGATCTCTTCTGGTTCCAGACGGTGAAAAATCTTCGCGGTGGCAATATCGGCGACCGTGATCGTCGTGCCAATCAGGTAGGGCCGTCCGCCGCGAACAGTGGAATTGGTCGCTATCAGCGTAATGCTAATCGTCGTTTGCATCGATTATGACTCCCCAAATAAATCCAACTGCTGTGGTTTATCCCGGCGAATTTCGGCGGCGGCTTCCTGCAACCCCGGCCACAACACCACCAATCCGTTATAATCCCGCGCGATCTCTGCCCAGCCCTTCCGCTCGCAGATGCTGTACAGACGATACGCCAGCCCACGCGCCTCTGCTGCCAGATCGGGACTCATCTTCAGCAGCAGCAGCGCCGCCCCGGACTCCCCATGCGAGTTGATCCGCTCGATCAGGTGATGCACCGCCTCCCAGACCGTCACGCGCCGATCCGTGCTGGGGTCCCAACCCGGTTCGAGTTCATCCCAGCGCAGCAGACGGACCTTTCCCACTCCAGACAACAGCACTCCCGCGTTCTTCAGTCCATCCACGCTGGTATTTTTCGCCCGCGCCAGCACATCCGCCACGCCGAATTCGCCCTCCTGGAAACCGAACTGCTCGAACCAGTTGATCGCAAAGCGCGTGTCGGAGTCCACATCCCCTTCGGACTCGGCCAGATATTCGTCCAGCACTTGATTGATGAGCTGCAAGGCCGAGCGCACGCTGAGCGCTTCGCCGTTCGCTTCCAGCACTTTGCTGTAGCGGCTGTAAACGGCCATACCCGGTCCGATGGATGCCTGCGCGAGGTCTACCGGAGCAATATTTCCCGATTGCAGTTCGTCCAGGGCAGGGGGCATTTCACGGCGCAGCGCGTTGACAAATTCTCGGCGCGAGGTGATTGGTGCATCATCAGAGCGCGGGCGGCAGACGAGCACAATGGACGAGGCAAGAGCGTTTGATTCAAGGCTGTTGGTCCTTCCACCTCGCTCCGTTCTCATGGGCCAAGTTCCATTAATTGTGAAACCTGCCTTGATTACACCTTCCAGCATAGTTTCCCAGCCAGTGCTACTTACAACATGCTCGTTTTCACCATATTCATCTTCTATGCTTTCTGCTTGTCTAAAAGCATAGTAAACAGTGAGCGGATATTCAGGGTGTCCAATACGTCTCATATGTGTGAATGCCTGTCCCAGCCCGTCCTCAAAATGCTTATCTGCCGCTTTTTTATCTCCATCAAAGCGATAAGGAGAAGCAACCAACTCCGGTTCTTTAGGGACAAGAAGTGTACCAAAGATCCCAGGCAGAACTTCCTGGAGACTACGACGCATCCAAAGATAGAAGAAATCCGATAGATCAGCATAACTAATGTTGTCGTAATAAGGTGGATCGGTAGAAATCATTCTTTTTGTCGAATCGGACTTTATCTGAGCGGCGTTGATCTGCATCGAGGTGTTTACATTATGTCCACTCGTAAAATTCGAAAAATTTGATTCTAAAACCTCGGCAACCCAGACTAATGCATCACCAAAATTACCTGTAGAGCTTGAAAAAGGATTTACATCAGCATAATCCCATATCATGGCGATAGCTTGGCGAGCAAATACACCGCGGATTTTGTCCGCGGTGTTCTGCCAACTTGAAAGACTATTGCACTTTTCTGCAAGGCGATCAACGGCGAATGCCAAATAAATACTTACTGCTTCGGCGTAAGACCATGCGCCAGTTCCACCGTCCTGAATTGGAACATTGTTGTTGGACCATCCATCAGCTACCGCTTCCGCATATATCTGTGCACGCACTTCTCCTACTAAATCGCTAAAAGTGGTCAGTGCAATGAGTTGGCGTGGAGTGAAGAGGTCAGCAAAATTAATCAGGCCGTATTGCTTGCACCAAATATTGCGGGGATCATCTGCTAATTCTCCTTCTGGGTGCCACCTTGATACCACCTGCTGGGCGATCTGTTCATGTTCTAGCAAGGGTGAATAGTAGTTGCGACTTCTGTTTCCTTCCGTAACAATCGCCATCAACTGGGCACTCATGTGCCCTGCCATACCTTCACCTTTAATATGCTGGTCTGGCGCAATTTCACCGCAAACGAGACATTGGAACTTTGCCCCACGCCCAACTTTGGGCGGATTTGGAGCTTTACCAGGACCATGACGAACTTCAAAATGAACCTTTTTTGCCTTGCGGTCAATAATCGGTTCAACCCAGGATTGCCGGTCTTTTTTCTTGCTCAACTCGAAGGATGAGATAAGCGGCATCTGCGCACCACATGCTGGATTTGGACACTTCACCGTGCGCGCCCACAACCACGCGATCACTGTCTCGCCATTTGGACCTTTTGGATATAAGTGGCCGATTCGCTCCCACGCCCGATCCCGCATCCACTCGCCGTAGTAGCGCACATCGGCAGCCAACCCCTGCGCGCCCTTCCAGCCCTGCCCACCGCCGATCTTCTCCCGGTCACGTGGGTTCACAGGCGGCATGTTGGCAAAAAGCGGCGGAATTTCGATCTGCGCCTTGTTGATCATCACGGCGACGGGGTTCAGATCGCTGGCGTGCGCTTCCAATCCCAGCCGCTGCGCCTCCAACGGTATCGAGCCGCCGCCCGCGAAGGGGTCCAGCAGCGGGGGCGGGTTGCCGCCTGTCGCCAGCATAATCAATTCGCGGGCGGTGTCGAGCACTTCTTCGTTGGTCGTGCTCTCCCACTGCACCAGCAATTCGATGAAGTCGAACAGATGATGGCGCGCCGTGTCATTCGAGTTGAGCAAGAAAAAAGACCGGCAATCCTGGGTTGAACCGATTATTGACCGCAAGGCAAAAAAGGTTCATTTTGAAGAACTTCCTGGAGACTACGACGCATCCAAAGATAGAAGAAATCCGATAGATCAGCATAACTAATGTTGTCGTAA
>DATAMF010000191.1:0-1757 GCA_036260665.1 Aggregatilineaceae bacterium | reverse complement strand
TGCATTTTGGGCACTGGTATGCCATGACCCCGTCGGATGCCCGAGCGCGTTGGCTGCGGATGCAAGGGTATAACGTGCTGTTCCCGATGGGCTTTGATGCGTTTGGGCTGCCCGCCGAAAACGCGGCGATCCAGCGCAACATTCACCCCAAAATCTGGACCTACCAGAACATCAACAACATGCGCAAGCAGATGCGCACCATGGGCACCATTTTCGACTGGGAACGCGAAGCCGTTTCTGCCGATCCCGAATACTACAAGTGGACGCAGTGGTTCTTCCTGCAATTCTACAAGTATGGGCTGGCCTACCGTCAAATGGCCGCCGTCGATTTTTGCCCTAACTGTAACACCACCCTGGCCCGCGAACAGGTCTGGGGGGATGACCGTCACTGCGAACGCTGCGGAACCCCGGTCATCAAAAAAGACCTGGAGCAGTGGTTCTTCCGCATCACCAATTATGCCGACGAACTGCTGGCCGACATGGAGCGCATCAACTGGCCGGAGCGTGTCAAGCTGATGCAGACCAACTGGATCGGGCGCAGCGAAGGTGCGCACGTCACCTTCATGACCGAAACTGGCGATCCGATCACGGTCTTCACCACTCGTCCCGATACGCTGTGGGGCGCGACCTTCATGGTGCTGGCCCCGGAACATCCGCTGGTCGAAAAGATCACATCTGCCCAGCAGCGCGCCGCTGTTGAACAATATGTGGCCGAAGCTGCCCGCAAAACCGAAATTGACCGCACCGCCGAAGGCAAAGAGAAAACGGGTGTCTTCACTGGGGCCTACGCGATCAATCCGGTCAATCACGAGCGCATCCCAATCTGGATCGCGGACTATGTACTGATCAGTTACGGCAGCGGCGCGATCATGGCCGTTCCCGCCCACGACCAGCGCGACTTCGAGTTTGCGCGCAAATACGGCCTGGAAATTCGCATTGTGATCCAGCCGGAAGGCGTAACCGATCTGGACCCCGCCAACATGACCGAATCATGGCCCGGCGAAGGTGTCATGGTCAACAGCGGCCAGTTCAACGGCACGTCGGCGCGTTATTCTCACGACGGCAGGAAAAACGAAGCGGTGGGTGTCGTGACCAAATGGCTGGCATCACAGGGCATCGGCCAAACCGCCGTCAACTATCGCCTGCGTGACTGGTTAATCAGCCGCCAGCGTTATTGGGGCGCGCCCATCCCCATGATCTACTGCCCGGACTGCGGCATTGTCCCGGTTCCTGAAGAAGACCTGCCGGTGCTGCTGCCGGACGACATCAACTTCAGGCCGACGGGCGAAAGCCCCCTGAAATATCACGAAGGCTTCCTGAACACAACCTGTCCGCACTGCGGCGGTCCCGCCAAGCGCGAAACCGACACAATGGACACTTTTATGTGCTCATCCTGGTATCCCTACCGCTATCTGAGTCCCAAGTATGAGGCTGGGCCGTTCGATCCCGAAGAAGGTGCGTACTGGCTGCCCGTCGATCAGTACACCGGCGGCATCGAACACGCCACCATGCACCTGATCTATACGCGCTTTTTCACCAAAGCCATGCGCGACTGTAACATCTTCAAGCCGACTATAGCCGCATGCGAAGTGATAGGCCGCGACACATCGTTTATGTTTGATGAGCCGATGCTGGCGCTGTACAACCAGGGTATGATCCTGGGCGAACCCCGCAGCGGCGATCTGATCGTGGCTGAAGGTACATTTGAAGGCGAAAAGCTGAACGCGAAACACATCCGCGTGATCAGCTCGCTGGAT
>DATAMF010000182.1:0-1938 GCA_036260665.1 Aggregatilineaceae bacterium | reverse complement strand
CCTGAATCTGAACATGGTTTACACCTTTGAAACGCTCAGTTGGGGCGATGTCGGCCAGATGTTGTGTATGCCGATGGCGCTGTTGGCGGGTGCGGCCATCGAAGCCGTTGGCACCCCCGAACAGAAAGAGCGCTTTTTGCGTCGTTTTGCCGAAGGTGATCAGCCCGTCTGGGGCGCAATGGCGATGACCGAACCCGGCGCAGGCTCGGACACGTCCGCCATCACCACCACCGCCACCCTCGATCCGGAAACGAACGAATGGATTCTGAACGGCGAAAAAATCTTCTGCACCAACGGCGGTTTGGCCCTGAATGAGTCGAACGGAATCGTCGTCGTCTGGGCGACGGTGGATCGTTCCGCAGGGCGCGCCGGGATGAAGCCTTTTGTAGTCGAAGCCGGTACGCCCGGCGTATCCGTCGCCAAAGCCGAAATCAAACACGGCATCCGGGCCAGCGACACGGTGAGCATCGTCTTTAACAACGCCCGCCTCCCCTATGAAAACCTGCTCGGATCGGCGGACGTGCGCCAGGGTTTCAAAGGCGCGATGGCAACCTTCGACGCCAGCCGCCCGCTGATCGCCGCCAGCGCGATGGGTGTCGGGCGCGCCGCCCTGGAATTCGTCAAGGAGAAGTTATCCGAAGCCGGAATCGAGATTCCCTACGACAAACCCTACCACGAACTGACTGCCATCCAGCGCGATGTATTGGAAATGGAAGCGCAGATCAAAGCCGCGTGGCTGCTCACCCTGCGCGCCGCCAGCATGCTCGATCACGGTCAGCCGAACAACCTCGAAGCGTCGATGGCGAAAGCCAAAGCGGGCAAAGCCGTCACCTGGGTGACGCAAAAAGCCGTCGAAATGTTAGGTCCGCTGGGTTACAGCCGCGAATGGCTGGTCGAAAAGTGGATGCGTGACGCGAAGATTAACGACATCTACGAGGGCACCGGCCAGATCAACACCCTGATCGTCGCCCGCCGTATTTTAGGCTACAGCAGCAAAGAACTCCGCTAAATAAGTGGGCCGAGGTGATTGTCGCCCCGGCCCTTTTCTACCCTTATTTCAAGCTTTGGGCGATGGCGACAAAATCGTCTTTAGTCATGGCGCAAGGCCCATTGTTGGCTTCAGTCATCGACCAACGGCTGGTAAATACTTCAAACAGAAACCCATCTTCCACCCAGGCTAAATGATGGACATCAACGGTTGAATTCCACACCAGTTCTATTTCTTGTGTGCCAGTCCCGTCAGGAGGTGAGGCAGGCGTCCATTCCCCGCGCACATATTCTCCTGTCACATCATGAATGCTCACGCTTTCGATACTCGCGCTGGCTCCTACCTCTCGCTGTCAAAAATACGGTTCGGTAGCCAGTTCTTCATCAGACAGAGGGTGCTGCCGAATAGCAAAGCCCCATCCCTCCACGTTGCACTCATAAATGAGCGTGGAGCCACTAGCATCATAGGTAGTCTGGTCCAGTACATAGGCTCCGGGAACAGCGTCTGGATACCAGACCGCAAACGGTGCCGCTGCGACATCCTGTGACATAAGATTCGATTGGTTTTCGGGTGGCGCATGCGTAGTTGTGGTTTGGGTATCGCTTTCGCCAGGCACAAAAAAGCGCCATACATCCTGCGCCAACCCTCGCAGTGTGGGCGACAACACCAGCGCACCGAGCAGCACAGCGACGATCACACTTATCCACGCGAGACGAGAGAATTTGTTCCTCATCAGCTTTTTCTCCTGGTTAAACTGCTCTTCCAGTTCTACTAGAAAAGTCGGACTAGGTTGGATTTGTTGAACCAACGTGTACAGTTCATCCGCTAATTCGTCATTCTTTAGTGCATCGGTCATACTTCCTCCAATGCTTTTTTCAAGTCCGCCAGGGCACGACTCAACAGCATCCGTACTGCCGCTTGGCTCTTCTTCATCACGCGGCTGACTTCGG
>DATAMF010000179.1:0-3311 GCA_036260665.1 Aggregatilineaceae bacterium | reverse complement strand
TGGACGGCGGCGGGCGAAAATCGACAGGCGATTGTGCGGCGGTTCCCGCTGGGGCCGGTGCTGGGTATCACACCTTTTAACTATCCGCTGAATCTTGGCTCGCATAAACTGGCTCCGGCTATCGCGGCGGGGAATTCGTTTATTCTGAAACCTGCGCCCGAAACACCGTTGTCGAGCATCATCATGGCGGAAATGGCACTGGCGGCAGGGTATCCGGCGGAAGCACTCAGCTTGATTGTCTGCCGGGATGACCAGGCGGAACAACTGGCAAAAGATCCTCGAATTGCATTTCTCTCGTTTACGGGCAGTTCGGCAGTGGGGTGGCATCTCAAGAATGTGTGCGGGCGGAAACGAATCGGCCTGGAGCTAGGCGGCAACGCAGCAGCAATTGTGCATGAGGATGCTAATCTTGATTACGCGGTGAGCCGGATCACGATGGGCGGGTTTACGAATGCGGGGCAAAACTGCATTTCTGTTCAGCGTGTGATGCTGCACCATCCGATCTATAACGAAACACTGGCAAAACTGCTTAACAAGATCAGCGCTTTGAAGGTGGGCGATCCGCGAGAGGATGATACAGTGGTCGGGCCGATGATCCATGAAGAAGCGGCACACCGTGCCATGCAGACCGTCCTGGAAGCGGTTGAGCAGGGGGCACAGATCGTGATGGGCGGCCAAGGCAAGGGAACAATGTTCCAACCGACGGTACTGACCGATACTACGCCGGATATGCGCGTCAACCGGGAAGAAATATTTGCTCCGGTGATTACGGTTTGCGCCTACGATGATTTTGATGAAGCGATCCGGTTGGCGAACAGCACGGATTATGGGTTGCAGTCGGGTGTGTTTACGCAGGACATGAACCGGATCATGCAGGCTTTTGAAGCAATCGAAGTCGGTGGGCTGCAAATTAACGATGTATCCACGTTCCGAATCGATCAAATGCCTTACGGCGGCGTGAAGGGATCCGGCATTGGGCGCGAAGGGCCACGCTATGCGATTGAAGAAATGACCGAGATGAAGCTCATGGTACTTAACCTATCCGGGGGAAAATGAGCAGGCAGCAACGCCTCTCTTTTTTTGAGTCAATTAATTTCGTTAGTGAAATAAAGAAACGGGAAGGTGTCGTATGAAGTTCTTTCTGGACAGCGCGATAGTGGATGAAATCCGCTATGCGCTTGAGATGTGGAATATTGATGGCGTGACAACCAATCCGCGCCATGTTCAGGCATCCGGCAAGCCCTTTCTGGCGGTGATCCGCGAAATCGGCGGTCTGTTTGGTGGCACCGATAAAACGGTGTCAGTTGAGGTCAATCCACATCAGACCGACTATAAACTGATGGTGGATGAGGGAAAACGGCTGGCGAATTTGAGTGAGAACTTTGTCATCAAGCTGCCCGCAACCGAACCGGGATTCAAAGCATTAGCTGTGCTGAGCGCGGAAGGGATTCGGGTGAACCTGACGCTGGTCTTTTCGGTGGTACAGGCGCTTCAGGCGATGCGGCTGGGGGCAACGTATGTGTCGCCGTTTATCGGCTGGAAAGAAGCGAATGCCGAGGAAACGCGCACGATGATCGAGGAGATTGTCACTATCCGCAATAACTATCTGTTTGAAACGGAAGTGCTGGTGGCGGCAGTGCGAAATGGCCGACAAATTGCGGACGCGGCGGTAGCTGGAGCGGATATTGTGACGGCGGGATTCACGGTTTACAAGGAAGCATTTGAACATCCCTATACCGATGCGGGATTGGTGAAGTTCCAAAACTTTTGGGATCAGACTCAATACGAGTAACGGAGATAATCATGCCGCCCAAAATAGTGATTCTAGGAGCTGGCAGCGCGATCTTTGGGTTGGGCGCGATGGCGACGCTGATACGAGCGCCACGACTGCGCGGCGCGGAACTGGCGCTGGTGGATGTGGACGAACCCGCACTCAACATGATGACGGCGCTGGCGCATAAGATGAACGAGGCGTGGGATGCACAGATGCAAATCTCGTGCTCCACCGAGCGCAGGGATGTGCTGGCGGGCGCGGATTTTGTGGTGGTATCGGTGCAAGTGGGACCGCGTGAAACGGTCTGGGAAATGGACTGGCAGATTCCGCTGCGGCATGGGGTGCGGCAACCGTATGCTGAAAATGGCGGACCGGGATCATTGGCGCACACCTGCCGCAATCTGCCGCTGATTCTGGATATTGCGCGGGATATGGAACAGTTGTGTCCAGAGGCGTGGTATCTCAACCTCGTGAATCCGCTGATCCGGCTGACGCTGGGTGTTCACCGCTATACCAGGATCAAAGTGTTGGGGCTGTGCCATCAATTACTCTGGGGTTATGCGATGGCGGGCGCGGTGCTGGCGGAACGGTACGGAATTCAGGTGCCGGAAGGGTTTCATGTGCATACCGACGCGGATAACCTGCCGAATTTTATCCCGGTGGCGCGGGCCGCATATGAACGCATGGATATTAAAGCGGCGGGAATCAATCACTTCTCGTGGATTTATAACATTCGGGATAAGGAAACGGGCGAGGATTTATATCCGGCGCTGCGGCAGCAATGGCTGAACGGCTACCGGAGAAACTTTGAACCGCTGACACGCGAGATGTTTGAGATTTTCGGGATGATGCCAACGCCGGGCGACAGCCATCTGTGCGAATTTCTGCCGTTCATTGCTAATCCGGCCACAAAACCCTGGGAAAAATATGAACTCAAGCTCCAGAGTTGGGACGGCAACCGGCGGCGGCGGGCGAGCCGGTGGGAACTGGCAAAGTCGATTCTGTCGGATGAAACGCCGGTTGAGAAACTGCGGAATATGTGGCAATTCAACATCCTGGAAGAACCTGTCGCGGAGATGATTGAGGCGATCACCTATAACGATAACTATTATGCGCAGCAGTTGAATATCCCGAATAACGGCGGGTTGATTCCCAATCTGCCGGAAGATGCCATTGTGGAAGTGCCAGGAGTCATTTCGGGGTTTGGAATTCAGGGGCTGGGATTTCCGCCGCTACCGGATGGAATCGCGGAATTGTGCCGACGAGAACTCGAACTCAGTTCGCTGGTGGTGGATGCGGCGGCGACGGGAGATCGGCAACTGGCGCTGCAAGCACTGCTGCTGGACCCGATGGTGGGCGACATCGACACGGCGCGGGCGATTCTGGATGATTTTCTCAAGGAATTCGCAGAGTATCTGCCGCAGTTTGCATAGAAGGAGGCGGGCTGAATGAAAAAAGTATTTGTGATCGAAAAGGAAGATAACGTCGGAACGGCTGTCGGGGAACCGATTCAGGCAGGGGAGCAGGTGGGCACAAC
>DATAMF010000173.1:0-3076 GCA_036260665.1 Aggregatilineaceae bacterium | reverse complement strand
CCAGATCACCAAGCGCATAAGCGGTCATGCCGCGATCAGTGTTCAAGAAAGCGCGGATCGCAGCCCGATCAGTCAATCGCTGCACCTCAAACGAGGGAGTCATTTTGCCTCTGCTGGCACCAGCCATTCATCTAATGCGCCATGATCATCAAATACAGTGCGGAAACGAGCCACAAATTCGGGCAAGGTGTAGCTGTGATTCTGCGGTCCCATGTGTTCCAACACATACGCCGCCGCCAGTGCGCCGATCTGCCCGCTCAATTCCCAGCCGCAATCGCAGGCAATACCACGCAGCAGTCCCGCCCGGTATGCATCCCCTACCCCGGTAGGATCAACAATCGCCGCCGCCGGGAAAATCGGGATATGGTAGTGGGTCCCTTCAGCATAAATATGGGAGCCTTCGCCGCCATGTGTGACGATCAGTGTTTTGCCGTCCTGCACCAGTTGTTCGCGGGTGAGACTGGTCTTTTTGGCGATCATCTCCCACTCGTACTCATTGACAATCAAAATCTGGCAGCCTTCAGTCCCGTGCAAAATAAAATCAGCGTCAAGCCAGATCACCTGCTGGCTTGGATCAAACAAGAACGGAATCTTTCGTTCCGCGCACTCATCGACCAGTTCCGACATCGCTGTAGGATCGTTTGGCGATATCGTCATCAGGTCCGGCGTAAAATCTAGCGCTTCTGCGATGGTATATCCCTTCGCATTCGCCATGGCCCCCGTATAAAACGAACCAATCTGATTATTATCAACATCGGTATTGACGAAGAATGACGCGGTGAGAATATCAGGAATGGTGCGAACAGCATCGAGGTTTACGCCCTTACTTTTAAGCCACGCGCCGTAATCCGCGAAATCGTTGCCCACCGTCGCCATCAGATAAGGCTCTATGCCCAGCAGAGCACAGTTATAGGCAATATTCGCACCCGAACCACCGCGCTGGCGCGTCAGGTTTTCTACCAGAAAGCTGAGGCTGATCCGGTCCAACTTCCCTTCAATTAAATGATCGCGGAATCGTCCGGGGAACCGCATCAGGTAGTCATAAGCAATAGAACCGGAAATGACAATTTTCATGAAAAAGCCCTCGCTCTATTAGAAACGGTGCGCCCGATTTTGTAGGGGCACTGCTTGCTGCGCCCAATCTTGTAGGGGCGGGTTAACAAACCCGCCCAACTCGCCCTCTGCATCAGCAGGCAAAACGCGAGAAGTATATATCCCTACCTACTCTTCTGCCAACACAATAATCTTGTCATCAGGACCAAACGTCACAGACTGCGCCTTGTTCGGGTTGACGTGGACGCCATAGGCCCGGTTCACATCGCCGGCTTCAGCCACCAGGCGGTAGCCGACTGCGATCTCATGCCGCTGCCGGGCCGACTGGACAACGGTATAAAAAGGTAACGCTTCGCCCAGCTGCACATAATCGGAAGCAGGTTTCAGGTACAGTTCCGAACCGTCTGGGTCGAACAGGTCCATCAAAACCGCCAGCAGTTCCGGGTTTTCCGATACCTGCGACAGCATCAGGCTGATCAATTTATCGCTGACAATAAAGTCATCTGCCCGTGTAATCTCGGCAAGCTCGCGATTCCGCACATCCAGCATTTCGCTCACAATAGAGAACTTGCAGCCCGACTTATCGCTGATATCGCGCAGGTGGAGCAGCGTTACCAGCGTGTGTGCGTCCGCTTCCTGAATCGACTGTTCGTCGTTGCTCAGGGTAATCACATGGTCATAAGTCGGAATCGAAAGCTCGTCCAGCGTGCGGCGGTGCGTCGTATTGCCTCGTAAAACCTGCACCTGCAAATTTTGCAACCCGCTGCATCCCTGTGCGATCACTGTTTCCAGGTCATCCATATCAGCAACAATCGTCAGTTCTGATCCGGGTGCAACGTAAAAATCAAGCTGGCAGATCACCGCCGTGCCGCGCTGGTTCCACCCCAAAATCAGCGTTCGTTCTGGCGCTTTTTGTCTGCCATTGGGCGCGACAATGATCTCAGGCCGGATTCCAACATCGGTTTTGCCAGAGAGAACAATCGTATCGTCATCTGCGCTGATCGCGATCACCTGATCGCCGCGCTGAATCACCGTATCCAGCGGCGGGTTAAGTTTCACCTGTCCATCATGCAGCCGCAGCCCGATCACGCTGGAGGTTTCATAAGCCAGCAGCGCTTCACCCAGTGTTTTGCCAACCAGTCCCGGCTCTTCTTTAAAGTAGATTTCGTCGCCGCCAAAGTCGAGCAGTTCCATGTACACTACCGACAATCCTGATTGTAAACAGGTTTGCACGGCGATGCGCGAAATCAAATCGCTGACAGGCAGCAGGATCGCTTTATCGCGTCCCACCATGCGCGCCACTTCCAGGTTATCGGCGCTGCGAATTTCCGCCACAATCGGGCAGATATGCGTCCGTCCCGGTGCGTTGGTCAGGGCCAGCAGGCACTTAATCACATAGGCGTCCGGGTCTTGTTCTTCCCCGGAAAGGATAATAATGGATCGCGCGCCATCGGGATTAACAATTTCCAACTCGGTCAGGTCAATAGGGCTGCCCGTCCGGCAGACGATTCGCGTGTGCCCGGTGCGTCCAACCCGGCTGCGGATCGCGTCTTCCATCTCGACCTTATCTTTTTCCGCCAGAATCACAATGCACGAATAAGACTGGTTTTCGCTTGCAGTGACCAGTTCGGAGATCACCGAAAAGATCTGCGGCGACCAGCCGAGGATCACCGTATGACCCTGCTCTACCACAAAAGAACGGCCCTTCCGCATATCCTCAATTTTTGCATCAATGGCGGTTGTCAGAATACCGATCAGGATACTTAATACAAATATCCCGAAAGCCGTCATGACAATCATCAGCACGACAAAGCCGATGTTATCCGTGCCATCGCCACCCAGTGCGCCCGAATCCAGAGCATGCATCAGGCTGTTCCAAACCGTTTTGAGCAGGCTTTGCGACTCTCCATCTGTGCCGGAGGTGCTGCCCGTGAGCACCGCAATTACCGATACAATCAGGACCATGATCACCGTCGCCACAATCAGCCAGCCAATGATGCTGATCGTGCCGCGTGCCATCATA
>DATAMF010000172.1:0-4090 GCA_036260665.1 Aggregatilineaceae bacterium | reverse complement strand
ACCGCCAAGGCTGCGAAAACTTTGTGGAGGGTGGTGGCATAAACCTCCGCACCAAAATCTTCGACTATCTGAACGTTAGCCTGATTGAATTGTTTACTATCGGACTGATTCTCGACGGCGGCGTGCCAGTTGGCGGTGCTGACCTGTTCCCAGAGGAAAGGCAGCGCCAGCAGCACAAATGCGATGATGACCATGCCTAACAGCGCGGGTTCGGGCGCAATCCAACCGAGGGTATAGGACAGCGCCAACAAGCCGAGGATAATCGCGCCCAGCGGCACGAGCAGCAGCAGACGGTCTACGCGGCGGGTGTCGTTGGGACCACGATCCAGCGTGGCAGTCGTGAACACATTTTTCCCGCGATCATTCTGAATTTCCAGCGCGGCTGTTCCCAGGCTGTCACGCGTCGGCTTCAACGCGGCATCCAGGGAATAGTCATCGCCCAGGCCGTTGGCGGTGATCCAGGTCTGGCCCGCGTCGTCCCAGGTGATGCTGTTTACCGTGAGCGCGATAGTTTTGCTCTCCTGCAAATCAAGCGCGGTATACCCATCGATCCAATCGAGGGCCACAAACCCGACGAGGATCACAATCGCCGTCACCACAACCGCCAGTCCTACTCCAAGTCTCATAGTTGTCTCCGCTTTACCGTACTGATCACGCAAAAGATGGTCGTTGGGTATTCTTGCCAACGGCCTCTAGAATGACTCCGCCGAGACAAACTACCAAAATGATGCCTGCCATCCAGACCTGCTCGGTGGTGCTGAATGCCTGTTTAAAAATGCCCACATACATCGAACTCAGACCTTCGCCCAGGCCAAAATCATCCATCTCGCCGGTATCAGTGGTCATATTGTCTTCAACTGCATTTTCCCAGTCATTTTGCGTGAGTTCCTGCCAGACATAGGGGAAGATGAGCAGCAGCAGGGCCAGAATGGACATGCAGGTCAGGGCGGTGAAGGATTTCATGGCCTGCGAAAGATACATCCAGGCGAACCAGAGCAGAACAATCGCGCCGATGGGCACGAGGATCAGCAGCCGGTCCAGCGGGCGCACATCGCCAAAACCGCCGGGCGTATCCACGGGCACATAATCAGAAGTGGATTCTGAGTCGGAACTGGTATCTGTACCGAGCGACTGTTCCATTGACTCGAAGCTCAGCGAAAACGGATCGCCGTTGTTGTTGCCGATCCAGATTTCGAGCGGGGTGAGTTTGAGCTGGCCCTCGTTGAAGTCTGTGTCTAGCTCATCGGACATTTCAGCCAGATCGTTGAGCTTGAAGCCGAAAATTTCGATTTCACCCAGATCGAGCCAGGGGAAAACGAAGAAGCCCACCAGCATAAAAATAGAGACGACAATCACAATCGCGCCGATGCCATACCGCGCATAGGCCAGCACCGGGACCGAATTGGTTATGGCTGGCAAGGCTGTTGTGGGGCGGGGGCCGACGAAAGGCGAAGCGGGCGCGGCAGGGCGACTGCTGGCGAAGGGGTCCGCAGTGGCGAACGGATCAGAACTGGCAAACGGATCGGGGATCGGCGGCGGCGCGATCTCGTTGAGTTTGGCGAGCCATGTCCGGGCGGTGTCGTTGTGGGGCAGGGTGTTCAGAATGGCACGGGCGGCGTCGAACTGCTTCTGGACGATCAGTTCGCGGGCCTTCAGGAGTTGCTCGCGATCATTATTCACTGCCAGTATCCTTTCGGTGAGCCATTTATTTATCCAGATACCGCTGGACCAAGGCTAAAATGGGCTTGATTCCGGCCTGTTTTTGCTCATAGTCGGTACACCCGGCATCCAGATAAAGTTGGCGCGAATAACGTTCGGCATGGGCGGTCAGGGCGACGATGGGTGTGGCGGCGCATTCGGGAATCTCGCGCAGGCAGCGGGCGGTGGCAAGGCCATCCAGCCCTGGCATCTGGACATCGACCAGGATGAGATCGGGCCGAATTTGCCGGGCAAGGTCGAGGCCGCGCGGGCCATCTTCCGCGATCACGATGTCGTAGCCGTGGGTTGTCAATACTTTTTGGACCAGACGTTGGTCGTTCGGATTGTCTTCAATGTAAAGAATGCGCTTAACCAATTTTTCCCCCATGCCTGTAGCTTCTACTCATCATACCCGCAATTGGAGACTTGCGGCAAGCGAAAAAGCGGTTAGCAGCGCGCCTACATAGGTTAGGTTTTGGTTGGAGTTTAGGGGTTGACCGCAGATAATAGAGTGAGTGGAGGAGTGAGAAACAAATGTCTGCGATCACAGTGGAAGTTCTGATTTTGGTGGGGCTGATTTTGCTCAACAGCGTGTTTGCACTGGCGGAGATGGCCGTGGTATCGGCGCGGCGCGCCCGGCTTTTGGAGCGGGCGAACGAAGGGGAAAAAGGTGCTCAGGCGGCGCTTGAACTGGTGGAAGAACCGGATCAGTTTCTCTCGACGGTGCAGGTGGGGATTACTCTGGTGGGGATTCTGGCGGGGGCGTTCGGCGGGGCGACGCTGAGTGAAGTGCTCGGCCAGCAGTTGAATGCGTGGATCGCGCCGTATGGTGAAACGGCGGCTTTTGTGCTGGTGGTGATGCTAATCACGTATTGTTCGCTGGTGGTGGGCGAACTGGTCCCGAAGCGGCTGGCGCTGCAAAACCCGGAAGGGATCGCCAGCCGAGTTGCCAGACCGATGCAGCGGCTGTCGCGCCTCACTTTTCCGCTGGTCCGGCTGTTGAGCGCTTCGACGAACGGGGTGGTGCGGCTGCTCGGTGTGGGCGCGAACGCGGCGCAGGCGGTGACGGAAGAGGAAATCCGGCTGATGATCGAAGAGGGGACCGAAGCGGGCGTGTTTGAAGCAACCGAACAGGATATGGTGGAAAGCATTCTGCGGCTGGATATACGGCGGGCGGCGGGGCTGATGACGCCGCATACGGAAATTGTGTGGCTGGATGTGGATGATTCAGTTGAAGCGGTGGGACGTAAGATCGCGGAGTCGGGGCATTCGACTTTTCCGGTGGGCAGGGGCAGCCTGGATAAGCTGGTCGGCGTGATCGAAAGTAAGGATTTGCTGAGTCCGGTGATTGCGGGGCAGGGGTTGGACCTGGAAAAACGCGTCCGCCAGCCGCTGTATGTGCCGGAATCGGCTCCGGCATCGGCGATTGTGGAACTGCTGAAACAATGCCGGATGGTGATGGTGATCGATGAACACGGCGGCATTCAGGGGTTAATTACGGAACATGATCTGTTGGAAGCGATTGTGGGCGAGATACCGGAACCCGGCGATCTGCCGCAGGTGGTGCAGCGGGAAGATGGATCGTGGCTGGTGGATGGCCTGTTGGGGATTGATGACCTGCTGGAACAGATTGGAGTCGAGCGGCAGGCCGATGACGACTGGGGCGGGTATCAGACGGTGGGCGGGTTGGTGATGCAGCAACTGGATCGCGTGCCGTCGGCGGGGGATTATTTTTCGTGGCGCGGGCTGCGGATCGAGGTGGTGGATATGGATGGGCGGCGAGTAGACAAAATATTAATAAAAAACGAGTGAAAATGATCGCATGCCCTTCATCAAAATTGTAGTATGATGGAAATATCGTTTGGGTTGAACGTCAGGAGGGAAAGGCATGAACGGATTGTTGAGTTTCATGGCAAGCCGCAATGGACGGATCACACGCATTGTTGTCGGAGCCATTCTCGTCTTCATCGCTCTGTCTATTGCCTTTTTCGGTTCTAAAAGCACCGTCGGGGGAGTTATTTTTGGAATTTTAGGTATTCTGCCCCTGATGGCGGGCCTGCTCGATATTTGTTTATTGGCACCCTTATTTGGCAAACCTTATAAAGGGCCAGAGCTACGGGAGGCTTTGGGCGTTCCTGAAAAGGCCTAGTCCTGAACGTGTTTCATTTCCCAGCAGTTGGTAGGCTTAGCCTACCAACTTTTTTCGGCAGACCTAAGTTTGATCTAAGGTTCACCTAAGATTGATCGTCTTTCCCTCAGACGAGTCCGTTTGTGGATCTTGGTCTGAAAAGTTACCCCCCCTTGAGCCGTTGTTTGAGGGAGAACCGGTGGGGAAAAATGGTCTGTTTGTTGAACTTCTGAATGATCCCCCCCCCCTCTTACCCCTGTGTGC
>DATAMF010000171.1:0-5754 GCA_036260665.1 Aggregatilineaceae bacterium | reverse complement strand
GTAATGTGCGTGAGTTCTGCGCTGAGTATGATGTTATCGCCAAGGCTGAGCGTATCCGCATCCGGGTTGCTGTTTGCCCACTGGATACAGGAGTCTAGATTGGCGGCGGTGGTTATATTATCGCAGGTCAATTCGGCGACGATTGTGCAGTTCACGGTGAAGTTGAACGGGTTCTCGTCGCCGTCATTGTTGGCGAAAGACACCGATCCCGAAACAGGCGATCCCGCCGTCGTCGCGCTACAGGTCAGCGTGAAGGTGGTGGAGCCGCCTTCCGCTACCGACGTTGCGCCGAAGTCGCCTGCCGCGAAGTCCCCGACGACGGTGGGCGGGTTGGTGAGCGTCAGCGCTGCCGTCCCGGTATTGCGGACCGTGATCGTTTGCGTGATAGACGTTCCGACGGTGGTCGTTCCCAGGTCATACGTGCCGCCGTCGGTAATCGCCGCCGGGCCAGGGCCTTCGACCACGATCTCCGGGGCAGTGACCGTACAGTTCACGGTAAAGTTGAAGGGATTTTCGTTGCTATCGTTATTATTGAAAGAGATCGTGCCTGTAACAGGCGATCCGGGATCCGTAGCCGGGCAGGTGAGCGTGAACGTGGTCGATCCGCCTGCCGCCACAGTCGTGGAGCCAAAGGCGCTGGCCGTGAAGCCCGTCGAGTAGGTGGGCGGGTTGGTCAGCAAGTTCAGCATCGCTGTCCCCGTGTTGCGCACCGTGATTGTCTGGACGATAGGCGTGCCTACTGTCGTTGTGCCCATATTGTACGTGCCGCCGTCGGTGATATTCGTTGGACCGGGTGCTTCGACCACAATCTCTGGCGCAGAGGGCGTGCAGGAATAAATCTGGATGTCATCCAAGAACCAGCCCAGGTCATATCCAGCATTATCAGCACCCAAGACCCACCGGAACCGCACCGTGTGGCCCGCCAACGACGACAGGTTATACCGGGTCGAGACATAACCATGACTGGTCTGGGTGAACGCATTACGGCCACCCAGCGGATTTCCAAAACTGCTGCTGATAACCCCATAATAATCGCGCCCGGCTTGAAAAAGTGGTCGCGCATCGGTCCAGGTTCCGCCATCCAGCGAATATTCAACGACTGCCCCATCATAATTGCCGCCAACTTCTAGGGCGACACTGTGGTTAAAATAGAGGTAGTAGGCGCTTGAGGCAGGCAGCGTTACGGCGTTGGTCATCGCGATATAGGATTCGTACACAACGCTGCTGAAACTGGTACCGTACAGGCGAGGATGGTTCACCCCAAACAGCGAGCGTGTACCGCTGATCGCGTAGCTCCCCAACCCGACCATCGAGGTTTCCTGCCATGCGTAGGCGGCGGGCATCCCACTGGTATTAACTAGAGTACCCCACGTGAAGTTGCCCATTCCGGCTTCGATGTCGTCATTGAAGAGATAACTTGGCACATCGCCTGTGGTTGGACAGACCGTAGCCTGAGGTCTAAAATCGACACCGGAAACCGGATCAAGATGCATTTCGGTGGCATGAACCGCTTCGTCCACTTCGGTACAATCGGATGAAGTGATTCCGAGCGGATTAGTCCCGGTGCGCAGATTGTTACAGGCCTGCACCAACGCGGCTCCCAGCATCGTATAATCGGCCCCCGATGTCAGCAGGGTCGTATTGGTCTCGTAAAAAATAGCGGCGGTTTTGTCGTTCCCTAGTGCGGTGATCGTATAGCCGTTGAAACTTCCTCCTTCGGCCATTAGATAGGCAGCTTTGTTGCCCACCCCTGAATTGTAGTGTACGCCGCCATTATCACCGTAAGGGTCTAAGTAGGCTTCGTTGACCGAATAGTAAAGGGTGCTTTGTGTGCGATCCGGTTGGGCAGGATTGCCTGCCGGAGGATTGGCCATATTACGCATCGCACCTATTGCCAAATCCTCGCCCATGAGCCATTTTTGACCTGGAGTATCGGTTCCTCCCGTGCTGCTGATCCCATTGGCTTGATCGATGAACTCTCCAAATATGTCGGAGAACATCTCGTTAATCGCACCCGATTCGTAGTAGTAGAATAATTGGGAGGAATGCTCCGTGATACCATGCGACATTTCATGTCCGACCACGTCATCGGCGGCATAGAAGTCAGCATCCCCGTAGACCATTTGGGTACCATCCCAATAGGCATTTGCATAGGCTGTGCCGGCAGACTCGCGGTACTCAACATTAGAAATCAGATTCATCCCCGCGTCGTCAATGCTGTTACGATGAAAATGCGTGTCGTAATAATTGATCGTGTTGTAAGCGAAGTAGTGGGCGGCGTTGGCACGACTGGCCGTGCCTGTCCCATCACATGATCCAGCCCCCATCAAGGCAGTTGGCGGGGTATTGCAGACCATCGTGCTGGAACCTGTCCCACCCAAGCTCGATGTCGAGTGAGAGTTATAGGTTACTCCAGTGGGATTAGGGTGATTGGGAAGGAGCGGATTCACTCCAGCAGACCTGCCCGTTTCAGGCAGTCCAATGTCAGCTTGGTTGCCCACTTCCGACTGATCTCCCCAGAAGGTATCGATCTGATTAAAGGTCAGGCTGATTCCACCAAATGAAGCATTAACCAAAACGAGATAATTGATCGGCAGGAGCTGCCCCGAGGTGACTTCCAGCCGCCACACGAGGTGGGGTGGAGCTTCTTCTGGCGTCAGCAGTCGCGGATCATAGATCCATAGTTCAGGATTGCTGGCTGATAATTCGCTGGCGGGCATCCTGGTGAGTTTTGCCACGTATTCGAGCGCATTTTCTGCTGCCTGGGCTGAAATTACTACCGGTGTTGTGGACAACCCCTCGAGATCCGTATTGGGAGAGACTTCACCGACCATTGCCACGAGTAAACCTCTGGAATTGTAGTTGGCGATGATTTCCCCCGCCAGGATCGGGATCCCCTGGTAGACCTGCTGGTAGCGGAAGGCCTTCCCACCTATGCCGAGTTGGTTCTGTTGTTCAATCTGGAGCTCGAGTGCAGGATTTTTAAGCCCAAACTCCGCCGCATAGCCGCTAATATCAGCAAAGGCGGTCGCCTGGCTTGGATTCCCACCGCTGAAGGTCGCTTCTGGTAGGGAAGTTACTGCAGCGGGGTTGATGCCAACAAAAGTGTAAAATCCAGTACGAGGATGGACCACGATGTGTAATTCCTTCGGGTCGCCATCCTGGCGTAGTGGTTCTGCAAAGCTGATGGAAAATGGCACGAGAGAGGCGAGACAACACAAAATAACGAGAATGGATGTTACTCGGGAAACGCCGCGCATAAAAGCCCCCTGCTTTATAAAAGACGGTGTCGTATCCGAACAATTTATTATAAGATTGATTTATTTTAAATATTTTATTTTTATATCCAAAATAACTCTTTATCTATCGGCTAAAATAATATTAGAATAGTATATTTTTCAATCGAAAACAAGCTTTTTATACAACTTTTATATATTCTTTGGGAGAGAAGTTCCGAACTGCCTGTGATGGCTCCCCTGAAAATGCAGGGAAGGTTTAAGCTGATGAGAGAGGCTCCAAAGAAACTTTGAAGCCCAAATGTTCCAGACGTTTCACCAGGTGGCGCTGAACCTGCTGTTCATTGCGCCGGTCGAAATAGTCAGCCCCCAGGTCGACATACTCGGTGCCATCGCGCAGCATGTGATAAGCAATGACCAAGATGGTCCGCGCTACAGCAATCGCAGCGCGTTTGCGACCACGCCGCGCCGATAAGCGACGATAGAGCGCGGAGAGATAGTTATCGCGGCTGGATCCCGCGGCATGAGCGGCTTGAACCAGCGTGACCTTGAGGAACCGTTTTCCGGGTGCAATCCGGGCCGATTGGTTGCGTCCAGCGCTCTCATTTTTGCCCGGAGCCAGCCCGGCCCACGAAGCGGCATGAGCAGCGGTCGGAAACCGGCTCATGTCGGTCCCGAGTTCAGCCAGGATCACTTGCGCGACTTCGCGTCCGACCCCCGGAATAACATCCAGGCGCTCCAACTGCTGTTCATCATTGATGGGAAGCATCAGGCGGTCGATTTCCGCGTTCAAGGTCTCGATCCGCTCATTCAAATCGTCGATATGACCCAGATGAAGCTTCAACAACAGCCGGTGATGATCGCGCACCAGACCGGTCAGAGCTTGTTTCAGCTGCGGGCGTTTCCGGCGCAGTTGTCCCTTGGCCAGGGCCGCTAAGGCGGCGGGGTCTTCACAGCCTGCAATGATAGCCTGAACCATGGCACGCCCTGAGACCCCCATCACATTGGAAGCGACTGATCCAAGCTTGAGGTTCGCATCTTCCAACACTTTTTGGATGCGGTTGACTTCCCGGGTACGCTCCTGGATCAGTTGAATCCGATACCGGATCAAATCCCGCAAGGCACGCTGCGGGGCAGGAGGAATGAAGCTGGCTTTGAGCAGTCCATGTTGCAGCAGTTCCGCAATCCATTGGGCATCCTTGACATCCGTCTTGTGTCCCGGCACATGTTTGATGTGCTTGGCATTGACCAACAGCACTTCAAACTCCGCTTCCAAGACATTGAAGACCGGTTTCCAATAGACGCCCGTGCTCTCCATCGCGACATGCGTGACCTTTGCTTTTCGCAGCCAGTCACTCAACGCCAACAGGTCCTTCGTCATGGCGCCATAGGTGCGGATGTCTTTGCGCCACTGGCCGCCTCGCTCCGGCACTATCAGGCACACCACCACTGTCTTTTTGTGAACGTCTAATCCTGCACATCGTTCAATGAGTATGTCCATCCTCGCCGCTCCTTGATGCTCTCTTCCAGCGATGAGTGGGACACCTTGAACCTCGCGTTGAAAGGACTCTCCCCTGCGTGCTCCCCTCTCGGGTGCGACATCTTTTGGTGCGCTTGAGGTTCTCAGTCCAACTACATAACGGATTCGCGATACCAGCCGAATACACCGACTTCTGTGGTGCCCCATGCCCTTAGCATACCATTTTCATCCCCTTTGTGGTGAGCGCCCCGCTCATGAGGAACTACATAACATATCTGCTGTGGGGTGTGCTGGCTACACCATGCATCTGTTCGAAATCAGGCGAAAACTCCTGTCGATTTGGCGACAGCCATACACACCCAACTGGCAGAAATGTACATCATGCTATAGACTGGCCCGGTTTGCGCCCGGGCTTTGTCTTGAAAGGATATGATGATGCACCTGATCGGTCGCGTACTCTGGCTACTTGTGTATCCCATCCTGAAACTGCTGGAACCGTGGATCCAGCGTGGGGTCAAACCGACAACTCAGTCGTTAGTGCTGGGCACAGTCGCCGACCTGACACGAGGGCTGTCCTGGCTACGTTCGTCATCCAGGGAAAGTTTTAGGATACATGGAGTATCATCCCGCACAGAAATCTGGTCAGTGGTGATTCCCGGCGAAACTGTGGGTAATTCCGAATCCCCTGTAGAAGGCGTCCATCAGCCATACACCGCACCGCCGCTATCCTGAAATTTCTTCCTGGTCAGTCGGTTACACGAGCGAGTTTTGCCTGAATTTCAGACCCTATTGGGCCACTCTGAATTGTCCACACTTTATCTGGGGTAAACCCCATTCGCAGTGGAAACAGTTCTACGCCAACACCTTGCGCGATGCACTCCGCAAAGCCAACCACCGTAAACAGGAAGCGCTGACAGCACTGACGATGGCCGATTGGCGTGCGCTTGTATCGCGTGAGTTCCAAGCGGAATTGTGGTATCTTGATGCCTACGATCATGGGCTTCAGTTATCTGGAGGAGGGGAGCAGCAGGACAATAC
>DATAMF010000136.1:0-8692 GCA_036260665.1 Aggregatilineaceae bacterium | reverse complement strand
CGCCAACTGCCACATGCCATCCAGCCGGGTTTGTAATTTCTCGTCGTTAAAATCGCCAAAATTAAACGCGTCTTCTTCAGCCTGCTCTCGAAAGGCATTCAAGTAAATCCGTTCCATATCGGACAGGGAATCGACTGTCTGAACAGGGAGATTCTGAATCGAGAAAATCTGCTCGTAGGTTTTCTGGCTTATATCGATCCGCCACACTGACTCGTAATCGGCCATGTAGAATACCGAGGGCGGAGGGAGTTCTCTTGGTTCGGTGTGGGCGGGCAGCGGAACGGCCAGCAGGGGAAAACATATCCACAGGAAGATCACACGTCGCAGCATGACAGGTTCTCCTTTGATTGAAAGAGGCACAGCGAACGCGCCCCGGTTTGTTAGCAAGGCGCGTGAAGATAGCACGGCGCGATGTAGAGAATGGGGGTGTTTTCTCCGAATGCCTGAGCCGGATCGAAATCGACGGTGATTTCTTCGATATAGTCACGATAGGCGTTGTAATCGCTTTCGATATTCGGGATTATGGTTGTGCCATCTGGAAACAGAAAAAATGAATGGCCGTACCGTTCGCCAAATAGATTCAGGGTGAGGAGCCGGAATTGAGGGTGTGTCACATCTTCCGGCCATGTCTCGTCGTCATAAACGCTGCTTTCGCCTGTGCTAACGTTATAAACTACGCGTCCCGATCCCTCACCGGGGCGGTCTGTCAAACTTGCAATCCCATAAGAATAAACAAAAACGTCCGAATCAGCCCAGAAAAATCCACCTAAGCTAGCTCTAGTGCGCTCACTATGTGCAGGGGTTGTAACGGTGAGGTCCATCAGGTTGGTGTGGATGACGATTAGATCATCGCAGTAGTACCATCGTTTGTGACAATGCGCCCAACTTCGAAATGCGAGTCTTGTACCGTCCGGTGACCAAGTAAATCCCTCAGCATTCATAAACTGTTCGAAGCCATCTTCTACTTCCATATCGATCAACCAGACCCACCGATCATGGCTCAGCGAATGCCCGGCGTTTCGAAACTTGATAATTACAGCATCTCGCTGCGGATTTGGAATTAGGTTTTCTATGTCGAGTCTGAACGCAAGCTCCCACTCTTTTGTATCGGCTAAACCCTCATAGAGAAAATTAGGATGAGTTAATGGGGATAGATGATGAAATTGTATCGTGAAGGCTGGTGAAAATGTGTCATCGCTGAGGTTGAGAAGAATAAACCGGTTGTATCCGACACACCGAGGTGTCCCTGTGCCATAGAAATTGCATAGGCTGTATGCAATCGCAATCAAAAGCCGTTGATTGGAAAACTCCCAAATCCCGGCGACACGTTTACCTAACACCTCTTGGTAAAAGACCCCCATGCCATAAAAGGGGTCTGACTCGTCTGCCGCTTGGCGAAGAATCTGGAGATAATCTTTGTCCAGATCGGACAGTGAGTCCACCGTTTCATCGGGCATACTGCTCACTGAAAACAAAACTTCGGCGGTGTTCTGAACGACATCCACGCGCCACACGGTTTCAGAATCGGCCATATAGAAGATCGAAAAATCCTGCTGAGGCAGCGGTTCGGCGTGGGCGGACAGCGGAACGGTCAGCAGGGAAAAACATATCCACAGGAAGATCATACGTCGCAGCATGACACACTCTCCTTATTATACGGCAGGAGAATAGCCCTCGTGTGCCGATCTACCCACTACGCTAAAGATACGTTTCCCCTGTGTTATGGGGTTATGATCAACCCCACGCGCCGCGCAGTGCGTCGCAAATCTCGTCAATGGCGGGATAGGCCTGATCAAAGAGGCCGGGCAGGGTGACGAAATCATGCAGCACCCCCGGATAGCGCGAGTATTGGACGGGCACACCATGCTGCCTGAGCCGCTGGGCGTAGGCTGCGCCCTCGTCGCGCAGCACGTCGTATTCGGCGGTGATGATGAGCGCCGGAGGCAGACCGCTCAGATCATCGGCCAGGGCGGGGGAAACTGCCGGGCTGTAGACCTGTTCCAGCGTTGGCAGATAGTGCTGGCGATACCACTGGATTCCTTTCAGGGACAACCACAATCCCTCTCCGAAATAGTGGTAAGAAGGGGTATCCAGATCAGCAAGATTCAGCCAGGGGCAGATCAAGACCTGATAGCGCAAAAGCCGGTTCCCCTGGTCGCGCAGAAGGAGCGAAGTCACAGCGGCCAGATTGCCCCCCGCACTGTCCCCGGCAACTGCCAAACGCGTCGCATCGCCTCCCAATTCCGCAGCATGGGCCGCGATCCATTGGATGGCCGTGAGCGCATCGTCTACAGCGGCGGGATGTTTGTGTTCGGGGGCCAACCGGTAGCCGACGGAGACCACGAGGCAGGCTGCGCCCGCTGCCAGAAATTTGCAGAATGGCTCGAATTCATCCAGACAACCCAGGACGAACCCGCCGCCGTGAAAAAAGATCAGAATCGGGTAGGGGGCGTTCCCTTCGGGTTGGTAAACGCGCAGTGGCAGCGTGCCGCCGGGCGTGTCAATGTCCAGACGAGTGACTCTGACGGAATCAGGTGGGGTGCCGAGCCATGCTGTTTCAAGAAATTCGGAGCGCGCCTGCTGCGGTGTCAGCGCGGCAAGCGGTGTTCCGCTGGATTTCTGAAGCTGTCTGAGGAGGGTTTCGGTTTGCGGATCGAGTTTTCCCTGCGGATAGTGGGGATACAAGTCTGTGGACATATTGCGTCTCCGGGTGGTGATTTTATACTGGACGCATGATAGATCGGACGGTCCATAACCGCGAATTTTTACGGGAGACTGATCCCGCCCGAACTGCTTCTTGGCGCGGTGGTTCGATGGGCCTGTTATCAGTTTGGGACGCTTTTGTCACGCGGATCGCTTGCCGTTAAAATGAGAACGTAGAGAGCAACAGTCTTTTGCCCAAGAGAGGATAGTTTGATGAGCGCAATCGGTGCCT
Source organism: Aggregatilineaceae bacterium (assembly GCA_036260665.1). Lineage (GTDB taxonomy): Bacteria > Chloroflexota > Anaerolineae > Aggregatilineales > Aggregatilineaceae > DATAMF01. Next base: position 5,757 of record DATAMF010000136.1, on the reverse strand, counting down.
TTACCTTTGTGTTGCACAGCCATCTCCCCTATGCGCGGCTGGCCGGGCGCTGGCCGCACGGCGAAGAATGGATTCATGAGGCGGCGAGTGAAACCTATATCCCGCTGTTGAACGCCCTGTATGATCTGCGGGATGAGGGCGTGAAGTACAAGATCACCATCGGGATCACGCCCGTGCTGGCCGAACAGTTAGCTGATCCGGATGTGCTGGATCACCTGGACGAATACCTGGACGACAAGATCGCGCGGGCCAAAGCGGACGTGCTGCGGTTTCGGGGCGAGGAAGAATCCGTCGGTGTGCCGCGTGAAGAAGCGGAAGAAGGTGAACTCCCACCCGTAGATCGTAAAGCCGTCGCGGACGCGCTCGAAGCATCCGACGACGCAGCAGAGGCGGAAGAAGAGGAAAAACCCTGGTGGGTGGGGCACGAACACCTTGAATATCTGGCGGGCTTCTACCAGGAATACTACGAAAAAATTAAGAATGCGCTGGACCGCCGCTACAACCGCGATCTGATCGGGGCGTTCAAGCGGTTGCAGGATGAGGGCTATATTGAGATCACGACGAGCGCCGCGACACACGGTTATCTGCCGCTGCTGGGGCGCGATAGTTCGGTGCGGGCGCAGATTCATACCGGGGTGGAGAGCTACAAGCGTTTCTTCAAACGTGCCCCGCGCGGCATCTGGCTCCCCGAATGCGCTTACCGTCCGGCGTACTACGAGGGATCGCAGATTCGCCCCGGCATCGAATATTTCCTGGCGCGCGAGGGGATCAAGGTGTTCTTCAGCGAGACGCACCTGATCACAGGCGGCGCGCCGGTTGGCGTCGCGGCGGGTGAGGCGATAGGACCGTATGGCGAGATCAAACGCCGCTATCTGATCCCGATGACCAAAGCGCCGACGCCCGCGCACGAACTGACGACCTTCCGCGCGTACTACGTCAGCGATACGACATCGGGTGTCGGGGCGGAACAGCACAGCGGCGTAGCGGTGATCGGGCGCAACAACGAAACCGGGCAGCGCGTCTGGTCGGCGGATTGGGGGTATCCCGGTGATTTTGATTACCGCGAATTTCATCGCAAGGACGGCGTGAGCGGCCTGCAATACTGGCGCGTGACGGGCGCGAAGGTTGATCTTGGCAGCAAGGATTTTTATCACCCGGATTGGGCCGAACACAAGGTCCGTATGCACGCCCAGGATTATGTCGCGGTGGTGGAACGCATCCTGCAATCGCAGTGGGATAACGGCCTCGGCTACGGGATCATTGCGTCGAATTATGACACCGAACTATTCGGTCACTGGTGGTTCGAGGGCGTAGACTGGCTGAAACAGGTGCTGCGTTTATTGTCACAAAGCGAAATCGTCGATCTGACCACCGCCAGCGAGTATGTGGAGGAACACCAGCCGCAGCAGGTGATCCATCTGCCGGAAGGGAGCTGGGGCGCGGGCGGGACACATTTCACCTGGGACAACAACGATACGCACTGGATGTGGGAGCCGATCCACGATGCGGAGCGCCGAATGGAAGCGCTGGCGGCGAAATACTTTGATCGCTACGGGGATGACGAACTGCGCGGGGTGCTGAACCAGGCAGCGCGTGAACTGCTGCTGCTCGAAAGTTCCGACTGGCCGTTTCTGGTCACGACGGGGCAGGCGCGGCAGTACGCGGTCCAGCGGTTCAGCCAGCACCTGGAACGGTTCCTCTCGCTGGCGGACAGCCTCGACAGCGGCTCGCCGGATGGCGCGTTGGCGGCGAGTCTATGGGAAAAAGACCGGCTCTTCCCGAATATTGATTACCGCTGGTGGGCGGCGAAATAACCATGGAATACAGTGATCTGTTCAAACTGCTGATGGCGGTGGGCGTGGGCGGTCTGATCGGCGCGGAACGCGAATTCCGCGACAAATCCGCCGGATTCCGTACCATCATTTTTATCTGTGTCGGTGCAACGCTGTTCACCATCTTTTCGCAGTATTTGGGTGAAGGCGGCGATGAAGCGCGGATCGCGGCGCAGATCGTGACCGGAGTGGGCTTTTTGGGCGCGGGCGCGATCATGCGGGATGCGGGCGGGCACGTCGCTGGGCTGACGACTGCCGCGACGATCTGGTTGGCGGCGGCGCTGGGGATGGGCATTGGCGGCGGCTACTATGTGTATGTGGGCATTTCGACGGTGGTTGTGCTGCTGGTGCTGATGTTATTTCCGACGGTGGAGCGCTGGATTGATAATGTGCGTGACTTCCGCACCTATCACGTGGTGGCCGCCCCTTCGCAGCAGCACTTCGCGGAACTGGAGGCGCTGTTCGGCGAATGCGGGCTGCATATTGTGGACCGGAAACGCGTCAAAACGGGCGGCGACATGGTCTGTACATGGTATACCTTCGGCAGGCCGAAGCAGCACCAGTTGATGACGGATAAGCTGTTTGAACACCCCGACGTCAAGAGCTTCAATATGATGATGTAGGGACCGCGCCCGGTGGGAATATTCCTGCCGGGCGTACCCAGTTTGATCATGCCCGATCATCCCGAAATTCACCACCGCCGCTCGATCCGCCTGCAACCCTATGATTATGCCCAGGCGGGCGCGTATTTTGTGACGATCTGTACGGTTGGGCGCGCCTGCTGGCTGGGCGAGGTGGTGGGTGGGGAGATGCGCCTGAGCGCGCTTGGGCAAATCGTGGAGCGCGAATGGCTGCGCACGCCTACCATCTGCCCCCAGGTTGAATTGGACGCCTATGTGATCATGCCCAATCATTTCCACGCCGTTCTGCTGCTAACAGACGTAGGGGCGTATTGCAATACGCCCCTACAACACGCGCCCGACACCACACAATCCCTTCAGTCGCCCTCGCAAACCCTCGGCGCTATCATTCGGGGTTTCAAAGGCGCGACCACTAAACAGATTAACCTGTTACGCCAAACACCGGGTGCATCCTTCTGGCAGCGGAATTATTATGAACATATCATCCGTGATGAACACGATCTGGCCGAGATTCGCCGCTATATCGAGTTCAACCCCGGCTGCTGGGCCGACGATGCCGAAAACCCGGCGCGGCAGGGCGCTATTTAGCCCGAATCGCCCCCAATTTAGCTGAATCCGCACCCCATTTAGCCTACTTTATCCCGCAAATTATCCCAAAGTAGCCTACTTTTATCCCAAAGTAAGTTAAAAAAGTAACCTACTTTAACCCCATTCTTACCTGCGCCCGGTTTGAATTTGGATGGTATCCCAAAAAGCAGGCCTCGGCCACGGAGTTTCGGTCCCGCGCCGAATCCGTCTATAATGGCGGTCAGGGCGGGCGCACCGCGCCCCGGTTGATCAAGGAGAAGTCGAGGATGCGCGTACTCTTCATTTCGGCTGAGATGGCTCCCTTTGCGAAGACGGGCGGGCTGGGTGATGTCGTCGGCAGTCTGCCGCGCGCGCTGCGCCAAAAAGAGATCGACGCGCGCGTGCTGCTGCCGCTGTATGGTCCGGTCAAGGCGCAGTTCGGGCAGCGCCTGCAATATCTGACCAAGTTCCAGTTTGCGCGGCGATCCGGCACGGCGGATGTGTATGTTCACATGACGGAGCAGGACGGAATCCCGGTGTATTTCCTCGAAAGTTGGCCGTTTTTCGGCGCGGGCGAATATATCTACACGGATGTGAACTGGGACCGAGAGCGCTTCGTTTTTTTCGGGCAGGCGGCAATGGCCTTCGCCTGGGAGATGGGCCAGCGTGAAGGCTGGTTCCCGGATGTGCTGCACACGCACGATTGGCACACGGGGCTGGTGCCGTTTCTGCTGCACGAGGCGCGCTACCAGCCGGGCTGGGATCAAGTCGCGAGCGTGCTGACGATCCACAATATGAGCTACCAGGGCTGGGAAGCGGGCGGCTTTTTGTGGATGGCGGGCGTACCGGGGCGGCATGAGCCGAATCTGATCTACCAGGACAAGACGGATAATCTGCTGGGGATGGGGATTGCCTACGCGCACAAGCTGAACACAGTCAGCCCGCGCCACGCGACGGAACTGCACTATCCGCGCTTTGGCGAAGGGCTGGAAGGGCTGATCTGGGCGCGGGACAGCGATTTTTCGGGCATCCTGAACGGGATCGATCTGGAGAAAAATAATCCCGCAACCGATTCACATCTTCCCTACCGCTACGATGTGACGAATTTCCGCACGGAACGCCCCAAAAATAAGCGCGCCCTGCAAGAGGAATTTGGGATGGACCCCAACCCGAACACGCCGCTGATCGGGATTGTCAGCCGGTTGGTGGCGCAGAAGGGCATGGATTTCGCCGCGCCGGGGCTGCGCCGCCTGCTGGCAGAGACGGACGCGCAGTTGATTGTGCTGGGGACCGGGGAACCGGAAGTCGAGCAGGAAATGCGCAAGCTCGAATGGGATTTCGGCTGGAAGGCGAAGGTGTTCATCGGCTTCAATGTCGCGCTGGCGCAGCGGATGTACGCCGGGTGCGATCTGATGCTGGTGCCGAGCCGCTACGAACCGTGCGGGCTGACGCAGATGATGGCGATGCGCTACGGGGCGCTGCCAGTGGTGCGGGAAACGGGCGGCCTGGTGGACACGGTGCATAATTACGATGGCGGCGATCAGGGCACCGGGTTCATGTTCCTGTTCGAGGAGCCGGACGCGGTGCGGTTGACGCTGAAGTGGGCGATGGATGTTTACAAGCAGCGGCGGGATGCTTTCGAGCGGATGCAGGAACGCGCCATGCGGCAGGATTTTAGCTGGAATAAGCCGACGCAGCAGTATATCCAGTTGTACGAAAGCGCGCTGGCAAAAACGGCGCAAGGCGATCTGCACCTGTCGGACCTGGGGCGGGGAGCCAGAAGATAACACATGGGCAATAAGCGAAAACCAGCATCGCATACGGCGGATTTTGTCACGGTGATGCCTATCGAAGAGTGCCGCGAACTGGTGGGCCGCAGCGTGAAATTATATGCGCCGGGGCCGGGCGGTCTGCTGACATCTATCGAACAGAAGACGATTGTACGCTCGAATGACCAGTTTGTGATCGAGCGGCACTTTTCCGGCGCGATTAAGCCGATCCGGTTGGAAGGGCAGTTGGATACGACACCGGACGGCGGGACGCACGTGCATGGCACGATCAAGACGGATGTCGAAAATCAGGTTGTGATCGAAGGCATGCTCCTGTTCATTGTGTTTTACCTGTTGCTGGGGCTGGTGTTTTTGCGTAATGGGGTGCGCGGGGTGGTGGTGATGATCCCGCTGTTCCTTTTTTTTCTGGCGTTGGGCTGGCTGCGCTGGCGGGCGCTGCGCTTTTTTACGGACGATGTCTCGCGGTGGCTGCGGCGGAAACTGTATATCATCGAAGGGCAGAGAGTGAGATCGTATGGCGGGGCGGAGCAGTCGGAAGAACGACCAGAAGCACAACCCACTGAGCAAGCGGAAACGCGGCATGGCACTGCGTCAGGTGGAGTTTCTGACGCCGCTGACCATTGAGGACTGTATCGAGCATCTCCGGGCGGGGCGCTCGCCGTTTGAGCACTTAGAAATGGATGTGTGGACCGGGGAGTATGATTTTCGGGTGGAATTAATCCCCCGGAGCGCACCGTCTGCGGCCCGGTGGCCCGAAGGGGTCTGGCTGGAAGGGCATCTCGACACGACAGCCGAGGGACTCACGCAGGTGAACGCGCGCGTGCTGCGCGATATTTTGACGTTCAATTTCATGGGCCTGACGGCGGCGCTGCTCGCGGTGGTTTGGACCGCTATCGCGATTAACAACGATTACAATGGAATGACGAT
>DATAMF010000129.1:0-4304 GCA_036260665.1 Aggregatilineaceae bacterium | reverse complement strand
GTGCAAAAGAGCCATTTTGTCGAACTTCTGAGTGATCCCCCCCCCCCCTTTGACCCCCCTATTTTTATTGTTTTGAGGGGAAAACCCTGCTGAGAAGGGGGGAGATCTTGGCAGGAAGTGCCATTCTGTGTCAACAGCGGGTAAACCCCTCCCCCTTTGACCCCGTTTGAGGGAAAAAACTCGCGTCGTGAAAGGCCATTTCGCGTCGCGAGACGGGGAAGTTTGTTGATCTTCCAGATGATCCCCCCGCTTTTGAGTTATGAGTTTTGAAAAGTGCGACCGCGTTTGATTACAGGATAGCACAGGTGTTCGAAAGCGTATAGTCTTTCGATGGTGAACTTGGATGACTAACTTGGATGGTGAATGAGGGAGGTATTACAGCGGGGCGTATGGCGATACGCCCCTATCTCCGCCGAGAAAGCAACGGAAAAAAACGAGCGCGGCTCCAAACGCAGCCGATAAGGCTGCGCCACTATTTTCTTTACCCCATCCTCCCTTGCCCTTCTCTGCGGGAAGGGGAGTCAAACCTACAGGATGTGGGGAATTATTTTCTTGGATCGGCCTAAAACGTGACCATGCCGTGATTATAGCGTAAATTTTCACAATAGGCAGAGAGTGGCGCGGGGTTATGGCGGTTTGTTATAATGACGCCGCACACTTTCGCGAACGCAACCGAGGTACCGGCTTGACTGACAAACAACCGAAACCGTTATCATCTGATCTCTACACCGAAGAGTATTTTTTAACCGCGTGTGAAGGGTATGAGGATTTTATCGCCAGCGATGGGGAAAACCTGTCACGGCGCTTAAAACAGGCGTTTGAAGTTGCCCGCGTCGAACGCGGCATGAAAGTGCTGGATGTGGCGTGTGGGCGTGGGGAGATTGTGCGGCACTGCGCTCGACTGGGTGCGGACGCCTATGGATTTGATTATGCGCGGGCCGCGATCAAACTGTCGCGGGATATTCTGGTGCGTGAAAACGGGGCTGAAGGAATGATGGCCTTAGTCCAGGCCGATGCTAAGTATTTTCCCTATCCGGCCAAGGCGTTTGATCGAGTGTTGATGTTCGACATTGTGGAGCACCTGCACCCCTGGGAACTCCACGCGGCGCTGCTGGAAGTGCGGCGGGTGCTGAAAGATGATGGACGGCTGATCGTCCATACCGCACCGAATAGCTGGTATGACCGCTACGCCTATCCGTTTGTGCGGCGCTTTCGACAACTGCTCGGCCAGGGCGAACAGTATCCGGCGAATCCGCGACAATTTTTGGTGGAGCATAACCAGGATGTGCATGTGAATGAACAGTCGATGTTCAGCATGCGCCGCGTTTTAAAAACAGCCGGGTTTGACAGTCAGGTATGGCTCGATTCACCGCCACAGCACCGGCAGGAAAATGCAGTGCTGGCAGGGATGCGATACGCCTTGTTTCACTGGCCGCCGATGCGGTGGTTCTTTGAGCGCGAGGTGTTTGCTGTGGCACACAAGCAGTCATGAGTGGGGATTATGCGCGACAAACGGCCCGTTGATGAACTTTCCATCGAAGAATTGGAGCGGATTCTCGTTGTTCGCAAACGCGAATTTCGCCAGGATTTCGCGCGGCGGACTGAACACCGAGGGCGTATCGCGCCCATGGTTGACGTCAGTGAACCCGAGCCTGTTCTTATTCCTCAACAGCATGAAGCCGCCGAACATCTTCCGCCGGTTGAACCGCCCGTGACGTATGATTTAACGGACGAGATTCCGCGCTTTGAAGATGATGAGGACGAGGAAATCAAACCTCGCCCGCGCAAAGCTGCCGCGCCCTCGGCTCCGGTTGGCCCGCGCGTCAAACAACGCCAGGGCTGGGACCGAATGCTCTTGGGCGTCGAAGTGCTGGCGGTGCTGGGGCTGGTCGCCGTGCTGATCGTGGGCGGATATTATTTAATTGATGAAAACCGCGCGATTGAAGAACTGGATAAACGGGCCGAATCGATCAAACCGCCGCCACCCCCTACCCCAACCCCCGCGCCCGAACTGCGCGTCGCCCTGTCGGATTATGTGCTGCCGGGTGGACACTATTCGCCTGTTGAAAATAACGGTGTGTGGGCGTTTAACGTGGATGAACTTCCATCCAGCGTGCGACCAGCGGCTGTGGCGCAGCTCGCCGCGCCGCAAGCGCAAGTGGTCACTGCATCCAGCGCCAGCCCGGTGACGATTGATATACCAAAGATCGGCGCGTACCTCTCCATTTATGAAGGGGATGACTGGTACACGCTGCAAAAGGGTGTGGGCCATTATGCGAACGGGATCAATCCCGGCGACACCGGCAACATGGTATTGACGGCGCACAATGATATTTATGGGGAGCCGTTTAAGCGGATTCAGGAATTAGAACCGGGCGACGAAGTGAGGGTTCAAGCCAGCAATGGACGCTGGTATACTTATGTCGTGAGCGACAAACAGGTGGTAGAACCGACGTACACCGACGTGTTGAATCAAACGGGCCAACCGATTGTGACGCTGATCACCTGTCACCCGTATCGGGTGGATAATCAACGAATGGTAGTTATTGCGGAATTAGTTGAATAAGGAGACGGCCAGTTATGGCTAAAAAGACAACCAGACCGAATATTCCTCAGGCGACGCTGGAACGCGCGCGCAAGGAACTTTATGGCGGCGGCACTGCCGAAGTCACCTCAACAACAGCCACCTCTGAAATGGCGGCGGTGGGAACCAAAAAAGTAGTGCGCGTCAAACGCGAGGCCAATTTGCGCGAAGAATACGCGTATGTGATAAAAGACCTGCGCAATATGGTGATGTTGGCGAGCGCACTGATGGCAATGCTGCTCTTGCTGGCAATTACCGGGGTGGTCTAAGACCGTACCCAAGCATACTCGCGTGGTTTTCACGCGAGTATGGTCTTATTCGGTGGGTGGCGGCGTCGTACTGCTGGCGTCCCCGTTCGATTTTTGGCTTTGCAGATGCAAGGGCGGTGGAGCATCCCGTTTGGCGGCGGCTTCGCCCGTTCCCGCACCCGGTCCGCTGGCCGGTTGAATGGGGACCAGGATAGTGATTTTGGTGCCGCGCCCCTTCGCACTTTGAATCCGCAGCGTGCCTTCCACTAATTCGGCGCGCTCGCGCATGTTGACCATACCGAGACTGCCGCGCTGTTCATAGTTGGTGTTGACGGCTCCCACGTCAAAGCCCACGCCATCATCCTCAATCTCAACCACCACATACCCCTCACGGCGGTAGATGCGGGTCCAGATGTGTTCCGCCTGGGCATGTTTACGCGCATTGTTGACCGCTTCTTCAACAATGTAAAAGAGGACGCCCTGGGCATGGGTATCGAGATACTCTTCAACGCCCGGTTGGCCTTTCAGGATGACATCCAGGTTATGGGTATCCTTCATCTTTTCGACCAACTGCGCGAGGGCCGCCAGCAAACCCTGCGATTCCAGTACCAGGGGGCGCAGGGTAAAGAGCATGTGGCGGATTTCTTTGGTGGTGCGGCGGGCGAGTTCTTCGACTTTCCAGAGTTCTTCAGTGGCCTGCTGCGGTTGGCGTTCGAGCAGGCGGCGGATGTAATTCACACGCATGGCAATCGCGGCGACGCTTTGCGTCGGGCCGTCGTGCAGATCGCGGGCCAGTTTCTTACGCGCGTCTTCTTCGACTTCGACGATCCGCTCTTTCTCGTTGACAAGATTCTGGTACAGGACCGCATTCTGAAGCTGAATCGTGGCCTGGGTGCCGATGGCGGACATCAGTTCCACATGGTCATCGGTGAAGGCCAGCGGTTGGTCACTGCCGAAGACGAGCACTCCATAATTTTCGAAACCCGCGCGCAGCGGGATCGCCAGTACGGACTTGGTTTCCTGGAAAGCGACGAAATAACGGAGTTCGGGATCGCGCGCGGCATCTCCGGCGAATACCGGCTCGGCCTGCTTGAGTGCCAAGCCTAAAACTCCGCGCCGTCCAGTTACCGCAACCTGTTGATCGGCGCGTGTCAGACGACGAGACGTCACCACACGAAGTTTGTTATCTTTACCCTGAAACAATAGGACGACGCTAACCAGTTTCGATTCCGCGCCGAGTTCACGCAACGCCAGCAGGCCAATGTCCTGCGCCGCATCGAGAATAAGCCGCCAGTCGAGAGTTGCGCTAAGGGTATTCGCCATCTCGTACAGAGCGCTGGCGCGTTCACGGGTAGCGCGCAAACGAGCGGCCTCAGCTTCGCGCGGATCTTCTTTGGATAGTTTTCCGGTAGCCAAAGCGCTGAATGACCGCAAAGCTACACCGAGGGTGCCGAAAGCCAGCAGTGCCACGA